>NZ_JAKMST010000011.1:0-24976 GCF_025772785.1 Campylobacter sp. CNRCH_2015_0338h
GGGGGGGGGGGATAAAAAAAGGACTGTGGATATTGGTTTATAACATGTGGTAAATTTTTAGAAAAATAGTGGGAAATGATAGAATATGAGTTATTATAAAATATGAAAAATTTCGTGTCAAATATAAAGAAAATAATATCTTAAATATAGATAATAAATAAGAAAGTAAAAGAGAATACAAACAATTAAAGATAAAACTTGATTTAGATAAATTTATACTCAAAATACTTGAAAACAATAAATGGATTAAGTATATTATCTTTTTTGTTTATTAAGAAGATTCACACTTAGTAAAACAATAAAACTAAAAATTAATAGTATGAGACTATAAATATGGGCTGTGGTAAAATCTAAATTTTCCATACTTTCATATATAGCAATACTAGCTACTTTTGTTTCTCCGCTTAAAGAACCGCCTATCATTAATACTATACCAAACTCACCCATAGTATGTGCAAAACTTATCACCAAAGCACTTAATATAGCTGGTTTAATACTAGGTAAGATTACTTTAAAAAGTGTGATGAAAGAATTTTTTCCCAAAGAAAAACTAGCTTCTATAATATTTTTAGAAATCATAGACATTGCATTATATAAAGGATTAAACATAAAAGGTAAAGAATAAATACAACTTGCTATCACTAAACCTTCAAAGGTAAAAGCTAAAGTGATATTAAAGTGTTTTTCTAAAAAATTACCCAAAAAAGAGTATTTTGAAAACAAAATCAACAAGTAAAAACCAACAACAGATGGTGGTAAAACCAAAGGTAAGGTTATTATGGTTTCTAGAATTTTTTTTGCTCTAAATTGCTTAAAAGTAAAAACCCAAGCAAGAGGTATGCAAAAACAAAACAAAATTATACAAGTAATAATAGAAAGCTTTATGGAAACTAAAAAAGGTGTCCAATCTATACTTAATAATAATTGTGTCATTATTGAAACTTTCTCAAGTCAAAAAAAAGACTTGAGATTACTTTCCTAAATTTGGCTCCATTTCTATAATTTTCCAAGGAAGTCCTTGAGTATTTAACTCATCCATAAAAGGTTTAGCTTCAAATTCTTCCATGTTAAACACACCTTTTCCTTGCCAAATTCCTTTAGCAATTAACTTTGTTCCTATCATTGCAGGAACTCCGGTAGTATAACTCACAGCTTGCGCTCCAGTTTCTTTAAAGCACTCTTCGTGATTGCAAACATTGTAAATATAAACTTGTCTATCTTTTCCATCTTTTACACCACGAATCACACAACCTATATTAGTATAACCTTTAGTGCGAGGGCCTAAACTAGCAGGATCAGGAAGTAGTGTTTTTAAAAATTCTATTGGTATTATTTCTTTGCCTTGATGCATAACAGGCTTAATACCTAGCATACCAACATTTTCAAGACATTTCATATGAGTTAAATAGCTTTGCCCAAAAGTCATAAAAAATCTTATTCTTTTTAAACCTTTGATATTTTTTACTAAGCTTTCAAGCTCCTCATGATAAAGTAAATAGCTATCCTTTACCCCTACTTCAGGATAATCCCATTCCATTTTTATTTCCATAGGTGCAGTTTCTATCCATTTTCCATTTTCCCAGTAACGACCTTTAGCAGAAACTTCTCTTAAGTTAATTTCAGGGTTAAAATTAGTTGCAAAGGCATAGCCATGATCTCCAGCATTGCAATCTAATATATCTATATAATGAATTTCATCAAACAAATTTTGCTGTGCATAAGCACAAAATACATTAGTAACACCTGGATCAAAACCGCTACCTAAAAGTCCTAAAATTCCTGCTTGTTTAAATTTATCATTTCTTGCCCATTGTTCTTTATATTCAAATTTAGCTAAATCAGGATGTTCATAATTTGCAGTATCTACGTAGTGGATATTAGTTTGAATACACGCATCCATTAAGGTAAGATCCTGATAAGGTAAAGCTACATTTAGTAAAATTTCAGCTCCTGTTTTTTTGATAAGTTCTACAACAGCAGCAGTGTCATCTGCATCTATTTGCTCAGTTTGAATTTCTATACCCAAACGCTCTTTTATAAAAGCTGCTATTTCATCACATTTACTTTTAGTTCTACTTGCTAGAGTTATTTTGCTAAAAATATCACTATTCATTGCACATTTTACAGTCGCAACACGACTTACACCGCCTGCACCTATAATCAAAAGATTTTTCATCATTTTTCCTTAAATTTTTTAGAAAATTGTAACAAAAAAACTTTATAAAGCATTGAAATAAAAAATAAAAAATAATTTTTATAATGTTTTTTTAAAATAAAACAAGTAAAATGATAGTTTTTTAAATTTTTTAAGGACACTTATGAATTTACAAAGTGTGGAACTTTCTTATCCTATTGTTATTACTTTTATTACCTATGCATTTTTAATGCTTTTTATAGGTTTTTATTTTTACAAAAAAAATCAAAATAGTAAAGATTATTTTGTTGGTAATGCATCCATGGGGCCGGTAATATCTGCCTTAAGTGCAGGTGCTTCTGATATGAGTAGTTGGCTTTTAATGGCTTTTCCTGGTGCTTTATATGCAGCTGGTTTGGGACAAATTTATATAGCCATAGGTTTAAGCTTTGGTATGTTTTTGAACTGGACTTTTGTTGCTAAAAGATTAAAGATTTTTTCTCAAATAGCCAAAGAATGTATTACAATTCCTGATTTTTTCGAAAGTCGCTTTCATGATGATAAGCATATTTTAAGAAGCATTTGTGCGGTAGTTATTTTGGTATTTTTTACTATTTACATTAGCGCTGGATTAGTAAGTGGTGCTAAACTTTTTGAAAGTGTATTTAATTTGCCTTATATTTTTGCCTTGAGTATTGGATTTTTAGTTATTGTTTTATATACTTTTTTAGGTGGTTATAAAGCTGTATGCTGGACTGATATGATACAAGGACTTTTAATGATGAGCTCATTAATCATCATTCCTTTTGTGATGATTTTTGAACTTGATGGCTTTGGCGAAGCTTTTTCTACTATAAATGATGTAAAACCCCAAGCCTTTGGTTTAGATGGTGGTGGTTGGCTAGTCGTAGTATCAACCCTAGCATGGGGGCTTGGTTATTTTGGTCAACCTCACATTTTAATCCGCTTTATTTCTATAAAAAATGTAAAAGAAATTCCTACTGCAACTTTTATAGGTATAACTTGGATGGTAATTTCTTTATTTGGTGCTGCTATGATAGGATTTTTAGGTATTGCTTATATAGCCAAATTTAATCTTACTTTAAATGATCCTGAAAGAATATTTATTGTAATGTCTCAAGTGCTTTTTAATCCTTGGGTGGCAGGAATTTTACTCAGTGCAATTTTAGCAGCTATAATGAGTACTACGAGTTCTCAACTACTAGTATGCGCTTCTAGCTTGGTGCAAGATTTTTATACACAAATCTTAAAAAGAAAAACAAATGATAAAAATATTACTTTATTATCACGTCTAGGTGTTTTAGCTGTTGCTTGCATAGCTTTTATGCTTTCACTTGATACTCAAAGTCAAATTTTAAGTATAGTTTCTTACGCTTGGGCTGGTTTTGGTGCAAGCTTTGGAAGTGTTATTTTATTTTCTTTATTTTATAAAAATATGAGCAAAGAAGGTGCAATAGCTGGAATGGTTAGCGGAGCTTTAACTGTTATATTTTATAAACATTTTGGTTCAAATTTTATAGCAATTTATGAAATCATTCCTGGATTTTTAGTTGCAAGTTGTTTTATTGTGATTTTTAGTGTGATTTTTAAAGCAAAAAAACATACAATAAAACACTATGAAAAAATGTTAAAAGAAATTTAAATGTTTAAATCTTTTTTTTATTCAAAAAAATGGGCATTGTGGGCTTATTTGGGTTTGTTTTTTTTGCTAGCTTCTTTACTTGCTCAAACTTCCATTAATGTTGCAATAAATGAATGGTATAAAGAATTTTATGATGTTTTACAAGATGCAAAAAATCATAGTATAGATGACTTTTATCATTTTATTAAGCAATTTTTATATCTAGCATTGCCTTATGTATTAATCGCTACTATCACACAATATTTTGGAAGTATTTATGCCTTTAAATGGCGTGAAGCTATGACTTTTGATTATATTAAATTTTGGCAAAAAAAAGATGACAACATAGAAGGTAGTTCACAAAGAATTCAAGAAGATATTTATAATTTTTCAAAAATCATAGAAAGCTTAGGATTGGCTTTTGTTAAGGCAATTATGACTTTAATTGCTTTTGTTCCGATTTTGTGGATGTTAAGTGTGCATGTTAATTTACCTATCTTAAAAGACATTAATGGATCCTTAGTATGGATTGCATTTTTGGTTTCTTTGGGAGGTCTTGTTATATCATGGTTTGTTGGTATTAAATTACCTGGTCTTGAATATAATAATCAAAAAGCCGAAGCTGCTTTTAGAAAAGAACTTGTTTTTGCTGAAGATGATAGAAAAAATTATGCGAGCGATGAAAGTATTTTAAGTTTATTTACTGGACTTAAAATCAATTATAAAAGATTATTTTTGCATTATGGGTATTTTAATATATGGCTTTATTTATTTGAGCAAATCATGGTTATAGTGCCTTTTTTAATCATGGCTCCAAGCTTGTTTTTAGGACTTATACAACTTGGAATTATCATACAAGTTGGCAATGCTTTTGATCAAGTTAGATCATCATTTAGTATTTTTATCACCAATTGGACAACTATCACACAATTGCGTAGCATTTATAAACGTTTAGATGAATTTGAAAAAAATATTGAATATAGAAAACATAAATTAATTTAAAATATGTCGTTTATTTTAAGCTAATTTTATAGTTTTGATTTGATATAATTTTGCAAAAATTTTATTAAAGGAGTTTTTTTGGACCCCAGTCAATCTTTAGACTTAAATCAAACATTACCCGCTGTTGCCTCAATTGATGTAGGCTATTCTACTTTTATGATTCTTGTTGCATTAGCTTTAGTGCTTTTAAATGGATTTTTTGTTTTATCTGAATTTGCTATTGTTAAAGTACGTAGATCAAAACTCGAAGAAATGGTAAAAGAAAAAAAACGTAATGCAAAAAAAGCTTTAGAAGTAACCTCAAAACTAGATACTTATTTAAGTGCATGCCAACTTGGTATTACGCTAAGCTCTCTTGCTCTTGGTTGGATAGGTGAACCTGCTATTGCTAAAATTCTTGAAGTTCCTTTGGCAAATTTAGGCTTAGCTCCAGCATTAATTCATACTATAGCATTTGTTATCGCTTTTGCTATTATCACATTATTGCATGTTGTATTAGGTGAATTAGTTCCAAAGAGCGTTGCTATCGCTATTGCAGATAAAGCTGTTTTATGGGTTGCAAGACCATTACATTTATTTTGGTTACTTTTCCTACCTTTCATCAAAACATTTGACTTTTTAGCTGCAATTTCTTTAAAAGTTATAGGTATTAAACCTGCTAAAGAACATGAATTAAGCCACTCTGAAGAAGAAATCAAATTTATTGCGAGTGAAAGCCAAAAAGGTGGAGTTTTGGATGAGTTTGAAACTGAAATCATACGTAATGCTGTTGATTTTTCAGATACAGTAGCAAAAGAAATCATGACACCTAGAAAAGATATGATATGTCTTAACAAACAAAAAAGCTATGAGGAAAATATGCAAATAGTTTGTCAATACAAACACACACGCTTTCCATATATAGACGGTTCTAAAGATATCATTTTGGGTATGGTGCATATTAGAGACATCATGCAAAATGAACTTAGCAAAGATAAGAAAAATTTAGATGATTTTTTAATCAAAATGATCTTGGTGCCAGAAAATATCAGCATATCCAAAGTCCTTTTCATGATGAATAAAGAACAAGTGCACACGGCATTAGTAGTGGATGAATATGGTGGCACAGCTGGACTTTTAACCATGGAAGATATTATGGAAGAAATCGTTGGAGATATTAACGATGAGCATGATGATTCTAGTCCACATTTTAAAAAACTTGCAGAAAACATTTATGAATTTCAAGGAAGATATGAAATTAGCGAAGTAGAAGAAATGCTTGATATACGCTTTAATGAAGAGCTAGAACAAGTCACTATAGGTGGATATGTTTTCAATCTCTTAGGACGCTTACCGGTAGTTGGAGATAGAATAGAAGATGAATTCTGCTACTATGAAGTCAAAAAGATGGATGGAAATAGTATAGAACGCATTAAAGTTGTACGCAAAAATACTGATGAAGAAGAGTGATAAACTCTTCTTTTACTTTCATACAATCCTCAATCTTATCCATTCTAACCTACAAGGAAAATATATGCAATTACATGATGAAATTAATCAATTTATGCAAGAATGCAAAAGCATTATGATATCTTCTTTAAATTTAAACAATCAAACAATATGCTCATACGCACCTATTATAAAAATTAAAAATGACTTTTATATTTATATTAGTGAAATCGCTGAACACTTTGAAGGAGCAAAATACAATAATAAAAACATAGAAATTATGTTTATAGAAGATGAAAAAGATTGCGTGTCAATCTTTGCAAGAAAAAGACTTAAATTTAGAGTAGAGAGTGCAGAAATAACAAGAGATAATCAACTCTTTGAGCAAGTATTAAATACTTATGAAAATGAAAACAATAAAGAAATAATCCAAGTCATTAAAAATATGAAAGATTTTCATTTATTTCAGCTGATACTAAAAAATGGAAGATATGTTAAAGGTTTTGGAAAAGCATATGAAATTAATGAAGGAATAATTAATTTAATTAATTCAAAAGGACATAAATAATTCAAGATGAGCTTTTTGCTCATCTTGGTAGATTAACCATTTCTTTTTTTGATAATTTCTTCAGAAACGTTTTTTGGAACTTCATCATAGTGATCAAATTCCATAGAATAAGTAGCACGGCCTTGAGTTTGACTTCTAAGATCAGTTGAGTAACCAAACATCTCAGCCAAAGGACAAAATGCTGTAATAATTTTATTACCACCTCTTTCATCCATTGAATTTACTTGACCACGACGTTTATTTAAATCTCCAATAACATCACCCATATATTCTTCTGGAGTTTCAACTTCAACTTTCATCATAGGTTCTAAGATTACTGCACCTGCTTTTCTAGCGCCTTCTTTAAAGCCCATAGAAGCAGCAAGTTTAAATGCCATTTCAGAAGAATCCACTTCATGGTAACTTCCATCATAAACAGTTACTTTAACATCTTCAACAGGATATCCCGCTAAAACACCGTTTTGCAATGCTTCTTGTATACCTTTATCAACAGCTGGAATATATTCTTTTGGAATTACCCCACCTTTGATATCATTTACAAACTCATATCCACTACCTGGCTCAAGCGGCTCAAGTCTTAAGAATACATGACCATACTGACCACGACCACCTGATTGTTTAGCGTATTTGTATTCTTGCTCAACTGTTTTTCTAATAGTTTCACGGTAAGCAACTTGAGGTTGACCAACTTCTGCTTCAACTTTAAACTCACGAAGCATTCTATCAACAATAATTTCTAAGTGAAGCTCACCCATACCTGAAATGATGGTTTGACCACTTTCTTCATCTGTAGAAACTCTAAAGCTTGGATCTTCTTGAGCTAATTTATTTAAAGCAATAGACATTTTTTCTTGATCTGCTTTTGTTTTAGGCTCAACAGCAACTGAAATAACAGGATCTGGAAAATCCATTCTCTCTAGAATAACCTTATCTTTTTCACTTGCTAAAGTATCACCAGTGAGTGTGTCTTTAAGACCAACAACTGCTCCGATTTCTCCTGCGTATAAAGTTTTAATCTCTTCTCTTTTATTGGAGTGCATTTTCAAAAGACGGCCAATTCTTTCTTTTTTATCTTTTGTTGAGTTGTACGCATAAGAACCGCTTTCTAAACTTCCTCTATATACACGAACGAAAGTTAATTGCCCAACAAAAGGGTCAGTCATAATTTTAAATGCAAGACCTGCAAATTCACCATCATCAGTTGATTTTACAGAAACCTCTGTACCATCTTCATACTCACCTTTGATATTAGCAACTTCATCAGGAGCTGGTAAATAAGCAACAACAGCATCAAGCAATGGTTGAACACCTTTGTTTTTAAAAGCCGTACCACAAAGCATAGGAACCATAGAAAGACTTAAGCATCCTGCTTTAATGCCTGCTTTGATTTCTTCTTGAGTAAGCTCTTCACCACCTAAATATTTTTCCATTAATTCATCGCTTGTTTCAGAAACCGCTTCTATCATTTTTACACGATATTCTTCAGCCTTTTCTTTAAGCTCAGCTGGAATTTCTTTTTCTACATAATCAGTTGGTTTGCTTTCATCTTCCCATACTAAAGCTTTCATGGTGATAAGATCAATCACACCTTTGAAATTATCTTCAGCACCAATTGGAATTTGAAGTGGAACTGGGTTGCCTTTTAAGCGATTTTTAATTTGCTCTTCTACATTAAAGAAATTTGCACCAATTCTATCCATTTTATTTACAAAAACAATTCTTGGAACACCGTATTTATTAGCTTGTCTCCAAACAGTTTCTGATTGTGGCTGAACTCCACCTACTGAACAAAATACTGCAACAGCACCATCTAAAACACGCATTGATCTTTCAACTTCGATTGTAAAGTCAACGTGGCCTGGAGTGTCTATAAGGTTAATTTGGTGATTTTTCCAAAAACAAGTTGTAGCAGCAGAAGTAATTGTAATACCTCTTTCTTTTTCTTGTTCCATCCAGTCCATTGTAGCTGCACCATCATGTACCTCGCCAATTTTATGACTCATACCTGTAAAGAAAAGAATTCTTTCACTAGTAGTTGTTTTACCAGCATCAATGTGAGCTGCAATACCTATATTTCTAACTCTTTTTAAAGGAGTACTTCTTGACATGTTTTACTCCTCTTACCAACGATAATGAGCAAATGCTTTATTAGCTTCTGCCATTTTATAAGTATCTTCTTTCTTCTTAAATGAAGCGCCTTTACTATTAGCTGCGTCTAATAATTCAGCTGCTAATTTTTCAATCATAGTTCTTTCACTTCTTTTTCTAGCAAAAGAAATAATCCATCTTATAGCTAAAGCTTGTTGTCTAGCTGGGCGTACTTCTACTGGAACTTGATAAGTAGCACCACCAACACGACGAGATTTAACTTCTAATAAAGGCTTAATATTTTCAATAGCATCATTAAAAATTTCTATACCTTTTTTTTCTCCACCTTTTTTATCGATAGCTTCTAAAGCACCATACATAATAGTGGTAGCTGTGCTTTTTTTACCATCATACATTAAAGAATTAATGAATTTTGTGATTACTTTATTTCCATAAATCGGATCTGGCAAGACTTCTCTTACCGGAGCTTTTCTTCTTCTCATAATTTTCCTTCAAATTTATAATTTTACTCAAACAAAATCAAATCTAACGGATTTGTCTGCAATCTTATTACTTAGCTGCTGCTTTAGGGCGTTTTGCACCATATTTAGAACGAGAAACAGTTCTTTTTGCAACACCTGCAGTATCTAAGGCGCCACGAACAATGTGATACTTAACACCTGGTAAGTCTTTTACCCTACCACCACGCACTAAAACGATGCTGTGTTCTTGTAGGTTGTGACCTTCACCACCGATATAACTAATAACTTCAAAGCCACTTGTAAGTCTTACTTTGGCAACTTTTCTTAACGCTGAGTTTGGTTTTTTAGGAGTTGTTGTATAAACCCTAGTACAAACTCCCCTTCTTTGTGGGCAATTTTTAAGCGCTGGTGATTTAGATTTTTCTAAAACTTTTTTGCGCTCTTTTCTAACCAATTGATTTATGGTTGGCACAGTAATTCCTTTCATTAATAAAATAATAAACTTTGGATAATATCTAAATTTTACTTATAAAATTATAAACTATTAAGGTTTTCTTGGAGTTTTTCTAAAAACAAATAAATGTGATAAGCATCATTGCTGGCATGATTAACATTAATACTAAAAGGAATGAGAATTTTTTTATTTTCTTTTATAATCTTTCCACTTGTTATAATAGGAAAGAAATACTGCTCTTTTTTTGGCAAGTGTAAAGAAAAATTCTCAAAAGTCACCCAAGGAATGGCAGAAATATTAAAAAGATTATCTATAGGCTCTTTTAAAAACATACTTTTATCGTTTCTTATTAATTGTTTATCCTCTTCATATAAAGATAAAAAATCATTTAAATTTTCTTTATAGAAAGTCCAAAGAACAGAAAAAGTTTTAGAGTCCTTATGAAAAATAGTATAAGAAGGATGGATAATATCATAACATATTAGTTGTTTGTTTTGATCTAAACTAAATTTAAAATTATCAAAAGCATTTATACTTTTACTAATAGTGTGGATAAAACAAGGGTAGAATTCATAATTATTGTTTTTAATAAAATAATAAAAAGAACTAATATCTAATTTAACAGTAATTTCAAACGAGCAAGGAATATTTTGAGTATAAAAGTTAAAATGTTCTTTTCTTTTATATTGTTCTAAATCAATTATTTTAAACATAAAATACTTAAAAAATCCTAGCAAAATTGCTAGGATTGAAAATTAATTTTGTTGTTTAAGCTTTAAATTTTGATCTCCATAAAGACCTGTACCAACAGGAATCATGCGACCTAAGATTACATTTTCTTTTAGATCTTCAAGATAGTCAAATTTACCTGCAATACTTGCTTCTGTTAAAACCTTTGTTGTTTCTTGGAATGAAGCAGCCGAAATCACACTATCACTTCCAATAGCTGCTCTTGTAACCCCAAGCAACACAGGCTCAGCTACAGCAGGTTCACCGCCATATCTTAAAATTCTTTCATTTTCTTCTCTAAATTTTCTTCTTGAAACCAAATCACCTACAATAAAGTTTGTATGACCACTATCAACAATTTTTACTTGTCTTAGCATTTGTGATACGATGATTTCAATATGCTTATCAGAAATCACAACACCTTGACCACGATAAACTTGCTGAATTTCAGAAATAAGATAATAATGCAATGCTTTTTCACCTAAAATTCTAAGCACATCATGACTTGAAATAACTCCATCGGTTAATTTTTCACCCGCATGGATAAATTCACCATCTCTTACTTGAATGCGTTTTGATTTATCAATTAAATACTCTGCACTACTTCCATCTTCTGCTTGGATAATGATTCTTTCTTTTGATCTTAAAGGTTTATCAAATCTAACAACCCCGTCAATTTCAGCCACAACAGCAGTATTTTTTGGCTTTCTTGCTTCAAATAATTCAGATACCCTTGGAAGACCTCCAGTAATATCTTTTGATTTAGCTGCTGCCTTTGGTGTTTTAGCTAAGATATCAGCTTGCTTAACCTTATCACCATCGTTTACATAAATAACAGTTTTTGGTTCGAGCTGATAACGCACCACTTTATCATTTTCACCTATGATTAACAACGCTGGACGCACTCCACTTGGTAAATACTCATTAATAACAAGCGATCTTTTACCAGTTGCTTCATCAATTTGTTCATCAGCACTATAACCTGATTCAATATCTTCAAAGTTAATTACACCTGCAACTTCTGCAATTACAGTATTATTATATGCATCCCATTCAGCAATGATAGTTTTATCTTCTTTGCTTGATTTTGCTATGATAGTTTTAGGATTATCCACAAAAGTGCTATCATCAAATTCAATCACAGAATCTCTTGGTATATAGTGTCTTTTTGCTTCTCTATCATTTTCATCAGCAATAACAACAAAAACACCTTTTTCTTTAACTACATCACCTTTTTTAAGATTTCTAATTCTATCTAAACCATCCCCTTTAAGCATATAAAACTTCAAGGTACCTTTTGCACCAGCTACAATATCTTGAGTGATAGGATCACCATCTTTTACTAGCAATTCACTCGCATAAGGGATACGGTTTGGTATATTCCAACCCTCTTTGATTACTTCTACAATACTTTCATTTTCAGCTACTTCAGCACCATCGCTATATGGAATATATAATTTACCTTCAATATTACCACTTACACCGGCAAGCTCATTAGCTTTTGCTAAGTCATACTTTCTTAATATAAATTTAGCTTCATTGTTTTTTGCTTTAACGCTAACCACCACATCCTCATATGCATGCTCAATATGGATAGTTCCTCTAAATGGAGCTTTGATTTTTGGCTCCACAAGTAAAATAGCAGCATTGCGGTGATTGGCCACTATAGTTTTACCTTGTCTATCTTCATAGGTATTAAGATTATAAAATCTTACAAAACCTTCTTTATGTGCTACTACTTGGCGATCTTGTAAATCTGTACTAGCAGTACCACCGCTGTGGAAAGTTCTTAGTGTAAGCTGCGTTCCTGGCTCACCGATTGATTGAGCAGATATAATACCTACAGCCTCACCTGGTTTAACTAATTTTCCTTCGCCTAGATTAATACCATAGCATTTAGAACAAACTCCTTTTTTAGCTTTACAAGTAATAGGAGTTCTAATGCTTACACTCTTTACTCCACTTTCAACAATAATTTTAGCTTTTTCCTCATCTACTAAAGTACCTTCTGAGAATAAAATCTCATTAGTAATAGAATCAATAATATTTTCAGCTAAAACTCTTCCTAAAATTCTTTCTTCTAAGGTTTCAATCACAACACCATCTGCAGTAATTTCATTAATCTCAACACCCTCATGTGCACCACAATCTTCCATTGTAACTTTTACATTTTGTGCCACATCGATAAGTTTTCTTGTCAAATAACCTGCATTTGCTGTTTTCAACGCTGTATCTGCAAGACCTTTTCTAGCACCGTGAGTTGAAATGAAATATTCAAGAACGTTTAGTCCTTCACGGAAGTTCGAAATGATCGGTGTTTCAATAATAGAACCATCAGGTTTAGCCATAAGACCCCTCATCGCAGCAAGCTGTGAAATTTGAGCTGCTGAACCCCTAGCACCAGAATCTGCCATCATATAAATAGAGTTAAATCCTTCTTTGTCTTTTTTGATCAACTCCATCATATCTTTTGATAAGACATTATTAGTGCTTTTCCAAATATCAATAATCTTGTTATATCTTTCACCTGAAGTAATCAAACCTAAATTATATGAATTTTGGATTTCTCTTACTTGTTTTTTAGCTTCTTCTATACTTTTTTGTTTTTGATCAGGCACAATAATATCAGCAATTGAAATAGAAATACCCGCTTTTGTTGCATATTCAAAACCAAGATCTTTTAGTTTATCTAAAAAGCTAGCACTTACTTCAAGACCGCCTTCTTTATAAACATAATCAACCAAAGCTGCAATATCTTTTTTCTTCATGACTTTATTCCACATATTTTCAGGAACAAAATCAGGCAAGATAGACTTAATAATTAATCTTCCAGCAGTCGTAGTGATTTTTCTTCCATCAACTACACTTCTAATACTTGCATGAATATCTAAAGATTTTGCTTCTAAAGCAATCATAACCTCTTCGATACCTGTACAAATTTTATGCTCACCCTTAGCACCATCTTTTTCTAAAGATAGATAATAAATCCCCAAAACCATATCTTGAGAAGGTACAGTCACAGAACGACCACTTGCTGGAAGCAAGATATTCATAGATGAGAGCATTAATACTTTACACTCAGCTATTGCTTCTTGAGATAAAGGTACATGTACAGCCATTTGGTCCCCGTCAAAATCAGCATTAAATGCTGCACACACCAATGGATGAAGTTGAATTGCCTTACCCTCTACAAGCACAGGATGGAAAGCTTGAATGGAAAGCTTATGCAAGGTTGGCGCACGATTAAGCATTACAGGATGACCTTTAACAACCTCTTCTAAACACTCCCAAACCTCATTGGTTTTATTTTCTATCATTTTTTTAGCTTGTTTTACAGTGGTAGCATAACCTTTTTCTTCAAGTTTAGCTAACAAATGTGGCTTAAATAATTCCAAAGCCATTTTTTTAGGTAAACCACATTGATCCATTCTAAGTTTTGGCCCAACAACAATAACACTACGACCTGAAAAATCCACCCTTTTACCAAGTAGATTTTGTCTGAAACGACCTTGTTTTCCTTTGATGATTTCACTTAAAGATTTTAATGGACGTTTATTTGCACCTTTAACCGCATTTGCTCTTCTGCCATTATCAAATAAAGCATCAACTGCTTCTTGAAGCATTCTTTTTTCATTTCTAATGATAATTTCAGGTGCATCAAGCTCCATAAGTCTTTTTAAGCGTGTATTTCTATTAATAACTCTTCTATATAAATCATTCACATCAGAAACTGCAAATTTTCCACCATCTAAAGCCACCAAAGGTCTTAAATCAGGTGGTAACACAGGTAAATTTGTAATCATCATCCACTCAGGACGATTTGGAACTACTTCATCACTATTTGTATTAGTATTTAAATTACTATTTAAGAAATTTTCAACCACTTTTAAGCGCTTGATGATAGTTTTTTTCTTTGCTTCTGAATTAGTTGCTGCAATATCTTCTTTTAATTTATTTAAAAGCTCAACAAGATCTAAATTTGCTAGTAAATCTCTAACAACTTCACCGCCCATTCTAGCTTTAAATCCACTACTTTCATAGCGTTGCATTAAATTTAAATACTGCTCTTCATTTAATACATCACAAAATTCAACTTTTTTAGTATTTTCATTATCATAGTATGCATCACCTGGATTTTCTACTATATATGCTTCATAATACAATACGCGCTCTAAATCTTTCATCTTTACGCCAAGTAAAGTACCGATACGACTTGGCAAAGAATTTACATACCAAATATGAGCCACCGGTGTAACTAATTCAATATGCCCCATTCTTGAACGGCGTACTTTAGAACTAGTAACTTCAACACCACATTTTTCACACTTAATACCTTTAAAACGCATTTTTTTATACTTACCACAAAGACATTCATAATCTCTTACTGGTCCAAAAATTTTAGCGCAAAAAAGCCCGTCCCTTTCAGGCTTTAAAGTTCTATAATTAATTGTTTCTGGTTTTTTTACTTCGCCATAAGACCATGATTTGATTTTTTCAGGACTTGCAAGTCTTAATTGAAAAGCTTCAAAGTCTCTAGGTCTACCATCTTCTTTTATTTCGATAGGTTTAAATTTACTCATTATTCTCATCCTTATCAAAAATCTCAACATCTAAAGCAAGAGATTTTAATTCATTTGTAAGCACAAAGAATGTCTCTGGAATACCTGTTGCTGGAACATTCTCACCTTTTGTTAAAGCTTTATAAGCACTAAATCTACCTTCAACATCATCAGATTTTATGGTTAACATTTCTCTTAGAGTATGAGCTGCTCCATAAGCTTCAAGAGCCCAAACCTCCATCTCACCAAATCTTTGTCCACCAAATAAAGCTTTACCACCAACTGGTTGTTGTGTTACAAGACTATAAGGTCCAGTACTTCTTGCGTGAACTTTTTCATCTACTAAATGGTGTAATTTAAGCATATACATACATCCAACATGCACACGCTCTGCCATTTTTTCACCAGTTCTTCCATCATAAAGCTCGCTTTTTCCATCCATAGCTATTTTAGCCATTTCAAAAAGCTTACCAAATTCTTCAACCGTTACACCTTCAAATACAGGAGTAGCAAATTTCACTCCTTTGGCCCAATCCCTAGCATAAGAAATAAGCTGTTCATCATTTAAAGTTTGCACAAATTTCTTTTCTAATTCAAGTCTAGATACACTACAAATTTCAAGAATTTTTTCACGTAATTCTTTTACAAAATCTTTTTGTTTTCTATCAAAAATTTCTTGAATTTGATCACCTAGTCTCATACCAACAATCCCTAAGTGGCTTTCAAGAATTTGTCCTATGTTCATACGACTTGGAACCCCTAGAGGATTTAAAGCTATATCAATAGGTCTTCCATCAGGTAAATATGGCATATCAACTTCTGGAACAATATTAGATACAATACCTTTATTTCCATGGCGCCCTGCCATTTTATCCCCAACTTTCAATTTTCTCTTAGTCGCGATATATACTTTAACAAGTTTTACTACCCCACTTGGTAAAATATCATCTTTTTCTAAAATTTCTAATTTTTCATCATGCTCTGTTTTAAGTTTTTTCTTCTCATTTTGGAAATGATTTTTTAAATCATCATATTCTTTTTGTACTTCTTTAGAATAAGCTTTAACTAAAGAATTTAACGCAAAACGATTGATTTTTTCTAATTCTGTAATTTCTACTTTAGAGCCTTTTTTATATTTAACACCATTTATTTCTTCATCTGAATTTAAAGCTGATTTAGAAAGTAAAGAACATACTCTTAAAGTTTCTTCTCTATCCATCATTAAAAGTCTATCATGATGTTCTTTTTCAAGATTTAATTTTTCATCATCATAAGCTTTTATAGCACGTGCATCTTTTTCATAACCTTTTTTAGTAAAGATTTTTACATCTACAACAACACCTTCTAATGAGGCAGTTGCATATAAAGATTTATTTACAACATGCCCAGCTTTTTCACCAAAAATAGCTCTTAATAATCTTTCTTCAGGTGTAGGTTTTACTTCACCCTTAGGTGAAACTTTACCTACCAAAATCATACCAGGCTTTATATGAGTTCCTATTTTTGCAATACCACTCTCATCAAGATGCGCTAAATCTTCTTCTTTTACATTTGGAATATCTTTTGTAATTTCTTCTACACCATCTTTAAGCTCTCTAGCCTCTACTTCTTTTTCATAAATATGAACACTAGTAAAAGTATCTTCACGTAAAATTTTCTCACTAATTACAATAGCATCTTCATAGTTATACCCATGCCATGGCATAAATGCGATTAAGGCATTCTTACCAATAGCAAGTTCGCCTTGATCCATACTTGGGCCATCTGCAATGATTTGACCTGCTTGAACAAATTCTCCTTTTTTAACAATTGGATGCTGTGTAAAAGTTGTATTTTGATTTGTTCTTAGATTTTTTTCCATTTTGTAATGATCTATAAATGGCCCATTTTCATCTTCGCCCAAAATAAAAATATTTTTATTGTCAACTTTTTCTACAATCCCTGCTCTTTTAGCTTTAATAGCCTCCCAAGCATCACGAGCAATGATTTTTTCCATACCAGTACCTACTATAGGTGCTTGTGCGGTTAGTAAAGGCACTGCTTGACGTTGCATGTTTGAACCCATTAAAGCTCTGTTTGCATCATCATGCTCTAAGAATGGGATTAATGACGCTGCAACCCCTACTATCATACCTGAACAAAGGTCAATCAAATGTACTTCTTCTCTTCTTGCTAGGATTGTTTCACCATCTTGTCTTGCTTCAACAAATTCTTCAACAATATTACCTTTTTCATCAATTTTAGTTGAAGCGGCTGCAATCACCAAGCCCTCTTCTTGAGTAGCAGTCAAGTAAACAATTTCATTACTTACTTTTCCATTTTCTACTTTCTTATAAGGTGCTTCAACAAAGCCTAGATCATTTACTTTAGCATAAGTTGAAAGTGTATTAATCAACCCGATGTTTTGACCTTCTGGAGTTTCAACAGGACAAATTCTTCCATAATGCGTTGCATGAACATCACGTACTTCAAAACCTGCTCTTTCTTTTACTAAACCACCTTCACCAAGCGCTGATAAACGACGTTTGTGAGTCACTTCACTCAATGGGTTTGTTTGATCCATAAATTGAGATAATTGACCGCCGGTAAAAAATTCCATAATTGTTACAGTAATTGTCTTAGAATTAATCAAATCATAAGGCATTACTTTATCAATATCTGTATTTAAAGCCGTAAATTTATCTCTAATTGATTTTTGCATTTTAGCAAGACCTACATGAAGTTCATTTGCTAGAAGTTCTCCAATTGATCTTATACGACGATTACCTAAATGGTCTCTATCATCAATATGACCTCTACCATTTTTTACTTTAATTAAATATTTTGCAGTTTTTACTATATCTTCATTGGTTAAAACCGTAACATATTCAGGCGTATCTAATCCTAGTTTATGATTCATTTTCATACGACCAACTTTTGTTAGATCATATCTTTCAGGATTGAAAAATAAATCATTTACAAAGACTTTTGCAGCATCTTTTACTACTGGTTCGCCTGGTCTCATTACTTTATAAATTCTAATAGCTGCTAAATCATTCTCATCATCTATATTCTCGGTTTGTTTTAATAATTTTAAAGTTTCATTATCTTGAATGAAAGAATTAATAATAGCAGCATCTACTCCATTGGCTAAGTCATTAGCAATATCAAACTGTTTTTCCTCTTTAATTTTTGCTAGTTTTCCCTCATCTAATAGTGTTAAAGAATCAAATAAAACCTCACCAGTTTCTTTATTAATAATAGGATTAGCTAAATACCTATTTGTTAAAATTTCAACTGGATATTCAACCCATTTAACCCCATCTTTTACAAGCTGTTCAGCCTTTTTCTTTGTCATTCTTTTACCAGCTTGATGAATTACATTGCCTTTTTCATCTTTCAAGTCATACTCAACTCTATCTAAAAAGTCATTTGGATTAAATTCAGTTAAGAATTTATCTTTTTTAACATGAATAGTTTGTATAGGGTAAAATAATTTTATAATGTCTTGTTTTTTATAACCAAGTGCTCTAAATAAAATTGTAATAGGCACTTTTCTTCTTTTATTAATACGCACATAAAGCACATCTTTAGCATCATATTCAAAATAAAGCCAAGAACCACGATCTGGTATGATTTGCGCTGTATATACTAATTTATTTGCAACAGTAGAACTTTCTTCTTCTTTAAATATAACACCCGGACTTCTATGAAGTTGATTTACTACAACCCTTTCAACTCCATTAATAATAAAAGAAATTCTATCTGTCATTAAAGGGATTTCTCTAATATAAATTTCTTGTTCTTTAATATCTTTTATACCAATTTTTTCACCCGTTTTTTCATCTTTTTCATGTAAAGTTAAACGGATTTTCATTTTTAAATTTACAGAATAAGTCAAACCTCTTTCCATACACTCTCTAATAGTGTACTTAGGTTTACCTACTTCACTACTTACATATTCTAAACTTAATCTATTTTGTGGATCATGAATTGGAAAAATAGATTTAAATACTTTTTCAATTCCACTTTCTGAATTTTTAGCATCTATGTTTAAAAAATAATCAAAACTTTTCTTTTGTAATTGTAATAAATTTGGAATGTCTATTTGTTGTGGAACATTCGAGAAGTCTATTCTTAAACGATTTCCTGATTGTGAATTTAACATATTATTATACCCCATGGTAAAAGTATTGAAAGAAAGAATCCTAATTAAAGGAAAACAAGAAAGGATATAAAATCCTTTCTTTTAAAACAAAAAAATTATTTAAGCTCAACCTTAGCGCCAGCTTCTTCAAGTTGTTTTTTAGCTTCTTCAGCTTCAGCTTTGCTAACACCTTCTTTAAGAACTGATGGAGTTTGTTCAACAGCATCTTTTGCTTCTTTTAGTCCAAGACCAGTTAAAGCACGAACAACTTTAATTACATTGATTTTTTTATCGCCACCATCTTGTAATACGATGTCAAATTCAGTTTTTTCTTCAGCAGCACCGCCAGCAGCACCTGCAACAGCAGCACCTGCAACCATAACTGGAGCAGCAGAAACACCAAATTTTTCTTCAAATTCTTTTACTAATTCTGAAAGTTCAAGAACACTTAGGTTAGAAATAAATTCTAATACATCTTCTTTAGTAATTGCCATTTTTTATCCTTTTTAAATTTTATTCAGCTTCTTTTTTTTCTTTTAATGCATTTAATCCAATTGTAAAATTGGTGATTGGCGCATTCCAAACTTGCAAAAGCATAGCAAGCAATTCATTGCGAGAAGGCATTTTAGCTAAAGCTTTAACTTTATCTACTGAAGCAACTTCACCATCAATAAATGCGGTTTTGATTTCAAATGTTTGATTAGCTTCGCTAAATTTATCAGCAACTTTTGAAACATTTAATTGGTCTTCACCCCAAAGATAAATATTTGTATCTTTAAGTTCCATTCCATCTTTGCCGGCATTTTTAAGAGCAATACTTGCTAAAGTATTTTTAATAATTTGAACTTTAACATCCATTTCTCTCGCATTATTTCTTAACTCTTCAAGTTTTTTAGTGTTTAAACCTTTGTAGTTACAAACTACAACAGCTTCACTAGCCTTAAAACCCTCTTCAAGCTTAGAAACAAGTTCAATTTTTTGGCTTTTAGTCATCTTTACTCCTTTCCGACCGGTGATTTCAAGCAGAGCAGAAAATCTAATTAAGTCCTAAGACCTCGGCTATCTCCAATCTAAGATAAAAATTAGATAAGATAAAAGTTATTATCTTATCTAATTTTTATTAATGAGAGAAAAACTCTCATTAATTTTATTTTGTATCAAGTAATTCTTGAGTATCAAGAGAAAGAGAAGGACTCATAGTCAAAGAAAGACTAGCATTTTTAATATATCTTCCTTTTGCAGCAGCTGGTTTATGTTTATTAATAGCTTTTACGAATGCTGTCATATTTTCTTTTAATTGTTCTTGAGTAAAACTAACTTTACCCAAACCTGCATGGATGTTTCCTTGTTTATCAACACGGAAATTAACTTGTCCATTTTTAGCATTATTAACAGCTTGAGCAACATCCATTGTTACTGTACCTGTTTTAGGATTTGGCATCAAACCTTTAGGTCCTAAAATACGACCTACTTTACCTACTAGACCCATTAAATTTGGTGTAGCAATTAAAACATCAAAATTCATATTACCTTTTTGAATTTCTTCTACTAAATCATCGCTACCAACTATATCAGCACCTGCATTTTTTGCTTCATCAGCTTTTGCATCTTTTGCAATAACAGCAACACGAACTTTTTTACCTGTACCGCAAGGTAAAACAACACTACCTCTTACCATTTGATCTGCATGTCTTGGATCAACATTTAATTTTAAAGCAATTTCAACTGTTTCATCAAATTTAGCAGAAGCAAGAGTTTTTACTGTGCTTATTGCTTCATCCATTAAATAGTTTTTATTTGAATCTATTTTTTTTAATAATTCTGTAAATCTTTTAGTATTTTTAGACATCAATTTTCTCCGCATTTTATATAAAGTGCTACCGCCTTTTTAAACTCTTGGCGGTAAAGAGTATTAATCTACGATTTCAACACCCATAGAACGAGCAGAACCCATGATAATTTTAGCAGCTTGCTCTCTATCTTTTGTATTCATATCAGCGATTTTTTTATCTACAATTTCTAAAACTTGTGCTTTAGTTAATTTACCTACTTTATTTTTTAAAGGGTTATCCGCACCTTTAGAAATACCTGCAGCTTTTTTAATTAAATCTGTAGCTGGTGGTTGTTTTGTTATAAATGTAAAGCTTTTATCTGCATAAACAGTAATAACAACTGGAATATTAAAACCAGCCATATCTTTTGTTCTTTCATTAAATGCCTTACAAAATTCCATAATATTAACACCTTGTTGACCTAAAGCAGGACCAACTGGAGGTGATGGATTAGCCTTAGTAGCAGCTATTTGTAATTTAATTTCTCCTACGACTTTTTTAGCCATAACCTTTCTCCTTTACTTACTATATAATCAAACTATTTTTTCAACTTGAGAGTATAAGATTTCTACTGGAGTTGATCTACCAAATATAGAAACATTTAGCTTTAAAACGCCTCTAACCATATCATATTCCTCTACAATACCAACAAAGTTTGCAAAAGGACCTTCAGTTATTCTTACACTTTCTTCTTTATCAAATGAAATTTTAGGCTTAGGTGCTGCTTTATTTTTCACCTTTTCTAAAATAAGATTGATATCTTTTTCACTTAATGGAGTTGGTTTTTTACTTTCACCTATAAAACGACCAACCTTTGGTAAAGACTGAATTTTGTGCCAAAGCTCTGTTGATAAGTCTATATTAGCAAATACATAGCCTGAATATAAACTTCTTTCGCTTATTTTTTCTTTACCATTTTTAAATTCAATCACATCTTCAGTTGGAACAATTACTTCTAATAATTGCTCTTGAATTCCATGATCTCTAACTAAATTTTCTATGGCTCTTTTTACAGCCATCTCACTACCTGCATAAGTTTGAATTGCATACCATTTATGATTCATTTTTCTATCCTATAATCTTAGATAATGAAAATGACATAATCAAATCAACTAATGCTAAAAATAATGAAACAACAGTAACAACTACAAAAACTGTAATATAAGCATTTCTAACTTGCTCTTTCAAAGGCCAAATTACTTTTCCTAATTCAGCTTTTGACAATTTAAAATAAGTTATTAGTTTTTCCATATTTTACCTTATTTTGTGGCAGGGCAAGAGGGATTCGAACCCCCAACCATCGGATTTGGAATCCGGCGCTCTACCGTTGGAGCTATTGCCCTAAGGGCTTTTTTATAAAAGCCTTAACTTTTTAATTTAACTTCTTTATGAATTGTATGTTTTTTCAATCTTGGGCAATATTTTTTTAATTCTAACTTTTCAGTTGTATTTTTACTATTTTTAAAAGTGCTATAATTAATATCACCACACTCTTCACATTTTAAACCAACTTTAATTCTCATTTTTATTCCTTAAAAAGCGAGATTAAATCTCGCTTATAATTATTTAATAATTTTAGAAACAACACCTGAACCAACAGTACGGCCACCTTCACGGATAGCAAAACGAGTACCTTCTTCAAGTGCAACTGGTGCAATAAGACTTACAGTAATTCTAACATTATCGCCTGGCATAACCATTTCAACGCCTTCTGCAAGTTGGATAGAACCAGTAACATCAGTTGTTCTTACATAAAATTGTGGTCTATAGTTATTAAAGAATGGAGTATGGCGTCCACCTTCATCTTTATTTAAAATATAAACTTCTGCTTCAAAATCAGTATGAGGAGTGATTGATTTAGGTTTAGCAAGAACCATACCACGAAGAACATCTTCTTTTTTAGTTCCACGAAGAAGAACACCAACGTTATCTCCTGCTTCACCTTGATCCATTTCTTTTCTAAACATTTCAACACCAGTTACTGTAGTGCTTTGTGTTTCTCTAATACCAACGATTTCAATAGTATCACCAACTTTAACAATACCTTTTTCAATTCTACCAGTAACAACTGTACCACGACCTGAAATTGAGAATACATCTTCGATAGGCATTAAGAAATCTTTATCTGTATCACGAGCTGGAGTTGGAATATACTCATCAACTGCTGCCATAAGATCTAAGATTTTTTTAGACCATTCACCATCTTGTCCAGCTTTTGCTTCTTCAAGAGCTTGTAAAGCTGAACCTGAAATAATCGGAGTATCATCTCCTGGAAAATCATAAGAGCTTAATAATTCTCTAATTTCCATTTCAACTAATTCTAATAACTCAGCATCATCAACCATATCAGCTTTGTTCATGAAAACAACAATATATGGTACACCTACTTGACGAGAAAGTAAGATGTGCTCTCTAGTTTGTGGCATTGGGCCATCTGCAGCAGAAACAACAAGAATAGCACCGTCCATTTGAGCAGCACCAGTAATCATGTTTTTAACATAGTCAGCGTGACCTGGGCAGTCTACGTGAGCATAGTGACGATTTTCTGTTTCATACTCAATGTGAGAAGTAGCAATAGTAATACCACGCTCTTTTTCTTCAGGAGCATTATCGATATTATCATAATCTTTAAGCTCAGCCAAACCTCTTCTTGAAAGAACAGCAGAGATAGCAGCTGTTAAAGTAGTTTTACCGTGGTCAACGTGACCAATAGTACCAATATTTACGTGAGGCTTATTACGTGAAAATTTTTCTTTAGCCATCTTTTTCCTCCATATAAAATTTACAAACAAATACTAATTTATGTTTTATAATTTTTTGAAATCAATGGAGCTCATAGCGGGACTTGAACCCGCGACCTCTCCCTTACCAAGGGAGTGCTCTACCTCTGAGCCATACGAGCGCTCAGAAAAATTAAAAACATAAACTATAAAATTTTGGAAATTTGAAACTGCTAGAAATTCTGAATTTAAAAACAGCTCCCAGTTTCACTCTACCAAAATCAGGTTGGAGCGGGAAACGGGACTCGAACCCGCGACCCTCAGCTTGGAAGGCTGATGCTCTAGCCAACTGAGCTACTCCCGCAAAGCAATGGTGGTGAGTCGTGGATTCGAACCACGGAAGGCGAAAGCCAGCAGATTTACAGTCTGCCCTCGTTGGCCACTTGAGTAACTCACCATGAATAATAATGCTTTTTATTTCTGGTCAAACACTGCTATTAACAATGGAGCTGGTTAAGGGACTTGAACCCCCGACCTGCTGCTTACAAGGCAGCTGCTCTACCAACTGAGCTAAACCAGCAAAAAATAAAGTTGAATTATAATGTAATTTTGAATTAATGTCAAGTGTTTTAAATAATTTTGTATAATTTTTAAAAAATAAAGGATTTATTATGAAAATTTTATTTTCACCTAGTGAGGGAAAAAGTAAAATAAATACACATAGTTGTTTAAATGAAAAATCATTCATATTTAACAAGCTATACGATAAAAGACTTGAAGTAATTGCTAAATACAAAAAATTTATTAAAGAATGTGATGAAAATATTCTTGAAAAATTTTTTGGTATCAAAGACAAAGATGAATTATATGATCTTAGTCATGATATATTAAAAAAAGATACAACTAAAGCGATTCAAAGATACAATGGTGTTGCTTTTGAATATTTAGATTATGAGAGTTTGGATGAAATAGCTAAAAAATATATAGATGAAAATGTATTAATATTTTCAAATCTTTTTGGTCCTATGTTAGCAAAAGATTTAATACCTTATTATAAATTAAAACAAGGAGAAAAAATCAAAGATTTTAATATAGAAAAATTTTATAAAGAAAATTTTTCCGGTGAGATTGATGATTTTTTAGAAAATGAATTAATAATCGATCTTAGAGCCAAATTTTATGAAAAATTTTACACCATTAAACAACCCTTTA
>NZ_JAKMST010000012.1:0-18703 GCF_025772785.1 Campylobacter sp. CNRCH_2015_0338h
AGTGAGATTATTTATTTTTTTTAGATATAATCGAGCTTTATTTATATATTAAAAAAGGTTATATTTATGTTGCGCTTGTTTATTGTAAGTGTTTTATTTGCCAATTCACTATTAGCTTTTAATGTAAAATCTTTATTTACCTATACTTTTAATGATAACATTAGTTATGACTTAGAAAAAGCTAAAGAAATATATTTTAAAAATAAATGTAATACTTGCCATGGAGAGAACGGAGAAAAAAATTCTTATGGTAAAAGAGCTCTTAAAGACTTAAATCCAGAAGAAATCAAAGGTGCTTTGAAAGATTATGCTAATGGATATTTTAAAAATCAATCAAGCGATAATATCCAAATGAGTTTGTATGCTAAAAAATTAAGTGATAGTGATATGAACCACATCATAGCTTATTTAAAAGGACAAAATTTTTCTATAGAGCTTAATCAAAAAGATCTTTTAGAAGAAGAACCAGCACTAAAAACTAAACACAATACATTTTTAAAATAACAAAAAAGGAGTTTTCATGAAAAAAAATCTACTGTTAGCTAGCTTACTTTGTGCTAGTTCAATTTATGCTGCAGAGGTAAAAATAGGGGTTGTTTTGCCGCTTACTGGCGCTTTAGCAGCCTATGGTAATGATGTATATGAGGGCATTAAACTAGCCAATACTTTAAATCCAAATTTAAAAAATGGAGATAGTATTAAAATTATAGCTATTGATACTAAAGGTGATAAAATAGAGGCAGCAAATGCTACTACTAGACTTATCTCTCAAGATAAAGTTTTAGGTCTTATAGGCGAAGCTGTTACACCAAATACTATGCAAGTTTTATCCATAGCCGAAGAAAGAAAAGTTCCTGCTATAGCTCCAGTTGCCTCAGGCGATAAGCTTTTAGACAAAAAAGGCTATGCTAGTAGAGTTTGTTTTATGGATAGCTTCCAAGGAGATAAATTTGCTAATTATGCCTACAAAGATTTAAATTTAAAAAGCGTGGTTGTTATAGTTGATCAAAGCAATGTATATTCATTGGGTCTAGCAAGAGCTTTTGAAAAAGAATTTAAGCAAAATGGTGGAAAAGTACTTAAAAAATTAACCATTTCTTCGGGCGATAAAGACTTTAAAGCTATTGTTTCACAACTTAAAAGTATCAATCCAGACTTTGTTTATATGCCAATTTATCACCCAGAGGCTGCCTTAATAGCAAGACAAGCAAAAGCGGTTGGATTTAACAAACTTTTAAGCGCAGGAGATGGGGTAAATAATAAAACATTTATTGAGCTTGGTGGAGATGCTGTAAATGGTGTGGTATTTACTGATAGTTTTGATTATAACAATCCTCCAACAGCTTTGTCTAAAAATTTCATCAATGCTTATGAAAAAGATCATGGCACCAAAGAGCTTCCAGCATTTTCTGCTATGGGAGCTGATGCTTATTATGTAATGGTAAATGCAATGAATGAATGTGCTAATAAACTTAATGCACAATGCATTAATGAAAAAATTCACTCAACCAGTAATTTTGAAGGTGTGGGTGGGGTTATAAGCATAGATGCTAGTGGCAATGCGAGTCGTTCTGTAGTTATAAAAGAAATACAAGATCAAAAACAAGTATATAAAACTATTATCAATCCTTGAAAGGTAAACTATGAAAAAAATTAGTATAGCTATATTATCTGTCATAGCTTGCAATATTATACAAGCAAAAGAAATCAACATTGGCGTAGTTTTACCTCTAACAGGTTCTACGGCAGCATATGGACAAAGTGCTTTAGATGGAGTGAAAATTGCAAATTCCATGAAAAACACTCTAAGTAATGGAGATAAAGTAAATTTAGTAGTAGTAGATACAAAAGGTGATAAAATAGAAAGTGCCAATGCTAGCACAAGATTGGTTTCACAAAACAAAGCTTATGCGCTAATTGGTGAAATGCTAACAGCTAATACTTTGCAAGTGATAAGAATTGGCGAAGAAAAAAAGATCCCAGTGGTTGCTCCTGCAGCTACTGCTGATAAAATTTTAAATAAAAAATTATATGCCAGTAGAGTTTGTTTTATGGATAGCTTCCAAGGCTCATCTTTAGCTAATTATGTAAAAAATAAACTTAACTATACTAAAGCTGTGATAATTAGCGATCAAAGCGCGGATTATTCTTTGGGTTTAACTAGAGCCTTTGAAAAAGAATTTAGTAAGCAAGGTGGAAAAATTTTAGATAAATTTAGAATCACAGCAGGCGATAAAGACTTTAAAGCTATTCTTTCACAAATTAAAAATTTAAAACCTGATTTTATTTATCTTCCAGTATATTATACCGAAGCTTCTTTATTTGCAAGACAAGCAAAAGCAATGGGTATAAATATCCCTATGGGTTCAGCAGATGGAGTTGCTGATGAAACCTTTATTAATTTAGCTCAAGATGCTGCAGAAGGATATTTATTTACCGATAGCTTTGATTATAACAACCCACCAACACAACTTTCAAAAGACTTCATACTAGCTTATGAAAAAGAAAAACAAAGCAAAGAAGTTCCAAATTTCACAGCTATGGGTGCAGATGCGTATTTTGTGATTTTTGAAGCTATGCAAAAATGTGTTAATAATTTTAACAGTGAATGCATTAATAACAATATCCACGCTACTTCAAAATTTGAAGGTGTTAGCGGAGTAATTAGCATTGATAAAACAGGCAATGCTACGCGTTCAATTGTTATAAAATCAATAGAAAATCAAAAACAAATTTATAAAGATACGATTCTTCCGTAAATAAAATTTTAAGAGGTTCAATGGATAGTTCTTTAATTTTACAGCAAATTATAAATGGTTTTAGCTTAGGTAGCATGTATGCACTTATTGCTATAGGCTATACAATGGTCTATGGTGTTTTAAGATTAATTAATTTTGCACATGGCGATATCATGATGGTAGGAGCATACTCAGCTTTATTTTGTGTCACAAGTATGAATGTGCCTTTTTTAGGAGCTCTTTCTTTGGCTATGTTATTTGCAGCAGCTTTAGGTATAGCTATTGATAGGATAGCTTATAAACCTTTAAGAAAAGCACCTAGAATTTCTTTACTTATTACAGCTATAGGCATAAGCTTTTTAATACAAAATGTATTTAATGTCTTATTTGGCTCAACACCAAAATATTTTCCTGTGCCAAGTTATCTTGAAACAGTGATTAATTTTAATAATATCAGCATTAGCATTAATAGTATTTTAGTGCCTATTTTGACATTTTTTATACTATTAGTGGTTTTATTCATACTTTATAAAAGCAAATATGGCATTGCTATTAGAGCTTTAGCTTTTGATATTCATACTGTAAATTTAATGGGAATTGATGCAAATCGTATTATCGCTATTGTATTTGCACTAGGCTCAGCTTTAGCCGCTATTGGTGGTATTTTCTGGGCTGTTAGTTATCCTTCTGTTGAACCTAGCATGGGAACTCTTATAGGGCTTAAGGCATTTGGTGCTGCTGTTTTAGGTGGTATTGGTTCGGTTGCTGGAGCGGTATTAGGTGGTTTAATTATAGGATTTACAGAAGTTGTTGTAGTTGCTATTTTCCCTGATCTTTCTGGTTTTAAAGATGCTTTTGCGTTTATCTTTTTAGTATTGATTTTGCTTTTTAAACCAACTGGAATTTTGGGCATAAATTTTGAAAAAAGTAGGTTTTAAGATGGTTGCAAGAAAAATTACACATTTAAGTTTTTTTATCATAGCGCTTGCTTTTCTTTTTATATCTCCTTATTTTTTCAATGATTATAAAATAGGAATTTTAAGCAATATTGCTATTTTTGTTATCTTAGCAGTAAGCTATAATCTTATCAACGGGGTTACAGGACAATTTTCACTAGAACCAAATGGCTTTGTAGCTATAGGAGCTTATGTTGCAGCTTTAGTATTACTTACAAGTGAAAGCAAAATCGATCAGTTTTCTTTAGAAGATCCAAGTAGCTTTATTTTGATGATACATTCGCCAAGTTTTATTGTGGCTTTACTTGCTGCTGGACTTTGCGCTATGCTTTTATCTTTAGTTTTGGCTTTTGCAGTATTTAGAGTTAGAGGGGATTATTTAGCTATTGTAACACTAGGTTTTGGTATCATTATTAAACTTATGGCGATTAACTTTGCTTCTGTTACAAATGGCTCTTTAGGCTTAAACGACATTCCTAAACACACTACTTTATACTGGAGTGGTGGGATTGCTATATTTTCAGTTGTTATCATCTTAAACATTGTTAGCTCAAAATTTGGTAGAGCTATGAAAGCTGTAAGAGATGATGAAGATGCAGCATTAGCAATGGGTATAAACACCTTTAATATTAAAACCTTAGCCTTTAGTACTTCAGCATTTTTAGAAGGCGTTGGGGGAGGCTTGCTAGCTTGTGCACTAGCTTCAGTTTCACCTGAGCAATTTGACTTTTTATTTACCTTCCAACTTTTAATCATCATTGTTTTAGGTGGCTTAGGTTCAACTACTGGTGCTATCATTGGGGCTATTTTAGTAATAGGTGGAAGTGAGTATTTAAGATTTTTAGATGAAAGTATGAATATTTTTGGTTATGAAACCCCTGCTATGCCTGGTCTTAGAATGGTTGTATTTTCCATTGTATTGATCTTGGTAATGCTTTTTGCAAGAAGAGGAATAATGGGAGATAAAGAATTAACAGATGTTTTGTTTAAGTTTTCTAAAAGGAAGAAAAAATGATTTTAGAGCTTAAAGAAATTCATAAAAATTTTGGTGGAGTTAGCGCTATAGCTAATACCTCATTTACTATTAAAGAAAGTGAAATTTTTGGACTTATAGGCCCAAATGGCGCAGGAAAAACTACGCTATTTAATATTATTACAGGAAATTATAAGCCAAGTAGCGGGGAAGTCTTTTTTCTAGGAAAAAAAATTGATCATTTAAAACCACACAAAATAGTTCATCTAGGTATAGCAAGAACTTTTCAAAACATCAGACTTTTTTCAAGCATGAGTGTTTTGGAAAATGTATTGATTGGTTTTGATCAAAGTATTAAATATAATATTTTCGAAGCCTTTTTACATCTTGGAAGATTTTCCAAAGCAGAAAAAAATGCAAAAAAAGCAGCTTATGAAATTTTAGAACAACTCAATATTGCTCATTTAGCCGATGAAAAAGCTACTAGTTTAAGCTATGGTCAGCAAAGAAAAGTCGAAATAGCAAGAGCTTTAGCAACAAATCCTAAACTTTTATTATTAGATGAACCTGCAGCAGGTATGAATTCTACAGAAAGTGATGATTTGGCTGAGTTAATTTTTGACATAAGAGATAATAAAAAAATTAGTGTTTTACTTATAGAGCATGATATGAAATTTGTAAATAAGCTTTGTGATAGAGTTATGGTGCTTGATTATGGTAAGACCATTTTTGAGGGAAAACCAAACGATGCGGTGCAAAACCCTGAAGTAATTAGTGCATATTTGGGAGATTTTAATGCTAGTAGTTAAAGATTTACATGTTTATTATGGTTTGATTGAAGCTGTTAAAGGTATTGATTTTACTATAAAAACAGGAAGTATAGTTAGCTTAATAGGCTCAAATGGCGCAGGAAAAACCTCAACACTTAATGCTATGCTAAATTGTGTTAAAAAAACTGGCGAGGTAACTTTTCTAGGTTATGACACTCAAAGACATTTACCGCACACTCTAGTTCAAAAAGGCATTGCTTTAGTACCTGAGGGAAGAAGAGTTTTTATCAATCTTACTATAGAGGAAAATTTAAAAATTGGTGCTTTTAATAATGCAGAAAATTATGAGCATTTAAAAAATCAAATGTATAGACTTTTCCCAAGATTAAAAGATAAAAAAAATGCCCTTGCAGGAACTCTAAGTGGCGGAGAAGCTCAAATGTTAGCTATCTCAAGAGCACTCATGAGTGAGCCAAAACTTTTAATGCTTGATGAGCCTTCATTAGGTCTTGCTCCAAAAATAGTTGGAGAAGTTTTTGATATTATAGTCAAATTAAAAGAAGAAGGAATCACCATTTTATTAGTAGAGCAAAATGCATTTTCAGCTTTAAAAATCAGCGATTATGCTTATGTTTTGGAAAATGGCAAAATTGCTATGCATGCACCTGCAAAAGATCTTATCGGCAATGATGAGATTAAAAAAAAATACCTTGGAGCTTAATTTATGAAAAAACAACTTTTAGCTTTTGGGGATATAAAAATTTCTATTTTTTTGTTTTTAATTTTTGCCCTATTTTGCGCCCTAGCTACTTTCATAGAAAGTGCTTATAATACACCAACAGCTTGGGCGATGATCTATGGCTCTTCTTGGTTTGGCTTTATACAACTCATACTAGGGATTAATCTTTTAGCAGCTCTTTTTAAATACAAAATGTTTAATAAGAAAAAAATACCACTTTTAATCTTTCATATCTCATTTTTATTTATATTACTAGGCTCAGCGATGACTAGGTATATGGGATTTGAGGGAAATTTACACATTAGAGAAAATGAAAAAAACAATATTATTGAAACTTCAAAAAGTTATATTTACATAGCAACCTTAAAAGATGATAAAGTATATAGTGCTTCAAAATCTGAATATATTGCAACCCTGCCTTTTGTAAATGATTTTTCATTTGATTTAATCTTGCCTGATGAAAAAGCTCGAATTGCATATGAAAATTTGATCTTAGATGCAAAAGAAGTTTATATTGATGATAACAATTCTGCTCCACTTTTATCCTTAATGCTTTCACAAAATAACGAGTCTAAAGAATTGCTTTTTCAAGCAGGAGATATTGAAAATATCAACGGCGTTAATATAGCATTTTTAAATGACTCTGTTCCAAGTCCTTATATAAAAATCGATAAAGATTTAAAACTTAGTGCTGATTTTGATTTAAAATACATGTCAATGAGCGATGGCAAAGAAAATATTTTAAAAGCAAATCAAAAAGCACAAGCTAAAGATTTAAGATTATATTCTTTTAATGATATTAATTTAGTGGTTAAATTTGCTTCCTTGCATGGCAAAAAAACTTTAGAAGGTATCAATCAAGCTCAAGATGAAAGCTTTTTTACTTGGTTTAAAAATAGTTGGATAGAACTAGGACGCAATGCTTTGATTTCTTTATTTGGCGAGGCAAAATACTGGAATAATTCTTTATTAAATAATTTCAAAGACTTTGCTCAAAGTACTAAATATATGCCAACTCAACTTTCAGATAATGCTATTAATGCTTTAAAATTAAAATTAAGCTATAAAGGAGAATCCAAAGAAGTTTTCCTAGTAGAATACAACTCGCCTATCCGTATTGATGTAGCAGGTCAACCTTTCTTTTTAAGATGGGGTCCTAAAGGAATAGAAATGCCATTTGAAATGTACCTAAAAGACTTTGAATTAGAACGCTATCCTGGCTCGATGTCGCCTATGTCTTATGCAAGTTATGTAGAAATTGACAATGCTGATAAGAAACTAGAATATAAAATTTTCATGAATAATGTTTTAGATTATCAAGGCTATAGATTTTACCAAAGTTCTTATGATCAAGATGAGCTTGGTACCATACTTTCAGTGAATAAAGATCCGGGTAAAATTCCTACATATATTGGATATTTTTTACTCACATTAGGAATGTTTTTAAATATTTTAAATCCTCATTCAAGATTTAGGACTTTAGCTAAATTAATCAATCAAGACACCCTAAAAAAAACAAGCGCTATTTTGGCTTTTATATTAGTTTTATTTACAGGCCAAAATACTTACGCAAATGAGCCTATCAAAGTAGATGAAGCACACGCTAAAGAACTTGCTTCTTTGATAGTGCAAAAGCCTGATGGTAGAATGGTTCCTTTTAATACTTTAGCCATGGAAGTTTTAGAAAAAATACATAAAACAACGACCTTCCAAGGACAAAGCGCTGAAGCAACAATTATATCGATGATTTTTGATGGTAGTGCATGGTATGATAAAGATATTATATTTATGCCAACAAGTCGTTTGGTTAATGAAGAAATTTCTAAAATTTTAGAAATTGAGCCTAGAGCCTATACTAGTTTTAAAGATTTTTTCACTACAGATTCATATAAACTGCAAAAATATGTAGAAAATGCTAATAGAAAAAATCCAAATCGCAGAAGTGTTTTTGACAAAGAAATCATCAAGCTTGATGAAAGGGTTAATATTGTAAATTTAATTTTCTCAGGTGATATTTTTAGATTTATTCCTTTACAAAATAGCACAAATAATCAATGGGTGGCACCACGTGAAGCTTATATAGGATTAAAAGGTGAAGAAGGTGCAGAAGTTAAAAGTATTTTAGAAAACTATTTTAATGCAGTTAGTAATTCCATTGTACATAATAACTGGGATGAAGCAACTAAAAACTTAAATGTTATCAAAAATTACCAAGAAAAATACGGCCATGAAGTTATGCCTAGTGCTAAAAAAATTAGCACAGAAATCTTTTTCAATAAAAGTCAAATTTTTGTAAATCTTACCCCTCTTTATCTTTGTGCTGGATTTTTGCTTTTAATTATAGTTTTTATTAAGATGCTACTGCCAAAAATACGCATTGATTTTATTTTTAAATGTGTTTATGTATTTAATATCGTGGCATTTTTCATCCATACTTTAGGTTTGGCTTTGCGTTGGTATATAGCAGGTCGCGCACCATGGAGCAATGCTTATGAGAGTATGGTTTATATAGCTTGGGCTTTATCATTATCTGGAATTTTCTTTTCCAGAAAAAGCCCTATTGCACTTTCTTTAACTTCTATTTTAGCAGGGGTTACTTTAGGTGTAGCTCATCTTAGCCAAATGGATCCACAAATTACCAACTTAGTTCCTGTGTTGCAATCATACTGGCTAACTATACATGTTTCAGTTATTACTGCTAGCTATGGATTTTTAGGACTATGTGCATTATTAGGTATATTTGTACTTGTTTTACTATGCATGCTAAAAATCAATGGTAAGCATAATGAAAATATTTTAAGAAATATTACAGAAGCAACAAGAATCAACGAAATGGCTATGATCTTAGGACTTTGCTTACTTACAGTTGGAAATTTCTTAGGTGCTATATGGGCAAATGAAAGCTGGGGAAGATATTGGAGTTGGGATTCTAAGGAAACTTGGGCTTTAATTAGTATTTTAGTTTATGCGGCTATTTTACACATTAGAATGGTGCCAAAATGGGCAAATCAATACACTTTTGCAGTTTGCTCTATGTTTGCATACTGGGTGATTATTATGACTTATTTTGGAGTAAATTACTTTTTAACTGGTATGCACTCTTACGCAGCAGGAGATTCAGTAAAAATTCCTGATTATGTGTATTGGGGCTTTTTATTTATGGTGGCATTAAGCATAGCAAGTTATTTCAAAAAATCTTATGCAAAAAAATTATAGGAAAGTTTTAAATGAATAATTCTCTTTTTGTATTTTTGATTATTGCTTTAGTTATTGTTATTATACTTGGAATTCTTTTAGTTTTATTTTTTACACACAAAGATAAAAACACCAATAAATCAAATATCACTAAAACTCCAAAAATAATTAACATTGAAGATTTTATATCTAAAGCTAATGATGCAAAAAATTCTCAAGAAATTCAAGCTTTGATTTTGCAGTTTTTAAATTCACAAAAATTAGGATCTAATCCAAAAGATAGCGCCACTAAAAGAAAACTTGATTTTATTAGTGCTATTTCAGCAAATGCCAATGCCACTCCTAAGAATATTTCGTTTTTAAATAATGAATTAAAAAAAAGATATAAAACTTTAAAAAACGAAATAGATGCTTATGAGCAAATAGGTTTAGCAAAAAGAAAAATGAGACAATCTTAAGGTTTTTTGATGAAAAATATTAGAAATTTCTCTATTATAGCTCATATTGATCATGGAAAAAGTACATTAGCCGATAGAATTATCAGCGAGTGTGGTGCAATTAGCGATAGACAAATGAGTGCCCAAGTAATGGATACTATGGATATAGAAAAAGAGCGTGGTATAACTATAAAAGCTCAATCTGTGCGTTTAAATTATAAACTTAATAACGAAGAATATGTATTAAATTTAATAGATACTCCAGGTCATGTTGATTTTTCCTATGAAGTAAGTCGCTCTTTGGCAAGTTGCGAGGGAGCTTTGCTTGTTGTTGATGCTTCACAAGGAGTAGAAGCTCAAACTATAGCCAATGTTTATATAGCCTTAGAAAACGATCTTGAAATCATACCAGTGATAAATAAAATAGATCTTCCTTCAGCTGATATAGAAAAAGTTAAGCACGAAATAGAACATATTATAGGCATTGATTGCTCTAATGCAATTTGTGTTAGCGCAAAAACAGGTGTAGGTATAAAAGAACTCATAGAAACCATCATCACAAAAATTCCTGCGCCAAAAACCGATGATGAAGCACCTACTAAAGCTTTAATTTATGATTCTTGGTTTGATAATTATCTTGGAGCTTTAGCTTTAGTTAGAATTTATGAGGGAAATATAGCTAAAAATGATGAAGTTTTAGTTATGAGTACAGATAAAAAACATCTTGTACAAGATCTTTTTTACCCCCATCCATTAAACCCTATAAAAACCAAAAAATTAGAATCAGGTGAAGTAGGTGTTATCGTGCTTGGACTTAAAAATGTTGCTGATGTTCAAGTGGGCGATACCATAACACTAACCAAAAATAAGGCAAAAGAAGCCATTGGTGGTTTTGAAAAAGCCAAAGCTTTTGTTTTTGCAGGATTATACCCTATAGAAACGGATAAATTTGAAGATTTAAGAGATGCTTTAGATAAATTAAAACTCAATGATAGTTCTATTACCTATGAACCTGAGACATCGCTAGCTTTAGGGTTTGGTTTTAGAGTTGGTTTTTTAGGTCTTTTACATATGGAGGTTATTAAAGAAAGACTTGAGCGTGAGTTTAACCTTGATTTGATTGCTACTGCTCCAACTGTTACTTATGAAATTTATCAAACTGATGGAGAAGTTTTAAAAATTCAAAACCCAAGCGAGCTGCCTCCAGTAAATAAAATCGATCACATAAAAGAACCTTATGTAAAAGCAACTATCATAACCCCAAGTGAATATTTAGGAAATTTAATCACTCTTTTAAATCGCAAACGTGGTATGCAAGTTAAGATGGATTATATCACCCCTGAGCGTGTTTTACTTGAGTATGATATACCTTTAAATGAAATCGTTATGGACTTTTATGATAAACTCAAATCACTCACTAAAGGTTATGCTAGTTTTGATTATGAACCTATTGAATTTAGAGTGGGTGATCTTGTAAAGCTTGATATTAAAGTAGCTGGTGAAAATGTCGATGCACTAAGCATCATAGTGCCAAATGAAAAGGCACTAAGTAAAGGCAGGGAGCTGGTAAAAGCGATGAAAGAAATCGTCCCAAGACAGCTTTTTGAAGTTGCTATCCAAGCAAGCATTGGAAATAAAATCATCGCAAGAGAAAATGTAAAATCTATGGGTAAAAATGTAACTGCAAAATGCTATGGCGGGGATATTACTAGAAAAAGAAAGCTTCTTGAAAAACAAAAAGAAGGTAAAAAAAGAATGAAAGCTATTGGCAAAGTACATTTACCTCAAGAAGCATTTTTAAGCGTTTTAAAAATAGACTAAATCCCTAGTTTAAAACTAGGGATATAAATTTATACATTGATATCTAAAGAATTTCCACCCAATTTATTGATTTTTTGAGTTACTTTTTCAATAGCTTTATCAATTGTCTCATAGCTGATATCAGGAAGTTTGCCACCCCACATTTTTTCCGCTTGCGCAAATCCTGCTTTTAGACCTTCTAAACCTTTTTGAAGTTTTTCCATATCATCACCAGCCCCATTAATAACAAAATCAGCCAATCTTTGAGATGTTTTTGCTACACCAAAATACCCATCTTCCCCAATAAGCTCTTTTGCCTCATCAACATTTAAACTAAGTATATCTTTACCTTCATATCCTATAGCTTTAAAATCTACATTTGATAAAATAGCCGTTAAAGAATCCTTAGACTGAGCTCCTTGAAAAATCCCAGCTTGAGATAGACCATTAGATGAACTCATACTAAATGCTTGTTGCATAAAACTCATAGCATAAAGTTCTGTTATGCCTTTTCCGCCTATACTAGCAAGCTTACTAAGCTTATCCTCATCAATATCTTTTGTGCTATTAGCGCTTTTAGTATTGGCATCTTCAAGCTTAGTATTCGAATCAGCCTTCCTATTGCTAATCTGTGACTCCACTGCCACACGTGAATACGAATTTATTTGCATCCTTGCTCCTTTTTTTGTGGGTTTATAAAAATCGGATAAAAATTATTAAATTTTATATTAAGAAATTTATAACCACTACTATAATATAATTTCTTTTATTTATTGTATTTTTAAAATTTAGGTGATATAAATGCTTTTTAGAGATTTTTTTATAATCATTGTTGATCCGTATTTTAAAGATATCATAGAAGGCATAGAATCTCTCTATTAGCTTTATTTTATTCGTAAATTATCAAACAGAACGCAAAAATAAACGCTAATAAGGAAAACTATGCCATTACACAATTTTTACACTAATACAAATGCTACTATATTGTTTTGCAAATGTGCCCTGCCTAACATGGCAAGTGTTGCATTTATATATCTTTATATTATTATTGATGGAATTTTTGTTGGTAAATACCTTGGTACAGACTCATTAGCTGCCATGAATTTAGTAATGCCCTTTATTATGATAAGTTTTGCTTTGGCTGATATGATAGCCATAGGTTCATCAGTGCAAATAGCAATTAATCTAGGTAAAGGAAAAATCGAAAAAGCAAGAGCTATTTTTTCTTTTTGTATAGTTCTTATTTTTGCAATTTCTTGCTTAATGGGAATATTAGGATTTTTCTTAGCAAAACCTTTAAGTGCTTTTATGGGTGCTGATGAAAACATACAAAATTTATCCACTGAATATATGCAAATTTTTGCTCTTTTTGCACCTTTTACCATGTTAGCTTTTGCTATGGATAGTTATTTAAGAATATGCGGTAAAACATTTTATAGCATGGTGGTTAATATCACAGTAGCTCTAAGTAATATCATTTTGGATTGGCTTTTTATAGTTATTTTTGAATGGAGTTTATTCTCAGCTGCTTTAGCAACTTGTATAGGTATGTTTTTAGGAACTACTTTAGGCTTTATACCTTTTATTTTTAAAGACTTAATTTTAAAATTCAAAAAACCCATAATTCATTTAAAAATACTTAAAAATATTATTTATAACGGATCTTCTGAATTTTTTTCAAACATATCAAGTTCTATTTTTACCATACTAGCTAATGCTATATTATTAAAAATAGCTGGGAATCAAGCACTAGCGGCATTTTCTATTATACTTTATTTAAGCACCTTTGCTTTTGGTTTAATTTTATCAATGTGTGAAGCCATGCAACCTGCTATAAGTTACAACTATGGATATAAAAACATATTAAGAATTCAAGCTATTTTTAAAAGAATGTTTATAGCATCTGGTGTATTTGGGATATCTGTGTTTTTACTTGCATTTTTTTTCAACGAAATTATAGTTTCTCTCTTTAATAAAAATAATGATATTAGTTTTGCAAATCTAGCACAAAATGCACTTATATTGTTTTCTTTTTCTTTTTTATTAAGCTGGCTTGGAAAACTTTGCGCATCTTTTTTTACCGCTTTAGATAAACCCATGCTTTCTTTAGCCATATCCATCATACAAAGTTTAGTATTACCTTTTATCTTTATACAGGTATTATCATATTATCTTAGCTTAAATGGAGTTTGGCTTGCTTCTTTTGCAAGCGAGGTTCTTATGGTGTTTATTGCTTCTTATTTACTATATAAAACTTTTAAAGATCTAAACTCTTAGCTAATTTTAAACAAGAGTTTAGATCTTGCTCTTTGCATATATACAAATTTTTAAAATTATGAAGTTTTAAAGCTGTACTTTGACCTATAACTACAACTTTATCTTCGTTTTTTAATGCAAAAAATTTCAAAAATTGCTCTATGCTTGAAGGAGCGCTAAAGATAAAAACACTAGGATGTTGTATTTTTAACTCATCTTTTTTGGGCTCTATGGCTACATTTTCATAAACAATTAATTGTTTTAAAGAGATATTTTCATTTAATAAAACCTCATCAAGGCCTGAGCTAATTTTCTTAGCTCTTAAATAAAGACATTTTTTATTTTTAAACTCAGATAAAAACTCGCTAGCTAAATTTTTACCATAAGCTTTACTAGGATATTTGATATTTTTAAAACCAAGTTCTTTTGCAAAATCAGCACTTTTTTGCCCCACAGCATAAAGTTTAATATCAAAATTAATTTTACTTTTACTTGACATTAATGCTTTGAGTGCATTCTTAGAGCTAATGATCAAACAATCAAATTCTTTTAAATTCACTTCAAAATCAAGAAATTTGATTTCATTTAATCTTATAGTCTTAACGCCATCAAATTCTTTATCCCCTATAAAATAAATCATTATTTTCCTATAAAAGTTTTATCAAAATTTGATCTTAAATTTAAAGTTGCCATATAAGGATCATTTGCTTGCATTATCGCTCTAACAACAGCTACACCTTGTATATTACAATCTTTAAGTAAATTTAAATTAGCCTCATCTATCCCACCTATAGCTACAATAGGTAAAGAACTTAAACTAGTAATTTCTTTTAATCCATCTATACCAAGTACAACACAATCTTGCTTACTAGGCGTAGCAAAAACAGCCCCTACTCCAAGATAAGTAGCGCTTTGAATATTAGCAAGCTCGCTTTTATGATTGATCGTAAGTCCTATGATTTTATCTTCGCCTAAAAGTTCTCTTGCTTTTTTTAAAGGCATATCCTTTTGTCCTATATGCACTCCATTTGCATTCACAGCCATGGCTATATCGATTCTATCATTTATCATAAAAGGCGTATTATATTTTTCGCACAAAGCTTTAACTTTTAAAGCAAGATTATAAAATTCTAAAGTGCTAAGATTTTTTTCCCTAAGTTGTAAAATATCAATCTTGGCTTTCAAAGAAGCTTCTAAAATATTTAAAAACTCGCTTTCGCTTTTTTCACCCTTGCTTGCAACAAGATAAATTTTAAATGATTTCATATTTAGCTCTTTTTTTAATTTCTTCATCATTTAAATTACTTAAAGCATCGATTAAATTCACTCTAAAACTACCACTTCCACTAGAAAGATCTTGAGCGATTTCACTAGCTATGCCAAAACTCAATAAAGCATATAAACTAGCCTGAAATTTATCTTCTAATGCTCCTGCAAAAACCCCACACAAAGAAGCACACATACAACCTGCTCCAGTTATTTTAGTAGCCATGATAGAGCCATTATAAACTTTTGCAATGCGCTCTTGATTTATAATATAATCAATTTTTCCAGTTATAGCTAAAACACGCTTAGTTTTATATGAGTATTCTCTAGCTTTTTCTAAAAACTCATCATTAATTACAAAAGTACTATCAACCCCTCTTGCTTTACCATCTAAACCTATAACACTAGCCATTTCAGACGCATTTGCTTTAACAATACTAATACCTTTTAGATTAAGCAATTCAAAATTAATCCCATCTCTTGCCTTACTCACACCCAAAGCAACAGGATCAAAAACTATAGGTTTATTTAATAAAGCATATTCTTTGGTTGCTTTTAGCATAGAATTTGCTACAAGCTGATTAATAGTGCCTGTATTTAATACTAAGGCTGAGCTTATTTTAGCAAAATCAGTTTGTTCTTCATAAAAATCAGCCATAGCAGCACTTGCTCCCATTGCTATAGTTACATTCGCACAATCATTAGCTGTAACATAATTAGTAATATGATGAATCAAAGGATTTTTTTCTCTTACTATTTTAATCATTTTTTATTCCTTATCAAATTGATAAAAATGATTTGTTGGACCACAACCTTTTCCAAGTGCTAAGGAATTTAATATAGCCCCATATACATAATCTTTAGCAAGCTTTATAGCTTCATGCTTCTCTTTACCTAAGGCAAGATTACTAGCTATAGCTGAACTCAATGTACAACCTGTACCATGTGTGTTTTTTGTGTTGATTTTTTCTGCTTTAAAAATACTAAATTTCTTTCCGTCATAAAAAACATCATTAGTATTATCTTTACTATGCCCACCTTTAATCAAAACACTTTTTGCACCTTCTTTGAAAAGCTTTATAGCAGCTTTTTTCATATCCTCTTCATTAAGTATTTTAAAATCACATAAAAATTCAGCCTCAGGTATATTTGGCGTAAGTACATCAGCTAAAGATAAAATTTCATCTTTAAAAAACTGACAATTTTCCAAAGGCATTAAAGCATAGCCATTTTTTGCAAACATCACAGGATCAATCACTACATTTTTGGCTTTAAAGCGTAATAAATTTTCTTTTACACAAGTTATAATTTCTTTTGAACCTAGCATTCCAATTTTCACAGCAGCTGGCTCTATGTCTTCATAAACTGCTAGCATTTGCTCATCTATTATCTTGGTGGGTATATCAAAACAAGAAATCACCCTTGCAGTATTTTCAGCCACAACGCTTAAAACTACACTCATACCAAATAAATCATGAGCGCTGAAAGTTTTTAAATCAGCTTGTATGCCAGCTCCACCGCTACAATCACTTCCTGCTATAGTTAAAATAGGAATTTTAGTTTTTGTTTTTGCTTGTATCATTTTTATCCTTTTTTATAAAAAAGGAAAGTTTTTGCAAGAATTCAAAGTTCGCATTACCAAACTTCTCAAGGGTCGAAGTCTAACTTCCTCTCAGCAAAAGCTCCCCATTAATGAAAAATTATATCTTAGTTTTAATTAATTTTAAAAAATATTTTGAAATACTGCTATAATTTTGAAAAAACTACACAATTTTTGAGGAAAAAATGACTAAAATTATTTTTGTTTGCTTAGGGAATATTTGTCGTTCCCCTATGGCTGAATTTATTATGAAAGATCTTTTAATAAAAGCAAATTTAAACGATAAATTTATTGTTTCTAGCGCAGGCACTTCAGGTTATCATGATGGAGAGGATATGCACTATAAAACCAAAGCCATGTTAAATAGTAAAAATATCAACTCCAAGCCATTTTGCAGTCAAAAGTTAAGCTTAAAAATGTGTGAAGAAAATGATCTTATTATCGTTATGGATAATTCTAATTATAATGATGTAGTTAAAAATTTTCCAAATTTTAAACACAAAATTCACAAAATCACTTCTTATGCTTTAGAATTAGGATATGATGAAGTTCCTGATCCTTGGTATAGCGGAGATTTTAATGAGACTTATATTATACTCTCACAGGCATGCTCTAAACTCTTAAAAACATTAATATAAAAATTTATCATTTAGATAATATTTGTACATTTTTGATTTTAATGTTATAATAAAACCAAATTTCAACATTGCAAATAAAAAAAGGATATTATTTAATGAAAAGTATTAAATTAAAAATTTCATTAATTGCTAATGTTATAGCTATCATCTGTTTGATAGTACTTGGAATTATTAGCTTTATTTTTACAAAAAAAGCTTTAAATCATGAGGTGGTTAAGGCTGAAACTAACTATGTAAAAGTTGCAGAAAAATCAATGAGAGATTTTAAAAGTCTCCATACTCATTCTTTAGAGCAACTTTCTCAAGCTATTTTAAGACTTCCATATAACGAACTTAATACCCAAGAAAAGCTTATGGAAAACACAGGCGATTTACTTAAAACCGTTAGAGATATAAACAGCTATTTGGCTGTCTATATAGCTCAATCAAATGGAGAATTAATAGTAAGCGATCCAGATGCGATAGTAAAGGCTTAGACTATGGAATTTATGGAAAAGCTGACAATTATGATGCTACCACAAGAGAATTTTATATAGAAGCTAGAAAGAAAAATGGTTTATATATCACAGCAGCTTATATTGATGCAACAACAGGATTGCCATGTTTTACCTATGCTATGCCTTTAATTAAAGATGGTAAATTTATAGGGGTATTAGCAATTGATGTTTTAGTTAAAGACTTACAAGAAAAATTTAACGAATTACCAGGAAGAACTTTTGTATTTGATCATGCTTATACTGTATTTGCATCAACTGATAAATCATTAGTTGGTGGAGAGCAAAATCCAGATATAGTTACAGTAGCTAAAGCTTATGAAAATGCTGGAGATTATAATATTTTTAATTATACCACTCAAAATGGTGGCGATAGATTTGGTATTTGTGTAAAAATTGATGGTTATACAACTTGTGCTGGTGAAGATGTAGAAGTAATAGAAACACCTGCACTAAAAATAGCTTACATTCAAACTATTATTGTTATTTTTACAAGTATTGCAAGTATTGTTTTACTTTATTTTATCATCTCTTATTATCTATCACCTTTACAAACTATACAAAATGGTCTTAGTTCTTTCTTTGATTTCATCAATCATAAAACTAAAGATTCTGCTATGATAGATGTTAAGAGTAACGATGAATTTGGAATAATAGCAAAAGCTATTAATGAAAACATCACTAAAACTAAAAATGCATTAGAACAAGATGCTAAAGCAGTAGAACAATCAGTAGAAACTGTTAGAGAGGTTGAAGGTGGTAATTTAGCAGCAAGAATCACTGCTATGCCAGCACACCCTCAATTGCTTGAACTTAAAAATTATCTCAATGAAATGCTTGC
>NZ_JAKMST010000013.1:0-18529 GCF_025772785.1 Campylobacter sp. CNRCH_2015_0338h
AAGCATCATTACCATTGTTAATAGCTTGACCTAAAGTATTAGCTTGAGATCTTAAACTATCTGCAATAGCCATACCAGAAGCATCATCTGCTGCAGAGTTGATTCTAAGACCTGAACTAAGTCTAGACAAAGAATTGTCTAACGCTCTTGAGTTTAAGTTTGCATTAGTTTGAGCATTTAAAGATGCCACGTTAGTATTTATACGAAATCCCATTTTAAATCCTTTTAAATAAATTCAACCGCTTCCATGCAGTTGTTTAGACTAAATCGAAAATAAAGAAAAAAAATTTATACTTTTAATATATTTTTATATTTATATATAGAATTTTCCATGTTTTTCAAACTTAATGTTGTAAATTCTAAAAATATTTCTAGAAAATCCATGTATCTTAATAAGGCATTTTGAGGATCTTCATACAAGCAAATATTAAAAAGACTTCTATGATAAAATAACGGCTTATACATAAAACTTTGTAAAATTTTACTTTCATCAATCATTGTATTAAATTTCAAAACAATATCCATAAAATTTTCATAAAGATGATTTTGAGTTTTATTTTGTTTCAAAACATTTAAGATTTTTTGTGCATCTTCATATAAAGTATTTAATTCAAAATAATCTTTTTGCAAAAGCTCTAGTGATTTTAGTAATATTTTTTTCTGTCTATTAGAACTTAAAATATTAGGTAAAATATAATCTTTTTTAGCGTCTTTTAATAGCCCCAATACTTCTTTAAAAGGCTTTTCTATAGTATAATCTATAAAAGCTCCACCTTCTGTGGCATTGTAAAATTTAACATCAGGATGAGATAAAAATAAAACTTCCAATCTTTTTCTAAATTCATCCCAGCCTATATTTGTTTGAATAAACCCTTTCTTTCCATAGGACAAAACATTTAATTTAGTAGCATCGTGTTGAGCTTTTTCCTCATCACGAAAAGTAAAGTTTGCTGTGTCCGCATGCGAACTTCCATCTTCACTAAAAGCTAAATCTTGTCCTATTATAATCACATTAGAAAATCCTAAAGCTATAGCAAAAGAGTAAGCAAAATGAGCTACATTTATACCGATATCCAAATATCCAAATTCATTTAGATTAAATTTTTTCTGATAATCTAAATTTTTTAAAATAAAAATTTTTGTTTTCTTTTTTTCAAGAATTCTCATCAAAGATTTATCTACAGCAGAACTCACAATATAAATTTGGTTTTTTTTATTTGATGGTAAATTTTCATAAAAACTTGCACATTCTTCATAAATATCCATAGAAAAAACAAAATCTGGGTAAATTTCATTTTTAAGTAAAGTCTTATAGGTAGAATCTAAAGCAAATATCACATAATCATCTTGATAAGTTTTTAAAAGTTCTAGTTGTTTATTCAAAGAAGGTCCTGCGCAAACCACAATAACACTTTTGTTTTTTCCTTTGTTTTCATAAATAAATCTTTGAAAAGGTATATTTTCAAGAATACTAGGGACATTGTCCAAAAATTGTTTGTAAATTTTAGCATCCATAGTAAAACTTATATCGATATTTCCTACTATTCTTTTTATCACATCTAAACACTTTTGATACACAAAATCAAACATAGGGCTTTTGTTATAAAATTCACTATAAGGCAAAAGCTTAAAAAGTCCTAAATATTCAAAACAATCTTTTTGTGAAAAAAGCAAAAAAAGATATTCTTCCAGCCTTTTCTCTTCTATATCACAAAGATATATTTTCCCGCTTGAAAGTTCTTGACTTAAATCCATCTTGTTCAAAACATTAGCAAAAAATTCTGCTTTATCAAAAATAAAAATATGTTTATTAATAAGTTTTTTTAAAAAAAGTCCATCTCCTATACCACAAAAAAATATATTAGGTTTTATTAAATCATCTTTTGAAGGTACAAAGGGTGCTTGACTTGGAAAGATGTCGATAAAGTCTTCTTTTAAAGATAAAATTTTTTCTTGCAAGGGTTTGTTAGTAAATTCTAAAGCTTGTAAATTTTTTTGCAAAAACATTGTCTATACCTATGAAATTAAATTACAGAAAATTATAACATTAATTGCGTTTTATTTAAAAACCCATCTAAGCAAAAAATTTAACTTTTTTTTATACACTTTTACTAATTTTAATCCTCACAAGGAAAATAATGAAAAATTTAATCATAGTAGAATCACCTGCCAAAGCTAAAACTATAGGTAATTTTCTAGGTAAAGACTATGAAGTAATAGCCTCTAAAGGTCACATTAGAGATCTACCTAAAACCAGCTTTGGTATAAAAATAGAAGATGAAAATTTTAAACCTGAATATAGAATTTCAAATGATCATTCAAGCTTAGTAAAAGAACTCAAAGAAAAGGCTAAAAAAGCTAAAACCATCTACCTTGCAACCGATGAGGACCGCGAGGGTGAAGCCATAGCTTATCATATAGCTAAGGCTATTAATAAAGATGAAAATTCCCTGCCACGCATAGTTTTTCATGAGATCACTAAAAGCGCTATAGAAAATGCTTTAAAAAATCCAAGATCTTTAAATATAAATAGCGTCAACGCTCAGCAAACCAGACGCTTACTTGATCGCATAGTAGGTTATAAACTAAGCCCTTTACTCAATCAAAAAATTCAAAAAGGTCTAAGTGCGGGACGTGTTCAAAGTGCGGCTTTAAAAATCATCGTCGATAGAGAAAGAGAAATCAAAGCTTTTGCTCCTTTGAAATACTTTAGTATAGATATGATTTTTGAAAAAGACTTACAAGCTGAACTAGTTGAGTTTCAAAATCAAAAGATAGAAAAACTAAGTCTAACTAATGAAGATAGAGCTAAGCTTATCTTTGAAGCTTGTAAAAATGCTAACTTTAAAATAAAAGATATAGAAAGTAAAGATAGAAAAATAGCCCCACAAGCACCTTTTATGACCTCAACTTTGCAACAAAGTGCGAGCAATCGCCTAGGTTTTAACCCTAAAAAAACCATGATGATAGCTCAAAAACTTTATGAGGGCGTAAAAACTCATCAAGGCATTATGGGTGTGATCACTTATATGAGAACTGATAGCTTAAACATCGCAAAAGAAGCCTTAGAAGAAGTAAGAAAGCTCATTAAAAGTGATTTTGGTAAAGAGTACTTACCAAGCAAAGCAAATATTTACACCACTAAAAGCAAAGGCGCCCAAGAAGCACATGAGGCTATAAGACCGACTAATCTTAGTTTTACCCCAAAACTTGCAAGTGAGTTTTTAGAAAAAGATGAAGCAAGATTATATACTTTAATATACAATCGTTTCCTAGCTTCACAAATGAATCCTGCTATATCTCAAACTCAAAATGTCTATGCAAAATCAAATGAAGCAAGTTTTAAAATAAGTGGTAGAAAAATTTTATTTGATGGGCATTATAAAGTATATGGAGATATGGATAAAGATAAAATTCTACCTAATTTAAAGCTAGAAGATACATTAAACATCCAAAATATAGAATTAAACTCACATTTTACCGAGCCACCTTCAAGATACTCTGAAGCTGGGCTTGTTAAAAAGCTAGAAAATCTTGGCATAGGACGCCCTTCTACTTATGCTCCAACCATCTCTTTACTTAGTGCAAGAGAATATGTGCATATAGATAAAAAGCAAATCATACCTAATGAAATAGCCTTTGTTGTAACAGAAGTTTTAGAACAAAACTTTAGTGATATAGTAGATAGTGATTTTACTTCTAAAATGGAAGATAAACTTGACATCATTGCAGAAGGCAAAATGGACTGGCAAGAAGTTTTAAGAGAGTTTTATTTTCCTTTTATGAGAAAAATTGATGAGGGTAAAAAAAATATAAAAAGTCAAAAAACTTTTACAAAATTAGATGAAACCTGCCCTGATTGTGGTGGTGAGCTTGCTATAAGAAAAGGAAGATATGGGGAATTTATAGCTTGTTTAAATTTTCCAAAATGTAAATACTCAAGAAATTTAAAACAAGAAACACAAAATGAAGAAAAAAGTGAGAAAAAACTCAACACCATAGGCGTAAAATGTCCAAGCTGTCAAGAAGGCGAGATCGTGGAGCGTTTTTCTAAGCGTGGTAAATTTTATGGTTGTAGTGCTTATCCAAAATGCAACTATATAAGCAAATACAAACCAAGTGAAGAAAAATGTAGCGAATGTGGCGAAACTTTAATCATAAAAGAGCTTAAAAAAGGCACATTTTTAGAGTGCTTAAAATGCAAAATCAAAAAGGAAATTTAATGCAAATCATGCTTTGTGCTATATCTAATATAGCAAGTGGAGGGTGCGGGGAGGACTGTAAATACTGCACTCAAAGTGCTCATGTGAAAACCAATATCAATAAATACAAAAGAAAAGATATAAATCAAATTGTTTTAGAAGCAAAAATGGCTAAGAAAAATGAGGCTTTAGGTTTTTGTTTAGTCACAGCAGGAGCTGGACTTGATGATGAAAAACTTGAGTATGTGTGCAAAGTAGCTCATGCAGTGCAAAAAGAAGTAGAAGGACTTTTACTCATAGCTTGTAATGGCATAGCAAATTTAGAACAACTCAAAGAATTAAAAAAAGCAGGAATTTTTTCTTATAATCATAATCTAGAAACTTCCAAAGAATTTTTCCCAAATATTTGCTCTACACATACTTGGGAGCAAAGATTTCAAACTAATCTTTATGCTAAAGAAGCAGGTTTAATGCTTTGCTGTGGTGGAATTTATGGTCTTGGAGAAAGCGAAGCTGATAGAAAAAGTTTTAGAGCAAGTTTAAAAGAGCTTGATCCTTTTTCTTCGCCTATTAATTTTTTCATACCAAATGAAAATTTAAAACTCAAACAAGCTTTACTTGATCCTGATGAGGCGTTAAATATCATCAAAGACACTAAAAAAGACTTACCAAATGCACATATCATGGTAGCAGGTGGTAGAGAAGTAGTGCTAAAAGAAAGGCAATATGAAATTTTTAATGCAGGAGCTAGTGCTATAGTAGTGGGTGATTATCTTACAACTAAAGGCGAAGAACCTAGCAAAGACATACAAAAACTAAAACAAATGGGATTTAACTTTGCTAGCTCATGCCATTGATGCTCAAGCTGCTACGGATTTAAAAATTTTATTAGTCGTAGCAGGATGTTTGCTAACTTCACCTTATATTGCTAAATTTTTAAAACTACCACTTTCAACTACTGAAATCATGCTTGGTTCTTTTATAGGATTTTTGGGTTTCATAGGAGAAAGTGAGAATTTTAAGCTTTTAGCTAATGCGGGATTTTATTATCTTATGTTTATTGCGGGTATGGAGATTAATCTTAAAACCTTTTTAAACACTGAAAGAAGCTTGCTTAACAAAGCTTTTATCTACATTATACTTTTATATGCTTTTAGTATTTTAGCGGTTGAAAGTATAGATATTTCTTATATTTTTGTCATTATTATACCTGTTATGAGTGTGGGTTTGCTCTCAACGCTTTATAGAGATTTTGGCAAAAACTGTGAGTGGCTTAATGTATCTATGGTGGTAGCCACTTTAGCTGAAGTTGTAAGCATAGTTTTACTTACCATAGCTGCAGCATTTTTGGGAAAAGGAGCCGATCTTTTCTCACTCACTCAAAATTTATTATATTTAATGGGATTTTTAGCACTTTGTATTTTTGGATTTAAATTTTTAGAAGTACTTTTTTGGTGGTATCCACAGCTTAAAACCATACTCATGCCTTGGCAAGATCAAAACGAAAAAGATATAAGATTTTGTATGGCAATTTTCATAGCCATAGTTGCGATTATGATTTATTTTAAACTTGAAGTTGCACTTGGAGCTTTTATAGCAGGTTCATTTATAGCTACTTTTTTTGATCATAAAAAAGATCTAGAGCATAAACTTTCTAGTTTTGGTTATGGCTTTTTAATCCCTATATTTTTCATCTATATAGGCTCAAGTTTTAAACTCCAAATGCTTTTAAACCCTCAAGTTTTACTCATAGCTTTTTCACTAACTGCCTTTATGATAGGACTAAGAATACTTTGTGCTATGACTTTTGTAAAAATACTTGGTTTAAAAAACACCTTTTTATTTGGCCTAAGCCATTCTATGCCACTAACCTTACTCATCGCAGTAGCTACGCTTTCTTATCAAACTAATATTATCACTCAAGATATATACTCAGGGTTAGTGCTTACTGCTTTACTTGAAGCAATTTTAGCCATTAGCTTAATTAAATTTATCAATAATCTTAGTAGAAAATAATTCTACTAAGTATTTATATAAAATTGCTATACTTTTTTTATGAAAAATTTAGACACACTTTTAGAATTAGCCTTAAAAGCAGGCAAGGAAGCCTCAAAAGTATTGCTTGAATATAAAGACAAAAATACCTTGTGGCTTAAAGATGATGATTCCCCAGTAGGTTTAGCTGATATAAAGTCTAATGAAGTTATTAGTGAGATTTTGGCTTCAAGCGATATAGCTATATGCTCTGAAGAAAATATACTCTCTTATGAAGAAAGAAAAAATTTAGCGTATTTTTGGCTCATAGATCCTCTTGATGGTACTAAATCTTATGCTAAAAAAGATAAAGAATATTGTGTTTTAATCGCATTAATCCATAAAAACACCCCTATACTTTCACTCATAGGCGATGTGGAAAATAATGCATTTTATTATGCACATACTCATACTAAAGTTTATAAAAATAATGAAATTTTAAATCTTAACTTAGAGCAGTACGAAAAGGTTAAAAATATAGCCCTTTACTCTAAAAATCATGATAATAATGAAGATTTTTTCATTCAAAATCATCTTGAAGGTATTAAGGTTTCATCTGCTTTGAAATTTGTATATTTACTTGAAGCAAAAGCTGGAATTTACCCACGTTTTGGTGGCCCAAAAGCTTGGGATATAGCTGCAGGAGATTTTTTAGTTAAACAAAATGGTGGAATTTTATATGATTTTAATAAAAAGGCTTTAGATTATAATAGTTCTGATTTTAAACTTCCAAGTTTTATAGCTTTTGCTAAGAATGAATTTAAATTAAAAGGTTTTTAGTGAGATTTTTTTTAGTATTTTTTTGTTTTTTAAGTGCTATTTATGCTAACTCTTTTGTGAATAAAAAAATCATCAAATTACAAAATAACGATGATTTTAATATCATCAATCTTGAACAAAATATAAATTATGACAAACTCTCACACATTAACACCTTAGCTTTGGTGCCAAGCTATGAAAAAGAATATAATTTTTATTTTTCGAACTTAAAAATCGATGCTAAAACTATGGCAAAAGACACGCTAAAAGCATTAAGTGCTATTTTAAATGAGCAAAATAATTTTGCCTTGCTTAGTCAAAAAGAAAATCAAACTTATATCAATAGTCAAAATATCTTGCAAACAAATAAAAATTTCATCAGTGCAAGTGAGTTTTTAGAATTTAATCGTTTTAAAAAGGCTGATTTTATTATTTTGCTAGATTTAAAAAGCATTCAAGCAAGCCAACAAAATTTCTTGCTTTTTTCCAATTTTGAAGTCAAAGCCGACATAGAATACAAACTTTTTAATGCTAAAACAAAAAAATTAAAAGATCATAAAATTCTTACTATCAATACTCAATTTAGCACAAATGATAAAAACAAATCTTACCAAGAATTAGTCCAAGAAATAGCTAAAATTGTTTATGAAGATATTAAAAATACTATATAATCACCACTTCTTCTTCTAAAATAATCCCAAATTCTTCAAAAACTCTTTTTTTAGCAAGCTCTATCAAAAACATAGCATCCTCAAAACTAGCATGTTTTTTATTGATTAAAAAATTTGCATGTTCATTACTAAACATCGCATCATTTTTACTAAAACCCTTAAGATTAACTGCTTCTATCAACCTTCCTGCATGATCGTTTTTAGGATTTTTAAAAATAGAGCCAAAACTAGCACCTTTGGGTTGATTTTTTCTTGCATTTTTTAAAAGCTCATCTTTAACTGGGTCAAATCCATATTCTAAAAAAAACTTCGCGCTAAACATCACTTCTTTAATAGGATTAAACCTATAAGCAAAAGCGATGTTTTGTTTTAAAATTTCTTGATTAAAAGTGCAAATACTAATTAAGTTTTTACTAATATCCTCATCTTTTAATCCTGCATTCATTTTTAAAATACCACCTAAAGTCCCTGGGATATTTCTTAAAAACTCAAAGCCTTTTAGGTTATTTTCTTTAGCAAAATGATACATTTTAAAAGATTTCACGCTAGAGCCTATCTCTAAAAACATACCTTTTTCATTTTGCTCTAAAATTTTAATATAATCAAAACTTTTCCCTAAAATTCCAAGTTTTTTAGGCTTTGGAGAAATTAAAAGATTATTTGCCCCACCTATTAAAAAACCATCAAATTCGCAAGGCTCTTCAAGTATTTGTACTTCAAAGCTCTCGCCTATACGCACAGAAGAATACTTAGAAAAATCAATAATCATCTAATAAAGCTTGGAATTTGATTTAAAATATTAGTTGTAAAATCAATCATAGAACTTATCATCCAAGGCATTAAAAATACTATTACCACAACAACAAGTAAAATTTTTGGCACAAAAGAAAGCGTGGCTTCGTTAATTTGCGTTACAGCTTGAAAAATACTTATAATAAGCCCTGCAATAAGCCCTGCTAAAAGCATAGGTAAAGAAAGCATAAGTGTGATTTTAAAAGTTTGTACACCCAAGGCTACTAAAGTACTTTCCATATTTACTCCTTAAAAATTTAAATTCTATCAAGAATTTCTAAATTCTTCATACTCACTAGGGATAAGATAGTCTTTGCTTTTTATTAACTTCTCATAAAATCCATGATTAAACCCAAGCTCAAAAAGCTTATCTATAGCATTGTATTGCTTATCATTCATATTTATAGAGTTTTTATTTGCATATAAATTTAAATACACATCAAGTTTTTGGGCATCTACGCGTATTAAATTACGCTCTAAAAGCATAGAAGCTAAGATTTTTCTATTATGATCAGCTACTTCTACTGCTTTAATCAAATCTTTTTCAACCGCTATAGCATCATTTATCGGTAAAGATCTTCTAAGAGCCATACCACCCAAAGGTAAAGGTAAATCATTTTTGGCTAATTCTTGCCAAATATCCCAAAGTTCAGCCTCAACACACAAACTAGAATCAAATTCTAAAATACTCTCATGTATAAGCACTCCAGCATCTACTTCACCTTCTAAAACAGCCTTTTCAATCTCTAAAAAATTCTTATAAACTATTCTAGCTTGTGGGTATTTTATGCGAAAGATTAAAGCATTGGTAGTGTGTGCTCCACTTAAAGCAACTTTAAATTTTGGCTTTAATTTTTTATCTTTTTTCTTAATAAGCTTTGGCCCATAACCCTCGCCAAAACTCACAGCAGTTTTTAATAAAGCATATTCACTAGCTATTAAAGGATAAAGCGCAAAAGATATCGCACTAACATCGTATATATTTTCTAATGCAAGTTCATTTAAAGTTTGTATATCTAAAGCTGTATTTTCATACTCATAAGCATTTCCAACCCAACCAAATTTAATCGCCATATACATAAAAATATCATCAGCATCAGGAGAGTGTGCTACGCTAATTTTTTTATTCATTTTTTTCCTTGAAAAATTTAAAAAAGTATTTTAGCAAAATTCAAAATAAAAACTTATATTAAATTTCTTTTTGATACAATTTTAAACATATTATAAAAGGATTAACAAGCATGGATGATAATAAAAGAAAATCACTTGATGCAGCTTTAAAAAGTCTTGATAAAACCTTTGGAAAAGGTACCATTTTAAGGCTTGGCGATAAAGAAGTTGAAAAAATTGATTCTATTCCTACAGGTTCGGTTGGACTTGATTTGGCTTTAGGAATTGGTGGGGTTCCAAAAGGAAGAATTATAGAAATTTATGGGCCTGAAAGTTCAGGTAAAACTACACTTACCTTACACATCATAGCAGAATGTCAAAAAAAAGGTGGAGTTTGTGCATTTATTGATGCTGAGCACGCTCTTGATGTAAGATATGCAAAAAATTTAGGTGTTGATACAGAAAATCTTTACATCTCTCAACCAGATTTTGGAGAACAAGCCTTAGAAATCGTTGAAACCATAGCAAGAAGTGGAGCCATTGATCTAATAGTAGTAGATAGCGTTGCTGCACTTACTCCAAAAGCAGAAATCGAAGGTGATATGGGAGATCAGCATGTAGGTCTTCAAGCAAGATTAATGAGCCAAGCTTTAAGAAAATTAACCGGTATCGTTCATAAAATGAATACTACTGTAATTTTCATCAACCAAATTCGTATGAAAATAGGTATGATGGGCTATGGCACTCCTGAAACTACTACTGGCGGAAATGCTTTAAAATTTTATGCTTCGGTTCGTTTAGATGTACGAAAAACAGCTACTTTAAAACAAAATGATGAGCCTATTGGAAACCGTGTTAAGGTAAAAGTGGCTAAAAATAAAGTAGCCCCTCCTTTTAAACAGGCTGAATTTGATGTGATGTTTGGCGAGGGTGTAAGCCGTGAGGGCGAGCTAATAGACTATGGTGTAAAACTTGATATTATTGATAAAAGTGGTGCGTGGTTTTCTTACAAGGCTTCTAAACTTGGCCAAGGTAGAGAAAATGCCAAAGCATTTTTAAAAGAAAATCCAGCTATTGCAGATGAAATCACTCAAGCCATACAAAATTCAATCGGTATAGATAGTATGATTTTGGGTGCAAAAGAAGACGATGAAGAAGGAGAGGAATAATGTTGATTATTGAAGATTTAAGAGCTTTTGAAGTTTTAGATAGTAGAGGCAATCCTACCATTAAAGCCGAAATCATGCTAAGCGATGGTAGTGTAGGAAGCGCTATCGTTCCAAGCGGTGCAAGCACGGGAAAAAAAGAAGCTTTAGAACTAAGAGATAATGATGAAAGATTTGGTGGTAAAGGTGTTTTAAAAGCGATTGAAAACATCAGTGGCACCATAGCTGAAAACATTATAGGACTTGATGCATTTAATCAAACCCAACTAGATAATACTCTTTTAGAGCTTGATGGGACAAAAAACTACTCTAACCTAGGAGCAAATGCAACCTTAGGAATTTCTATGGCAACAGCACGTGCTGCCGCTAATGCACTAGGTGTACCTTTATATCGCTATTTAGGTGGGGCAAATGCAAGTGTATTACCCGTACCAATGTGTAATATCATCAACGGTGGTGCACATGCAAACAATAGCGTAGATTTTCAAGAATTTATGATTATGCCTTTTGGTTTTTCAAGCTTTAAAGAAGGATTAAGATCAGTTTGTGAAATTTATGCAGTATTGAAAAAAGAATTAGCTAATCTGGGTCACTCTACCGCTTTAGGTGATGAGGGCGGTTTTGCACCAAATTTAGCAAATAATACAGAGCCTCTTGATCTTTTAATGACTTGTATTAAAAAGGCAGGCTATGAAAATAAAATTAAACTTGCACTAGATGTAGCAAGTAGTGAACTTTATAAAGATGGTAAATACCATTTAGAGGGTAAAGTTTTCTCAAGTGAAGACTTAATCGCGCGTTATGAAGAATTATGTGCAAAATATCCAATTTTTAGTATTGAAGATGGTTTAGCTGAAGATGATTATGAAGGTTGGATTAAACTTACTCAAAAGCTTGGTAATAAAATTCAACTTGTGGGTGATGATTTGTTTGTAACTAATGAAGATATTTTAAGAGAAGGTATCATGAAAAATATGGCAAATGCTGTATTGATTAAGCCTAATCAAATTGGAACAATCACTCAAACTATGAGAACAGTAAGATTAGCTCATAGAAATAATTACAGATGTATTATGAGCCATAGAAGTGGCGAAAGCGAAGATGCTTTTATAGCTGATTTTGCAGTAGCACTTAATACAGGACAAATCAAAACAGGAGCTCTAGCAAGAGGTGAAAGAACTGCTAAATACAATCGCTTATTAGAAATTGAACTTGATAATGATGAGTATTTAGGAGATAAACTCTGAGCGATTTATTAAAAGAGTATGATGAGCATTCTAAAAAAAAGGAAGCTCATCGCCAACTCATCAAAACCATTGCATTATCATTTGTAGCTATTATTGTTGCTATGTATTTTGGTAATATGTTTTTTGGTAAATCTTCTCTAGATGTGCTACTAACACTTAAAGAAGAGCAAAAAATTTTAGAAAAAAATATAATGACTTTAAAAGCTAAAAATGCTCAAGCTCAAAAAGAATATTTGCAACTTTTAAGACTTAAGGGAGAAAATTCGCATGAGAATTAAATTTTTTATATTGTTTTTACTTTCTTGTGTATTTTTAAATGCAAAAGATAATCCTTTTGATAATAACATAGAGCAAAAAAATACCGAATTTGCAAAACTTAGTCCTTTCCAAAGGCAAGATTTTAACTTTAACTCTGATGCGAGAATTTTAAAAAATATTACCATCACTTACATTAACCTTGATGGTTCTGAAGAACAAACCACTCTGGATATATACAAAAGTATTAACTGGCATGATACCTACTCATTTATAAAAACTAAAAGTCCAAATGCCACGCCTATACTTGATGTATCTGTAACCGTGCCACAAAAACAAGGAAATAAAAACTCAAAAACAGAAGAAAATAACACTACTTTAAACATAGAAACACCACTTTTTAGCGGAAATATTTATAATTTTATTTCTCTTGGTTTTTACAATAACAAAATTAATATCAAAACCCAAGATAAAATACTAAGACATCTTTCTATAGGAGATCCTACTAAAATTATTATAGATTTTGCTAAAAAACAAAATTTTAACACCAAAACACTGCAAGTTAATACAGCACAAGTTAGAAAAGTTGTATTTGGTTCACATAAAGGGTATTATCGTTTGGTAATATATCTTGATGGAAAATACAGTTATAAATATTCACATAGTGAAAACTTACATACATTTAACTATCGCTAAGAGTTTTTAAACTCTTAAGCAAATCTATGATCATAAATAATCATTTGAAATCTTTGGGCTATCATTCTAGCTCTTTCTATAATGATATTTCTTGGTTCATCTTCAAAAACTTCTTGCAAACTCTCATCAAATAAATTAAGCCAAATATCAAAAAATTCTCTTGGAAATGGAGGCAATTCATGATGAGCTCTCAAAGGTGAACCGCTATAACTTGGATCAGCTAAAAACATCCCTGCCCAAAAACTTGCTATTTTTTCTTTATGTTTTTTCCAACTCTCATCATCTGTGCCGATTTTTTCATTAAAAATAGGTCCTAAATCTTTATCCACTCTAACCTTTGCATAAAAAATATCCATAAGTTTTTTTATACCCTCATGATTAATAGTTTCAAATTTCATGCTTTTCCTTAAAAATAATTTTTACTTATTGTATTAAATTTAGAAATTAAAAATATAAACAAAAGTCAATTTTTAGTATAATTTTAAAAATAAAACTAAAGAAAAACTATGACTTATACTATTTTACCACCCAATCAATTCTTAGATGATTATGTCTTAAATGTGCAATTACATCAATTAGCAAATATCTCTAAAAACGCTTATAAATTTTGGAAAAACGCTCAAGCAGCACGCTATCAAGGTACAAGAGTGGTATTTTTAAACAAAAAAAGTATTTTAAAAAAACACCAACACCTTATACAAAAATGTGAAAATTTAAGTGGCTATGTGTTAGCAAGTGCTTTTTGCTCATTTACAACCCTAGCTCCATCCCATTTAGTAGAAAAAAATAATTCTCAAATTTATAAAATCTTAGATATAAAAGAAGTGTGTGGGGTTAAATTTGTAAATTTAAAGGCATTTTACGATCTTTTAAAGCTAGATTATAATTATAATATTTACATCGAAAAATGCCATTTTTTTAGTCCCACTCCTTTGGAAAAGCGTATTAAAATCACTGAGAGTATGTGCGTTGGGTATTACTAAGATATTTAAACATCAAAGCACAAATAAGTGAGATTATAGCCATAGCTAACATATAAAATCCTAAAGAAAAACGAGCGATATTTTCTAAATTTGCTAAAGCAATGGTGTGTAAAAATAGAGCAAGTTGTGGGGTAAACCCACCAGCTATTGCATAAGCTATATTATATGAAAAACTAAGTCCTGAAAATTTAATCTTAGCATCAAATACTTCACTCATCATTAAAGGGCAAAAATTCATCACTCCAGCAAAAAAACAAGCACTCAAATAATACACACTCACTGTATTAAAATCAGGTGTTTTAGTATAAAGAGCATTAAAATAAAACAAGCAAGTTAAGAAAAATCCTAATGAAAAAATCACACAAGCTTTTACTATACCTATTTTATCAGCCAAAATTCCACTTAATATACAACCAGTTACAAGCACAACTATACCAAGCATTTGCATATAAGTTTGAACGCTTGCATCAATACTTAACATTTTTGCCATAAAAGAAGGTATGATTAAAATCATCACAACAATGCAAGCAGTTAAAACCCAAGTTATCAACATAGAAAGCACAACACCTAGCTTAGCCTTTTTAAACACTTCTTTTAAAGGGAATTTTTCTAAGGCTTTGTCTTTTTTCATTTGTTCAAAAACAGGAGTTTCTCTTAAAAATTTACGCAAATAAGCAGAAATGATCCCAAAAATTCCTCCCAAGAAAAATGGAATTCTCCATGCCCACCCATAAAGCTCTTCTTGCGTGAAAAGTTTATTCATCATCAAAAACACAAAACTACCAAGTAAAATTCCACCTACCACAGAAGCTGTTAAAATTCCAAGATAAGTGCGTTTTTGACCCTTTGGAGCATGCTCAAATACAAAAACCCAAGCACCAGGTAATTCCCCACCTATAGCTATACCTTGACAAATCCTTACAAATACTAAAAATACTATACATAAATACCCTATACTTTCATAAGTAGGTATAAAAGCAAGCATAAAAGTTGGCACAACCATCAGCAAAATACTAAGCATAAACATTTTCTTACGGCCAAATTTATCGCCAAAATGAGCCATAACTATACCACCAAGTGGTCTAGCTAAATATCCTGCAGCAAAAATCCCATAAGTATTAAACATTTGCCAAAATGGGCTTAAATTTTCAGGAAAGAAATTTTTAGAAATATAACTTGCAAAAAATACAAAAATGATAAAATCATAAAATTCTAAAGTCCCTCCCAAAGAAGAAAGACCTAAAACTTTTATATCTTTTTTACTAAGATTTTTACTCACTCTTAATCCATCTCATAAGTATCATCATCACTATAATCATCATCGTATTCATAATCATCATCATCGTAATTATACGATCTTTGATTATTTACATAAGTATCATCATCTGTTTCATCATACATTTCATCATCGTAATTTTCAAATTCTTCATCATCATAAGCCATTATAAATCCTTTAAAATTTTTTAGTAGTATTTTAATATAAAAATATACATTTTGGTATAATTTTTCAAACTTTACTTAAGGAAAAATATGAATTTAACGCATTTAGATGAAAAAAATCATCCCAAAATGGTAGATGTAAGTCAAAAAGATATCACCCAAAGAGAAGCTTGTGCAAGCGGTAAAATATACATGAGTAAAGAAGCATTTGAAGCTATCATTGAAAATAAAGCTAAAAAAGGACCTGTTTTGCAAACTGCCATCACAGCAGCCATCATGGGAGCTAAACAAACTTCAAATCTCATTCCAATGTGCCATCTTTTAATGATTTCAAAAGTACAAACCCATATAGAAGAAAACAAAGAAGAATGTTCTTTTAAACTTTTTGCAACCGTAAAATGCGAAGGAAAAACCGGAGTTGAAATGGAAAGCTTAACTGCTGTTAGCATTGGGCTTTTAACTATTTATGATATGGTTAAGGCTATTGATAAGAGTATGCAAATTACTAATATAGTTTTAGAAAGTAAAGAAGGAGGAAAAAGTGGTAAATATCTGCGATCTTAAAAAAGAACCTATTATAAATTACCCTACTTTTTGGGATTATAAAGTCGTTTTTGAAGCTGGGGTTGATGCTTTAGAAATTTTTACCCAAATACTAAATGAAAGAGAATTTAAATACAAAATCTCAAATACTAGCAAACAAGGAACATACAAAAGCTATCTTTTAAGTGTTTATGTAGATAGCAAAAGTGACCGTTTAAATATTTTTAATCAATTAAAAAGTAAAGCCAAATTTGTACTATAAAAAGGAAAAACTATGAAAAATTTAGCCATTATTTTTGAAAATTCTCTCTTAGCTTGTGAAAAAAACGAAATTCCAAACTTAATTAGCGAGCTTGTTTTTAGTCTAAGTTATAAAAAAATTAGTTTTGAAAATACTAGCAATGAAGAACTTTTTGCCATATTTTCTAAGGTATTAGAAAAACTTGAACTTATAAATGAAGAAAATATTTCTAGAATAATCCAAGGTATCATCAAAGCTAGAGTGGAAGAGGATAAAAAAGCATTTTTTGCTTATATTAATGAATATGGCAAATTAAAAGTAAAAATCGAAGAACAAAAAAACACCATTAAGCATAAAATTTGTGATAATTTTTTTGACTTAGAAAAAACCTTAAAGGATTTGAATTTAAATGAATTTAATATAAGCATTAATGACGCTATGCTTTATGATATAGAAATACTAGGTCTTTTAAAAGAAACTGCCGAAAGTGCTTTTATCACAACCTTAGAAAAAGGAGAAAATATAGAAATTACTTCTTGTGAGATTGCCAAAAATTTAGTCTTTAATGCAATTTGTGAAGGAAGTTTTGAAAAGGAAAGAATTTTAAAAATCTCCCAAGTAGTTTTAAATGCAGCTTTTGAACTTGCTAATGAATCACAAGCCTTTGCTTATGATTTATGCATTGGAAGTATTTATGGAACGCAAGAAGGAATTTCTTTAGCGATTGAAAAATTTAAATCAAGCTTTGCATATAGTGCCTTAGAATATGATTTAAAAAACAAAGAAAAAGAACTCATAGATATAGAACAAGAATTTATTCAAATGCTTAAAAAAATATCATCAGAACTTGACAATCCCGTAAAAGATATACTCAAAGATTTATTAGAAAATAAATTTGACACTTTATTTGCTAAATTTAAACGTCTCATACAAGAAAATAGAGAACAAATCCTTATTAAAATAAATGAAATGAAACAAAATCCAAAAATTGACGACTTTAGCAAGCTAGCACAAAATAAACTTAACATTCTAGCCAAAGAGCTAAGTGAGCTTGAAAAACTTGCTAGTCATAAATATAAAAGTTTAGATAAAAATAATGCAAAAGAATTAGGAGTAAGATTGTGGGAAAAAATTAACAAACTAATAAAAAAATATTAAGAAACAAAAGTTACCATTTTATCAAATACATCAGATGAAAGAGGTAACTAATGTTTAAAAATTTTAATTTAACTACAAAAATGATTTTAATTTTATCTTCTGTAATATTTATTGGCATAGGAATTTTATCTGTAACGATAATCTCAAAAAGCCAAGAAATGCTTAATGATGAAGCTCATAAACTTTTATTAAGTAGCGCCAATAGATACTCAAATGGGATTCAAGCAATTACCCAAAACGCATATTCAACACTAGAAACAGCGCAAGGCGTTATTAAAAATTTTGCAAATAAAGATAATAACTTAGATATAGAAGATCTTAAAATTTTAATAAGCAGTATGCTAGATTCAAATTCTTGGACTTATTTTGCATATATTCATCTTAACCAATACCACGGCAATAATCCTTTAAATCTTACTCCATCAGGAAAGTTTTTATTATTAGCAAAAGATGAAAATCCGCAACAAAAAGGATCAATTAAATTCATCCAAGCTGAAGAAGTAATCTTGCAACAAAATTCTCTCATAAAAGCTTTACAAACCAAGCAACCTGCCGTTGGAAGACCTAGAGATTATTCTATAAATGGAGAAAAATTATACTTAGTAAACATTGTTTTACCAATTTTTGGAAAGAATAACGAAACAATTGGTGCAATAGGCATGCTTGTGCGCATTGATTTATTGAGAGAAGAATTAAATGATCCAAATAAGAGTTTATTTGCAAATGACCAACGTTTATTGATTTCAAGTGATGGTTTAATCATATCTAGTCCAAAAGCAGAATATGTTGGAAAAATCATCACAGAAATTAATCCTCATCCTAGTGCAAAAACAATACTAGACATGCAAAGCACCAAAACCAATGGTTTATTTACTTTTATACCTGCTTCTACAAATGAAGAAAATTTAGCCCAGCTTGTAAATTTTGATCTTTGGGAGGGCTCTAATGATCATTGGAGTGTTGTAACTATAGCACCAAAAAAATCAGTGGAAAAGCCTGCTGATTCTTTAGCATTTATTATATTTGCAATTTCTGCAATTGTGCTTTTTATTATTATTAGTGTGATTTATTTTTATGTTAAAAAAAGTGTTGTTGGAACAATTCATAAACTTCAAATCGGCCTCAACTCTTTCTTTGACTTCATCAATCATAAAACTAAAGATTCTGCTATGATAGATGTTAAAACAAATGATGAGCTTGGTGCTATGGCAAAAGCTATTAATGAAAACATT
>NZ_JAKMST010000014.1:0-14073 GCF_025772785.1 Campylobacter sp. CNRCH_2015_0338h
TTCTATATTTTCTTCTATATTTTCTTCTATATTTTCTTCTATATTTTCTTCTATATTTTCTTCATGTTGTTCATCTACTAATGTTAACTTATCATCTAATTCCTTGTCAATATCAGCTTCATTTGATAATTTAGATTTATCTTCAACTTCTAATGAATTATCTAAATTTTCTTCAAAAAAATCTTCTTGCAGATTTAAATCATCTTCACTTAAACTTTCTTCATGCTCAGACAAATCAATACCAGCCAAAAGTTCATTTCCATCTAAAGGCATATCTTTATCAATTAAAACATCCTCATCAAAACTCAATTCATCTTCTTCTAAAGTGCCATCCTTACTTTCACTTAAAGTTTTTTCATTACCCAAAAGTTCTATAAAATCAGTCGGTAAAAAAGGCTTATATAAACACTCTACGCCTTCTACTTGCTCTTGGTTTCTAGGCAATAAATAAATCAATCTATTACATTTACTTTTTAATTCATCTAAATTAGCTTCAATATCATGATCTATGATAATAATATCATAAAAATCTTCAAGTTCTTCAGCATTTGCAAGCTCTTCAAATTCATAACCTAGTTTTTGAACCCCCAAACTAATTAATTTTGAAACAGCTACATTAGAATTTATCAGCACAACCTTCATCTGTCATCTCCCAAGTTAAAGAAATGTATTATTTTAAAACATTTTTAATTATTTATTGCTTATATATTGAAAAACAATAACTCCATATGCTCAAAACTTTTTAACATTAAATTTTTAAAATACTGCATCATGATGAGTAAAATAGCAATAAGCACTGCAAAGGATAAAAATATCTTGATAGGATAACCCACCACTAAAAGATTAAATTGTGGCATAGTTTTCATAAGCATACCAAAAATAACATCTGATAATAAAGATATTGCTAAAATAGGAAAAGCCATAGAAAAACCGAGCACAAAGATATTTACCATAGCTTTATTCAAATAAAGCATTAAATTCTCGTGCGGATAAAATCCACCCAAACTAATATAATCTAATGAACTAGATATAAAAAGCAATACCAAATGATGACCATCAAATGCTAAAAAAACCAACAATGCAAGCAAATTTAAAACTTGAGAAATTACTGGAGTATTAGCACCTGTAGCCGGATCTAAAATACTAGCCATAGAAAAACCCATGGTAAAAGAAATTTGCTCACCTGCCATTTGTAAAATGGCAAAAATCATTTGTAAAATTAAACCTGCAACCATCCCAAAAAGCACTTCACTTAAAAGATATAAAATAAAAAAAGAATCAGGTGTATTATTTTCAAGTTTTGCCAAAGGATATAAAAACATTGTTAAAAACAAAGCTAAAGTTGTTTTTACTACCAAAGGTATACTATTGTGAGAAAAAAAAGGGAAAAATACTATTAATCCACTCATTCTGGCAAATAAAAGCATGAAAATTACAACATTTTCATCGCCTAAATATTTAACAAATTCCATAATTACTTAAATGATAAATCCTATCACATTTTTTAGCAAGTTCTTGATCGTGAGTCACAAAAACTAAAGCTGCATTATTTTCTTTGACATAACCAATCAAAATATCTAACACATTTAAAGCATTTTTAAAATCTAAATTACCAGTAGCCTCATCAGCAAAAATGATTTTTGGTCTTTTACTTAAAACTCTAGCTATACTTACTCGTTGCTGCTGTCCACCACTTAATTTTGTGATCTTTTGATTCATTAAATCAACAATATCAAGTTTTTTTAATAACTCATAATCGATATTTTGCCTACTCAAAATACTTGCAAGCTCTATATTTTCAAAAGCTAAAAAACCTTTAAATAAATAATGCATTTGAAAAATAATCCCAAAATCTTTTCTACGAATTTCTAATAAAGCTTCATCGTTTAAGGAATACAAATCCTGATTATTATAAAAAACTTTTCCTGATTGAGGTTTTAACAAGGTAGATAAAATATGCAAAAGAGTAGATTTACCACACCCACTACTTCCACATATTGCAATACAATCTTTTGCATTTAAAGTAAAATTTAGATTTTCAAAAAGCGGAATATCAAAACTATGGCTTAAATTTTCCGCTTTTAAAAGTTCCATTTTTAACCAATTTGCGCAGCAACTTCAGCAGCAAAATCTTCAGTTTTCTTTTCTAGACCTTCACCCACTTCAAAACGAATAAATTCTACTATTTTAATAGTTCCACCAAATTCTTTTTCTTTTTCTGCAATTACTTGCTCGACAGTTTTTTTATCATCCATCGCATAAAACTGTCCCATTAGGGTAAGTCTACCATCAAGCTGAGAATTATCCGCTATAAAGCTATTTAGTTTACCTGGGATAATGTTAGGCCAAATTTTTTCTGGTTTTCCTTGTGCTTGAAGTTCAGCTTTAATAGCTTCTTCAGCTTCTTGGATTATCTCTTGAGTTAATTGCTTTCTACTTGCAAATTTTGGAATTTTAAGCTCTGGCTTATTAGGATCTTTTAATCTTCTTCTTTCTTCATTTTCTTTTTCCAACTCTGCAACTAAAGCTTTATATTCATTTTCTACAAAATCCATATCAAGCTCTTCATAAGATAAATAACTTGGTTTCATTGCAGCAATATGCATACAAAGGTGTTTTAAAAATTCTCCACACTTATTAGCCGTAGCTTCACTATCACAAGCTGCAGCAATAATAACACCCACGCGTCCATTAGAATGAACATAACCATTTACTGCTCCACTAGTTCCAGCTTTTACAGTAGCAAATCTTCTTACAACTAAATTTTCACCTATAGTTGCAATTTGATTTTTTAAATATTCTTCAAATTTAACACCATTAATCTCACTTGAATGCAACTGCTCAACATTTTGAAGGCTTTTAGCTTGAATATGTGCTGTTGTATCTTTTGTTAAAGCAATAAATTGTTCATTTTTAGCAACGAAATCAGTTTCTGAATTGATTTCACTTACAGTTGCACATTTTAAATCATCACTTACTTTTACACTTACCAAACCTTCAGCAGCTAAACGATCAGCTTTTTTATCAGCTTTTCCAAGTCCTTTTTCTCTTAAAAGTTGTACTGCTTTTTCAAAATCACCATCTGTATCTTTTAAAGCATTTTTACAATCCATCATACCTGCGCCAGTACTTTCGCGCAGTTCTTTTACCATTTGTGCAGTGATTTCAGCCATTACTCTTTATCTCCTTCAAAATCTTCTTCACTCATAGCTTCATCTAAAACTTCTTTTTTTTCTTCTTCAGAGATTGGTTGTTCTTCATTTGCTTCACCATCTTGCTCTCTTAAAGCTTTACCTTCATTGATTGCTTCAGCCATTTCTTGGCAGAAAAGTTGAACCGAACGAATCGCATCATCATTTCCTGGAATTGGGAAATCTACTAAGTCAGGATCGCAGTTTGTATCTAGTGGAGCAACCACAGGGATTTTTAATCTATTAGCTTCTTGTACTGCAATTTTTTCTTTAACAGTATCGATAACAAAAATCATATCAGGTTGGGTTTTCATATATCTAATACCACCAAGATATGCTAGTAATTTTTCTTTTTTTCTAGTAAGCATTAAAGCTTCTTTTTTAGTTAAAAGCTTAATGCTTCCATCTTCTTCCATTTTTTCTATAACTTCTAATTTTCTAATTGATTGGCGGATAGTTCCAAAGTTAGTCATCATACCACCAAGCCATCTATGATTTACATAAGGCATACCGCATTTTTCAGCATATTCTTTAATCGCTCCACCAGCTTGTTTTTTAGTGCCAACAAATAAAATTGTTTTACCTTCTGCAGCAGCATCGCGAACGATGTTATATGTGTATCTAAAATATCTAAGTGTTTTTTGTAAATCAATTACATAGATACCTTTTCTTTCTCCAAAAATAAATTTTTTCATTTTTGGATTCCATCTTCTTGTTTGGTGTCCAAAGTGTACACCACACTCTAATAAATCTCTCATGCTTACCATGAAATTCTCCTTGAAATAAAATAATTAGGTTTATTCCTCCGCATTCTTTAACCCATAAGCAACCTAATAAGGAAATTAATGCGTGTGAAATGAAAGAATATTATATCAAATTTTATTTTATATTTAGCTTATTATTGAAGAAAAAGAACGCCACAAGGCGTTCTTTGGGTAAATTAGTGTAGTTTAGACCAAACTGATCTTTTCCAGCCTATAGCAAAAATACTTAAGATAGCAAAGAATATCATGATATAAATTCCTGTTTGCTCTCTTTCTTCTTTTTTACTATCACCAACTTTTTCAAGATAATTAATAACTTGAGTTTGTGCTTTTTCATTCAAACCAACTCTTGGCATAGCAGTTCCATGAATTTTCTTTTGAGGTTCATTGATGAAGATTTCAAGATAATGTGCACCTTTAGAACGAATCATCATAGATAAATCTGGAGGTGTCATACCAAGATAATTTTTTAAATCACTCATATTTGAGCTTGAAACAAAGCCATCATATTTTACATCATGGCATCTTCCACAAGCATTTTCAAATGTATGTTTGTTTTTAGCAAAATCAAACTCTTTTGCAATTAAAGCTGTTTTTGCTTGCTCTGAAAGCTCTTGATTTTTAGCATATTTTTCTTCTAAATCAGCTTTTAATTTTGCATCAAATTCTTTTTCATATTCACTAGCTGTATTTTTAAAGAATGCAATTAAATCTGCTAAATCTTGATTATCTTGTGTTTCATCGCCACTTAAAGGATAAGCAGGCATTAAGAATGGATTTTCATCATTAAATTTATGTGAAATTTGTAAAGCTTTAACTGGATCAACAATCAATGCTGCTAAAAATTTCTCATCATAGATAGCACCTGCATCACTCAAATCAGGAGGCGTTACACCCAAAGAAGAATCTGTAATAGTAGCAGGAATTCCGACAGCTTTCACACCATGGCATGCAATACAATTTCCTTCAAAAAGCTCTTTTCCTTTTTGTGCATTACCTTTACTAAAATCAATTTTTGCGATTTTTTCCCATAATTGCTTAGTAGCTTCTTCTTGGCTTTTTGCAAGCTCTAATGCTTTTTGAGCATTAGCTATAGCTTTTTCACTTCCTGAAGCATTAGCATCCACTGCTGCTTTTTCTTTTAAAGCAACTTCACCTTTGGTAAATTCTGCATCAGCTTTTGCAAAGTCAAAATTAACTGGAGTTGAAGGAGGATTCATCACTGAATGCGCGTAAGGCTCAACCCCCCAATAAACTAAACCTGTGAAAAAGACAACTACAAAAAATATTTTTAATTCTCTCATTATTAGCCCCTTTTTCTTTCCATGATAGTAATAATTGGTAAGACTACTAACAATAATAGTAAAAATACCATAGAAGCGTAAAATCCTATCCAAGCATTAATTCCTGTTGGAGGAAGTTTTCCATAAACTGTTAGTACAATTAAATCTATCAATAATACCCAAAACCATACAAAAAACATCGGTCTTTCATGTGCTGGTTTTACAACATCACTTCTATCAAGCCAAGGTAATAAGAAGAAAATAATTTGTGCTATACCAAATGCTGCAAGCCCTATATCAAAAGCTTTAATGCTTCCAACATCAAAGAAAAATCCTCTTAAAACTTCATAACTCCACAAGAAATACCATTCAGGATAAATATGAGGAGGTGTTTTTAAAGAATTTGCTGGGTCAAAGTTGATTGGGTCCATTGCAAAATTGAATTTAAAACATACCAAGTAAAAGAAGAAAATCATAAATAGCGCAATATACATAAAATCTTTAGCTAAAAATCCTGGCCAAAAAGGAATAACTTTAGAACCTTTTGTATCACCTGCTAAATATTTTTCAGCTTCTAAATCAAAATCAATTTCTTCTGAAATTTCATTATTTACATGAGGAATTCTTAAAGAATAAAAGTGAAATGCAATAATTGCTAAAATCACGATAGGCAATAAACATACATGCAACATAAAAAATCTAGTTAAAGTTGGATCTGAAACTGCAAAATCTCCTCTTATCCAAATAACCAACGCATCACCTATAAAAGGAATTCCACCAAAAAGTTGAGTAATAACTTGAGCAGCCCAAAAACTCATTTGCCCCCAAGGCAACATATATCCACTAAATGCTTCTGCTGAAAATACAACAAATAAAAGCATACCACTAATCCAAATCATTTCACGGCCTCTTTTATAAGAGCCATAATAAATTCCTGTTAACATATGGATATATATGATTAAAAATACAACCGAAGCAGCCACACCGTGCATATGACGCCAAAGCCACCCATACTCCACTTCTTGCATGATAGTTTTATTTACGCTATCAAAAGCCAAAGCTACATCTGGCTTGTAATACATTACTAAAAATAAACCTGAAATAAATAAAATAGCAAAAAGAGTAGTTAAAATAACACCCATTGCCCATAAGAAGTTAATTTGTTTTGGTATCCAATATTGAGCCATTAAAACATTAAAAAGCTTATTTACCGCTAATCTTTGATCAAGCCAATCTACAATACCATTTGCTTTTTTTATCTGTGCCATATTAAGCCTCCGCGATCATTTTTTTATATTCTGGACCTTCTTCGCCTAATACTAATTTTGTTCCATCAATTCTAAAAGGAGGAATATCCAAAGGTCTTGGAGGAGGACCAAATACATTTTTACCACTGGTGTCAAATTCACCACCATGGCAAGCACACTTAAATAATTTTTCGCTTGGAGCGTAAGCTGGAATACAGCCTAAATGCGTACAAAGACCAATAACTACAGTATAAGCAACATCACCTACAACAACATCTCTATTGCTATCTTTTGCCATATCTGCATCTTTTTTTAAGATAAATATAGGCTTCTTACGCCATTCAATTGTTCTAAGCTCGCCCTCTTTCATGCCAGAAAGATCTACAGTAGTAATACCTGCTGCTTTTACACTTGGGAGTGGATCCCATGTTTTTTTCATTGCAACTAATGAAAAAGCACCACCCACAGCAGCTACCGTTCCAAAGGCAAAGCCCATAAAGCTTCGTCTACTTTCAGATGTAGCCATTTTACTTCCTTTGTTTTGATTTTTTTGTAAAACTTAGCAGTTTATCTAAAAAATGATAAATTTTTTCTTTGGTATAAAAAGCTTAATTTAAGATATATGGATATTTATTTAAAAACAAAAATAAATGTTTGTTTTAAATCATAACAATAGATAAATTTATTATTATCTATTGTTTTTTCATTTTGATATAAATATGTAAAATATCCAAAGCAGCAGGAGTAATACCGCTAATTTGCGAAGCAGCAAAAATAGTCGGTGGATTAAATTTTTGCAGTTTTTCTACTACTTCATTACTCAATCCACTCACACTCTTAAAGTCAAAATTTTCAGGGATTTTCAAATCATTTAAATTTTTCATTTTTTCAATTTGTGCTTTTTGCATTGCAATATAATGATAATATTTTGCTTCATTTAAAATTTCATTTAAAGAATACTCATCCATATTTTTAAACATTTCATCCAAAGCTTTTAATTTTTCTATATTAAAACTAGCTCTTGCGACAATTTTTTGTAAACTCACTATTGAAGTGATTTTTTCTTCTTCAATACTTTGTAAAAATCCATTATTTTGCTTACTTGGTGTCCATGTAGTTTGAAGTAAAAACTCAAGTCCTTTGCTAACATTTTGTTTTATATTATCAATATATGTATAATCTTCTTGACTTAAAAGTTTAAAATTATATCCATATTCTCCAAGTCTTAAAATGGCATTTTCTTCTCTTAAGAGCAGTCTATACTCAGCTCTTGAAGTAAACATTCTATAAGGCTCTTTAGTGCCTTTCATCACTAAATCATCAATCAACACCCCTATATAAGCCTCATCACGCCTTAATACAAAAGGATCTTTTTCATCAATTGCTAAAACCGCATTCACTCCTGCCATAAAACCTTGCGCAGCAGCTTCCTCATAACCAGTGGTTCCATTAATTTGCCCAGCACAATATAAATTTTTAATCTTTTTGGTTTCTAAAGTATGTTTTAGTTCTGTTGGGTCTATATAATCATACTCTATAGCATAGCCAAAACGCGTGATTTTAGCATTTTCAAAACCTTTTATACTTCTTAGCATTGCAATTTGCACTTCATAAGGAAGCGAGGTAGAAAAGCCGTTGATATAATATTCAGTCGCATCTTTAGTTTGTGGTTCTATAAATAAATGATGACTTTCTTTATCACCAAAACGATTAATCTTATCTTCTATAGAAGGACAATATCTTGGTCCTATACCTTCAATTTGCCCTGTAAAAAGCGGAGCACGGTAAAAATTACTTTTTATAATCTCATGTGTTTTTAAATTTGTTCTTGCTATATAACATGGAAGTTGATTGGGCTTGAAATTTTTTGTTTTAAAGCTAAAAGCTTTAGGATTTTCATCTCCAGGTTGAATTTCTAAAACACTAAAATCAATACTTTTAGCATCAACCCTTGGGCAAGTTCCTGTTTTTAATCTTCCTACTTTTAAACCACTTTGTTTTAAGTAATCTCCCAAATTTACAGATGCAAGCTCGCCTACCCTACCTGCTTGAAGCTTGGTTTCACCTATATGGATAAGTCCATTTAAAAAAGTTCCTGTTGTCAGTATGATTTTTTTGGCAAAATATGTATTTTCTAAATTAGTTTTAACGCCCTTAACTTCATCATTTTCTATAAGCAAAGACAAAGCTTGCTCTTGAGAGATTTCTAAATTTTCAAGTTTTAAAAGCATATTTCTAGCACAAATTCTATAAGCATCCATATCAATTTGCGCTCTACTTCCGCGCACTGCAACACCTTTGCTTTCATTTAAGATTCTAAATTGAATTCCAGCCTCATCGGTAATTTGCCCCATAAGTCCACCCATAGCATCAAGCTCTTTTACCAAATGTCCTTTTGCTAAACCACCTATAGCAGGATTACAACTTGCAGCACCAATTTGCTCGATTAAAGTAGTTAAAAGTAAAGTTTTTTTACCCATTCTAGCAGCAGCAGCACTAGCTTCAACTCCAGCATGCCCACCACCTATTACGATTATATCATACATATTTTGACCTCATTTTTATAAAAAAGGCAAAAATTATATAATATTTTTTAAAATAAAACACTAAAAATACTTTTTGAAATTTAAAAGTTTTAGATAAAATCTCGTAAAAATTAAAGGTATTGAATGTTTAATGGATTAATCCGCGAATTAGCCTTTGTCAAATCATATCAAAACAACACTTTAAGATTAAAAGCAAACTACAAACCAAAACTAGGCGATAGTATTGCTGTCAATGGTGCGTGTTTGAGTGTAACAAAACTTTTTGATGATGGTTTTAACCTTGAACTTTCTTATGAAACAAGAACTCACATAGCTATTGAAAATTTAAAAGATTATGTACATATTGAACCTGCACTAGCTTATGGCGATAGAATAGATGGACATTTAATGCAAGGACATATTGATGGTATAGGTGAAATTACTAATATTTCTAAAAAAGAAAACGGAGTTGATTTTTATATTAAATGTCCTGATGATATACAAATTTATATGACAAATAAAGCAAGTGTAGCCATAGATGGAGTGAGCTTGACTATCAATGAAGTTTTAAAAGATGGTATTCGTTTAACTATCATTCCTATAACCTTTAATGAAACCTTGTTTAAAAACTATACCATAGGAAGACGCGTGAATATAGAAAGTGATCTTTTAGCAAGATATATACACAGACAATTAAATTATAAAAAAGAAATTTCATGGCAACAAATAGACAAGATTACATCACTTTATTAGAAAATGATTTTGCAAAAGCTTTTGTAGCCTTTGATCAAGATTATAATATTTTTAGAGCAAAAATTTATGATAATATTTTTCCTTGGGAAAATTCAATAAAAAAGTGTATATTTTTAAATCAAATTCATTCTAACATCATCACTCATTATAATAAAGATTTTCACTTAAATGCTGATGGAATAATTAGCAATGAAAAAAATATAGCTTTGTGTATTTTAAGTGCTGATTGCTTACCTTTACTTTTATATGATGATGAAAATAAAGCCGTAGCAGCTTTACATTCGGGTAGAAAAGGTTGTTTTGAAAACATCTTAAAAGAAGCTGTTTTAAAAATGCAAAAAAGCTTTAACACTCAAACCAAGAATTTAAAACTCATTATTTCAGCAGGAATTTGTGCTAAAAATTATGAAATTAATGGCGAGGTTTTAAACTACAGCAAAGAAAAATTTGCACCTTTTTTACATGAAAATAAGCTTGATTTAAAAGCATTAGTTAAATTTCAAGCAAAAGAATTAGGTGTTAGTGATATTTTTGATATCAATCTTTGCACCTTTGATGATAAGAGATTTTTTTCTTATAGAAAAAACCAAACTCCAAAGCGCATTGTTAGCGTGATTTATTTAAAGGATTAAAATGTATGAAGTAAAAAATTTGCTTACTTTAAAAATTTTACAAAAGGCTAGAGAATTTGGTGATAATGACTTAAGCAACGAAGTTTTAATCACTCAAATGCTAAATCATACCTCACAAACTCTAAATCAAAACGATACTAAAAATTTAAATGAATTTATCACAACACTTATAAAAGCCAAAGAAAAGGCTAAAATGAGCAATAAATAATTTTAATTTTTCCAAGTTAAAATAAATTTTGTTCCTTTATTTAGCTCACTTTCTACTTTTATGTTAATGTTATGATCTTTACAAATTTTATCCACTAAAGAAAGCCCTATACCAAAACCACCTTGATTTTCATTAAATCTCGAATAACGCTCAAAAATGTTGGCCAAATTTTCCTTTGCTATACCACAGCCACTATCTTCTATTATAAGTCTTTGCTCCAAAAGCATTATTTTGATATGTCCATTTTTTACATTATATTTTATAGCATTATTAATAAGGTTATCAAACATTTTAAAAAACTGCTCTTTATTGGCATAAATTTTTCCATCATCTTTCAAGCTAAGTTCTAAGTTGATATTTTTTTGCTCCAAAAATATCTTAAAATATTCCATTCTTTCTTTAATCAAATCTTTTAAAAATATCCAATCTTTTTTTGCTTCATAAGCTTGAGAAAAATTTAAAAAAGTTAAATCTGAATACAAATGACTCAAAGTCAAAGCAGCTATTTTTACACGCTTTAAAGCTTTAACTTCTTCAAAATTCTTTTTTCTTTCTAAACCTTCTACACTCATTAATATCGCACTAATTGGAGTATTAATCTCATGAGTGGTATCTTTTATAAAATTATTTAAAAATCTTATTCTCATTTCTAAAGGCTTGAGTGCAAATTTTAGTATAAAATAAGCCATTATACTTACAAAAATCAAAGAAAAAACCATAGCCAAAGCTACTTTAAATCTTATAAATCCAAGTTCTTTGGAGATATCATCACCTTGTACTAAAACCCTCAAACGATTAACATCACCTAAGACCTCCAAAGCATCTTGTCCTTGAGTATTTGCAAGCAATAAATTATTTAAATTCACATCAGCTACATAAATTAGAGTGTTATTATTATAAATATTTGCGTTATTAAGTTTAAAAAATGTTGTTTGAGCAGGCAAGTCAAGATTAGAAAAATAAACTTTTGTTCTATCAAATATTGCAAATTTTATATTAGAAATTTGAGCAATTTTTCTAGCACCTTTTTCTATAGGCTCAAAACGTAACTTTTCCATTTGTAAAATTACAAAACGATGTTCTTGTCTTAATTTTATGCTATGTTCGGCTATTAATTCTTCTATTAACTTTGCATACCATACGCCAAAAAGTACTATAAGAACACTTCCTATACTCACTAAATACAAAGAAAGAATTTGCCATGCAACGCGCTTGGCTTCATACATAACAATACCCTCTTCCTCTTTGGTTGACAATACTATCTTTACCTAAAATTTTTCGTAAATTTTTTACATAAGCTCTTAAGCTAAGTTCACTTGGCTCCTGATCATACTCCCAAATTTCTTCAAAAATACAAGCAGTATCTATAAATTTACCTTTATTTTTTAAAAGCAAAGATAAAAGCTTTAATTCTTTTAAAGGCAGAGTTAAAGGTTTATCGTCTTGATATAAAGTTTGCGAAACAAAAGCAAACTTAAAACCATTTCCCAAGTCTTCATAATCTTCATTTTTATGAGCAAAAGAACGCTTTAAAATAGCATTAATTCTTATTTTTAACTCCTGCAATTCAAAAGGCTTTTTAATATAATCATCACAACCGCTTTCAAAACCTTTTTGTAAATCCATAGTAGTATTTAATGAAGTCATAAAAATAGCTGGAGTATATTTGCCAGCTTCTCTTAAATTTTTAAGCACACTAAAACCATCACCTTGTGGAACTTTTACATCTAAAATCCATAAATCAAAATTTTTCTCATAAGCTTTATCTTGTGCATCTTGAGCATTATCCACTAAAGTAACTACAAAACCTTCTTCTTCTAAAAATTCACTAACAATTTCTCCTAAATTAATATCATCTTCTAACAAAAGAATTTGTGTAGCCATTTTTAAACCTTTTTATTATACTTTACTTAAAACATTATATTTTTTTTGTGTAAATTGAGTGTGAATTTAGCAGAATTCAAGTCTGATATTTATATAATCTAGTATTTTATATTTAAGGCTCTTATATTACCTGAATGGGATCAAAAATACAGCATTAATAATGAAAAAATTGATGAACAACATAAAAAACTTTTTGAACTTGCTGCTAGAGTTGAAGAAATTTCAGATAGACCAATTTATCAAGTCGAACTTAAAAAATAGTTGCTGATTTTTTTCACTATATTAAAATTCATTTTCAAGATGAAGAAAACTACATGGCTGAGATTAATTATCCTTACTTAAACCAACATAAACTCATGTATAAACAAATCACAAAATCTATAATAAAACTCATACAAAACATAAAAAGCACCAATGACCTAAAATAAAAATTATACATAATGGTTAATTCATGGCTTATAGAACATATCATTTAGCATGATATGATGATAGAGTATTGGAAACAAAGTACGCAAATAAAAAATTCTTCAGATAGCTTTGAAGAAGAAAAACCAAAAATAAAAAATTTCTTATATCAATGCCAATGCGAAGGTAGAATTTATAAAGTTCCTTATGAAATTCATTTAAAAATACAATATTCTAAAGTACAATTTAAATGTAAAAAATGCTCTACTAATTTAATTTTATGTAAAGAAAAAACCGAAATTTAATAAAAATTAATCATAATTTAAAATATTGTAAATTATAATACATCAAGAACTCTCCCACAAACCAAACAAGGGGTTTTAGTATGTTACCAAAATGGTGCGACAAATATAGTATTCACAATGAAGAAATCGACAAGCAGCACCAAAAACTTTTTGAGCTTGCTGCCAATGTTGAGATGATTTCGGATAAACCTATTCACAAAGGACAGATTAAATTTTTACTTGCGGATTTTTTCAATTACATGAAAGAACATTTTGCCGAAGAAGAAAAATATATGGCAAAAATAGGCTATCCTGAACTTGCTAATCATCAAAAAATTCATAAAAGTATCATACAATCCATGATAGATTTGATCCAAAATTTAAAAAGTACTAATGATTTAAAAGAAAAACTTAATATAATTGCATCCAAATGGCTTTTAGAGCATATTTTAAGAGAAGATATGAAAATAGAAAAATGGCACCAAGCCCAACTTAGCAAAAAAAACAAAAATACAAACCTAGGTGAATTGCAAGAATTTTATGAATACATTTGTTCTTGCACAGATAAAATTCATAAAGTTCCTTATGAAATTCATCAAAAAATACAAACAACTAACACAAATTATAAATGTAAAGCTTGCCAAGAAGCAATAAGACCAAAATAAAGGCTAGACAATGAATAAAAGATACACTCTAACTCTTTCAGAAGAACTTTACGAGCGCTTAAATCAAACTGCAAAATTTTCTAAAAAGAAAAAGGCTGAAATTTTACGCAATGCTTTAGAAAACTATCTTGATGAAATGGAAGATTTCGTTCCTGCTATAGAGGCTTTAGAAGATTTAAAAGATGGAGATAGTAAAAAATTAGACAGTGTTATTAAAAAATTAAAATGCTAA
>NZ_JAKMST010000015.1:0-12740 GCF_025772785.1 Campylobacter sp. CNRCH_2015_0338h
AGAAGTAATTATTGCAATAGGTTTTAAATTTCTAATAATAGCAAATCTTACTAGAAGTAAAGCTATTATTATAGCTATAATAGCAATTATAATTTGTTGAAATAACAATCTATTTACTGCGTCAGTATATACAGATTCTTCTGTGATAGAACAGATTATATATTTAGGGTTTAAGCTTTGTGTACATGTTGCGACTTGAGTTTTACCTGTGCCATCTTTAGCATAAAATAAGGTTTCTTCTTTACTTGGATCAACTAAATCAGGATTAGCTTTTACAGCATTTGCTATATTAATGCTTAAATCGTTTTTAGTAAGCATTCTTTCTTTGTCTTCATGGAAGGTTATAACACCTTCTCTATCATAAACTGCAACATAAGAACTATTAGAGTGTCCTAGTGATAAAACATCGGTTGAAAACCTTGAAAGGTCATAATCTCCTGCCGCAACACCTATAAATTTGCCACTTGAATAAATTGGTGCGGCATATGTTACAGTTACTTGACCGCTAGAAGCAGAGACATAAGGGTCGGTAACGATTAGTTTACCAGCAGCTTTTGCTTCTTTATACCAAGGTCTATTTTTAGTATCATATCCACTTGTGATATCGCTAATAACTTTGTTAGATCTGTAAGTTTTACCAGTGTCTTCAAATCCAATGTAAACAAGCTCAAAATCTGATGATTGTTTTAGAGTGCCTAAAATATCTATAATTTCGTCTTGATGCATATTTGGCTTGGAAGAGATCGAGTGTCCAAGAGAGTTGATTGCTGCTCTTTTTGAACTACCATAAAGTTCATATACCTTTGCAACATCTAGCATTGTTTTCATCTGTATTTCATACAGATAATCATTGATTGTTTTTTTAGATTCATAGTAGTTTATAACATTAACTACGGTTAAAATTGCTATAATTAACAAACAGGTTATAAATGTTAATTTACTTGATAAGCTTTTAAAGCTGAACATAAATACCTCCATTGCAATATTTTAAATTGATTAAATCAAATCTAGTTTTATAACATATTGATTATAAAAATATTATTAATTTTAATAAGTTTATTTGTTTATTGTAATTTTTTAAATTATTTTAAATTATTTTTTATATATCTTTAAGCTTTAATAGATATAATTTCAATTTTACATGCGGGAATAGCTCAGGGGTAGAGCACAACCTTGCCAAGGTTGGGGTCGCGAGTTCGAATCTCGTTTCCCGCTCCATTATCACCCGCCCGGGTGGTGGAATTGGTAGACACAAGGGACTTAAAATCCCTCGGAATTTTTCTTCCGTGCCGGTTCAAGTCCGGCCTCGGGCACCACTTTTTGGTAACTCAAGGCGACATAGCCAAGCGGTAAGGCATGGGCCTGCAAAGCCTTGATCTCCGGTTCGAATCCGGATGTCGCCTCCAATGCGATGTTAACACTTGATATTTTTATTCTTTCGGGAGATGGCTGAGTGGTCGAAAGCGGCGGTCTTGAAAACCGTTGAGGGTCACACCTCCAGGGGTTCGAATCCCTTTCTCCCGGCCACTTTAACATAATTTTTCATATTTTTGTTTTCACATTTAAAAGATATTTCTTAATTTCTCTAAGAAATTAAGAAAATTATTCTAAGTCTAAAACCCCGCCTTTGCTAGCATTGCTTACAAGCTTTTGATACATTTTAAGCCATCTTGAATTTATTTGTTTATTTGGCATTTTAAAGTTTGCTTTGCGTTTGGCGATTTCATCTTGGTTTAAATTTACATTGATACTGTAATTATCCACATCAATTTCTATCTCATCGCCATCTTCTAAAAGCGCTATAAGTCCACCTTCTGCAGCTTCAGGAGAAATGTGACCTATACTAAGCCCTCTTGTAGCTCCGCTAAAACGACCATCTGTTATAAGTGCTACTTTAGCACCAAGTCCCATGCCTGTGAGCAATGAGGTTGGACTAAGCATTTCTTGCATGCCAGGTCCACCCTTTGGTCCTTCATAGCGTATCACACACACATCACCTTCTTTAACTTTACCTTTTATAATGCCTTTAATGGCTTCTTCTTGAGAATTAAAACAAACCGCTTTACCTTTGAATTTACGTTCACCCATAATACCTGCAGTTTTTATCACACAGCCTTGTTCTGCTAAATTTCCAAAAAGTATAGCAAGTCCACCTACATTTGAATAGGCATTGTCTATTTTTCTTATAATATTTTCATCTTTAATGCTAGCATTCTCAATGCGTTCTTTTAAAGTTTTTCCGCCAATATCTAGAGTATCAAGTTCTAAAATATGGCCTGGTTTTTTAGCTATTTCAGCCATTACTGCACTTACTCCACCTGCTTTGTGTATATCTTCCATATAAACAGTATTTAAAGATGGAGCAATTTTGGCTATATGAGCCACATTAGTACTGATGTGATTGAGTTCTTTTATATCCAAATTTACACCTGCTTCATAAGCAATGGCAAGCATATGTAAGATAGTATTTGAGCTTCCACCCATAGCCATATCAACAACTAAAGCATTGTTAATGGACTTTTTAGTAATGATATTGCGAATTTTAAAACGCTCATCTAGGGCAATCTCGCAAATTCTACGCGCAGCCTTTCTTAAAAGCTCTTCTCTTTCTTTGCTAAGTGCTAAAATAGTTCCATTTCCTTCAAGCGCTATGCCCATAGCTTCACATAAAGTATTCATAGAATTTGCAGTAAACATACCCGAGCAAGATCCACCGCTAGGACAAGCTTTGCATTCTATATCTTTTAAATCATCTTCATTGATTTTTTTAGCCTCATAAGCTCCCACTGCTTCAAAAACAGAACTTAGACTGATTTTTTCTCCGTGTTTATTTACTCCTGCTCGCATAGGCCCACCGCTCACAAAAATAGTCGGCACATTAACTCTTAAAGCCCCCATGAGCATACCTGGAGTAATTTTATCACAATTTGGGATACAAATTAGTGCATCAAGTTGGTGTGCATTCATCACTGTTTCAATAGAGTTTGCAATGATTTCACGACTTGGCAAAGAATAAAGCATACCATCATGCCCCATAGCAATGCCATCATCTACACCTATAGTATTAAATTCAAAAGGAATGCAACCATTTTTGCGAATTTCATCTTTGATGATCTTTGCATATTCATTTAAGAAAAAATGTCCCGGGATGATATCTATATAGCTATTTGCAACACCTATAAAAGGTTTGTCAAAATCCTCATCATTTAAGCCACATGCTCTAAGTAAAGAACGATTTGGTGCTTTTAAATGTCCTTTTTTGATCGCGTCACTTCTCATTTGTATCCTTTTTTAAAGTAAAAACTATCATTTTATGCTTTTATTTTGCAATTTTTGCTTAAATTTTTTAAACTTAAATGGTATTTTAAAGAAAATTATTTAAAATGTGCAATTATTTTGATTTAAGGAATGTAATGCTTTTAACTAATCCGGTATTTATAGGCGTTGTATTAATGACGCTTTTGTGTTTTTTTAGGTTTAATGTTTTGCTTAGTGTTTTGCTTTCTGGGCTTTTTGTAGGCGTTTGGTCTAAATTTATGCATATAGAGCATTTAACTTTGATGGAGTTTTTTACCCAACTTCCACAAGCTATGATGGATTCTATGAAAATTTTAATCGATGGTATGCAAGGAAATTTACAAACAGCACTAAGTTATATTTTACTTGGAGCGGTGGCTGCTGCTATATCAAAAACTAATTTAACAGCATATTTGATTAAAATAGTTTCGCATTATATTTCACATAAAAAATACTTACTTATACTTTCTTTGGCATTTATTGCTTGTTTTTCACAAAATTTAATCCCTATCCACGTGGCTTTTGTGCCTTTATTGATCCCACCTTTGTTAAAGCTTTTTAATAAATTAAAAATAGACCGTAGAGCCATAGCTTGTGCGCTAACTTTTGGACTTACCACACCTTATATGGTAGTGCCTTTAGGTTTTGGGCTTATTTTTCAAACTTTGCTTGTAGATAATTTAAATTCAAATGGAGTGCAAATTAGCTTAGGAGAAGTTTCTCAAACTATGGCTTTTGCGGCTATTTGTATGCTAGTTGGTCTGTTTTTAGCTGTATTTGTATTTTATGCTAAGCCAAGAGAATATCAAGAAGAGCAAATTGTTAAAATGGACTTTGAAAATCTAAAAATGAGTAAAAAAGAATGGGGTGTTTTAGCTGGTCTTGGACTGACTTTGATTTTGCAAATTTTAACGCACAATTTACCTTTATCTGGACTTTTGGGTTTTGTATTGATGGTGATTTTAGGTGGAGTAGAATATAACAAAGTTAATTTAGTCTTTGATGATGGGCTTAAAATCATGGGTTATATAGCTTTTGTAATGCTTGTTGCTTCAGGATATGGGGAGGTTTTAAAGCAAAGTGGGGGTATAGCTGAGCTTGTAAAAACAAGCGTGCCCTTTATGGCACAAAGTCACTTTTTAGCTATTTTTATCATGTTAGCCATAGGTCTTTTAATCACCATAGGTATAGGCAGTTCTTTTGGTACTATTCCTATCATCGCTGCCTTATTTTGCCCTATATGTATAGAGCTTGGTTTTTCACCTGCTGCGATTATTTTTATCATCGGTGTTGCTGGAGCTTTAGGTGATGCAGGATCGCCTGCTAGTGAGACGACTTTGGGAGTGAGTGTAGGGCTTAATGCAGATAAGCAAGGTGATCACATCAAAGATACTTGTATACCAACCTTTTTATGCTTTAATGGCTCTTTGCTTATCTTAGGTAGTGTTATAGCATTTTGTTTGCTTTAATACATCAGCAAAATTCCGCTTGAGAGTCTGCTTGAAGATTTATTATATTCAATAAGACTCTCACCATAACCATTAAAATACTGAGTGTAAATATACAAGCCATTGTTGGAGATTTTATAAGCTCCACTTATTTCCACTGCACCGCGGTTATTAGCAAAATTTAAATTATTACGCCATAAGATATTGATAAAATAATCATCTTGAGTATAAGCAAGATTGATATCAAAATTACCCAAATATTTTTCTATATCAGGATTATCATCCTCTGAGCTTTTTTCAGGAATTCTTAGCCAAACCCTAGGTATGAACACAAAGTCGTCAAAAAACCATGCATTGCTTAGATAAATTCTATTCCAAGATCTTGATTTTGGATCATCTTGCCCGTTTGATTCGTGTAATAAACCAACGCGTATATTTTTTAAATTTTCAAAAGCTCCATGCCCACTTATAGGAAAATTGATGAAAAATTCAGGCAAATAATTAGTCTCCCTAAAAGGTGATGAATGCTCATAAAGCTGCCACCACGAAATTTGTGTATAAGCTATGTTATAGCTTTCGTTTAAACCCAAAAGATTTTCAAAAAGAGTTTTTTTAAGACTTACTTGAAATTTAGTTTCAGTGCTTTTATAATCTCTTTTGCTAAAACTATAAGAAACAGGCATAAAATAACTAAGATTATGCGTGCTAATACCAAAAGGATTGTATGATTTTTCTGTGCCAAGGTAATTTGCTAAAGCTTCGCTTCTTGGGTTAAAATCATCTATTTTATGTTCTTTTGTTGCATTTTGCTCATTGTTAAGAGAAAGTTCTAAATTTTTTGTTTTTGCTGTATCTTTTAAAGCTAAGCTTTTATAAATTTGCATAGCCTTTTTATACTCACCTTGCCTTTCATATTTTAAGGCTTGATTGATTAAATCTTCATTTGCTAAAGCACTAAAAGCACATATTATGGGTAAGATTGTCTTTTTCATGAAGCCACTTTTTGTATTCGTTAAAATAATTTAAATTTATAAACTCATTTTCATTTTTAAAATCTATAAATTCCGCTTTCATTGTATCACAAAAAAGAGCTAGTTTGTGGTTATTTTCTTGTAAAAATTGCAAAGTTTTTTCAAAATTTCTACCATGATAAAATCCACATAAATAATGCTTGTGCTTTTTTGTGCTTGCTAAGAGTATATTTTGTGATTTTAGATGATGAAAAAGTTTAAAAATACTTTCTTTGCTTATACTTGGAGTATCCACGCTAAGGATAAATACATAGGTGTTTTGAAAATGTTTGAGTATGGAATTTAAGGCAATGAGTGGGGAGTAGTTATTTAAATCCTCATCTAAAATAAGTGCTAAGTTTTTTTGATGAAATTTATCTTTTTTAGCGCTAATAAAAACTTGATTAAAAATTCTTGACATTTTTTCATACTGATAAAGAGTTAAGTTTTTATCATCTACTTGCAATAAGCTTTTATCTTTTCCCATGCGTGAAGACTTTCCGCCACATAAAATCACGCAAGGATAGGGAATTTTTTTACTCATAAAAACCTCATAAATTCATCAAAATATTTTATAATACATTTATGAAATATACAGATTTAATACAAATAAAAGATTATTTTAAACAATTTCAAAGGCTAAATTATCTCAAACGCCTTGATGATAATATCTTAGAGCTTAGCTTAGATCATCAAGCCTTTATACTAGATTTAACACGCGGAAAAAGTGGAATTTACCAAGATAAGCTCCAAGCAAAAGCTTATAATGCACCTTTTGATTTTATGTTAAAAAAATACTTTTCTAATGCAAAGATTTTAAATTTAGAAGTATTAGAAAATAATAGAATTTTATCTTTTGAAGTTTTATCAGAAAAATCTTACAAAGCTTATGGGGCTAAGATTTATTTTGAATTTACAGGAAAAAACACCAATGTCATCATTACAGATACTAATGATATTATCATAGAAGCTTTGCGTCATATAGATAAAAGTTATCGTATTGTAAAAATAGGCGAAAAACTCCAAGCTTTAAAAGCTTATGAGATTAAAGAAGAATTTGTAAAGATTGATGATTTTAATGTGTATTTTAAAGAAAGTGCTAAAAAGTTACAACAAGAGCGCTTAAAAGATATAAAAGAAAATAAACTTTTAAATGTAGATAAAAAAATTTTTACCCTTAAAGAGAGTATAGAAAATTTAGAACAAGAAAGCAATTTATTAAAAAAAGCTCAAGAGTTAAGTCAAAAGGCAGATGTTTTATTTGCTAATTTAAATTCTTTAAAAGATTATCAAAGAGAATTTATTTTGCAAGATTTTAATGCAAATGAGCTTGCTTTTAAGCTTGAAGATACACCTAAAAACAGCGCGAATGAATTTTACAAAATGGCTAAAAAGCTAAAACAAAAGGCTAAAAATATTAATATAGAAAGAGAAATTTTAAGTGAAAAACTTGATTTTTTAATCAATTTAAAAGATTTAATCACCAAAAGCACTTCTTTGCGAGAATTAGAAGTTTTAATGCCTAAAAAAAGTAAAAAAACCAAAAAAGAAGAGTTAAACGCAGGGGTTAGTAGCTTTTATTTTGATGAGTTTAAAATCAGTGTAGGACGCAATGAAAAAGCTAATGAGTATTTATTAAAAATAGCTAAAAAAGATGATATTTGGTTGCATGTGAAAGATTATCCTAGTGCACATGTGATCATTACTTCAAATAAATTAAAAATAAGTCAATTAGTGCTAGAATTTGCCGCAAAGCTTTGTGTGGAATTTTCCAAGCTAAGTTCTGGAACTTATTTGGTCGATTATACGAGTAAGAATTTTGTTAAAGTTAGAGAGAAGGCTTTTGTAAATTATACAAATTATAAGACTATAAGCATTTTAAAGGAGTGAATATGCCTATAAGTCCCATAGGTGGTGTTAATTATGCTAACCAAAATGCACCAGTACATTCAGCACAAGTGAGCAATGAACTAGCAAAAGACTCTTTTGCGACTTTGGTAAATATGAGTGAGTTTCAAGCAAAAGAAAAGGCGGTTGAAAAACTTGAAAAAGTTAATCAAACTCACGAAGTAAGTGATGAGGTAAAAGAAAGACAAGAGGAAGAAAAGAAGCATTCTAAACATCATCAAGAACAAGAAGAAAAAGACGAACAAGAAGAAAAAGAGCAAGAGGTGGTTAAAAAAAGCTCTCATTTACTTGATTTAAGCATATAGAAAGGATAAAAATGTTTTCAAAGACAAGAATTCTTAGTGCTATTGTGATGATAGCCGTAATAGCTGTTGTTGCTTTGGTGGATAATTTTTTGATTAATTTTGCTATTTTTGGTGTTTTATTGTTTTTGGCATTTAAAGAAGCAAAAGCTATGTTTAAAAGTAAACATGCAAGTGCCTTTGTGGCTTTGTGTATTTTTGCAATAGGTGCATTTTTAGATAAACCTTTCTTTATAGGCCTTATGGCTTTGATTTTGATTTTAGGATATTTAGTTTATAAAAAAAGTGAAAATTTAAATGAACTTATACCTTATATATATCCTACTTTGCCTATTTTAATGCTTTATCAAGTATTAAGCTATGAGGGTATGTTTGTATTATTTTGGCTTATAGTGATTGTCGTTGCTTGTGATAGCGGGGCGTATTTTATAGGAAAGCTCATTGGTGAGAGAGCTTTTTCTCCAACAAGCCCAAATAAAACTTTAGAAGGGGTTGTAGGTGGCATAGTTTGCGCAGGGATTTTAGGAACCATCATAGGTTCTTTTGAATTTAGCTTAGTAAAAAGTATTTATATATCTTTAATAGTAGCTATTTTTGCTGTGATAGGGGATTTGCTTGAGAGTTATTTTAAAAGACAAGCAGGCGTTAAAGATAGCGGTAATTTAATCCCAGGTCATGGGGGAGTTTTAGATAGAATTGATGCTGTTATCATTGCAGCATTTGCAATGGCAACTTTAGTATGATTGTACTTGGAAGCACAGGAAGTATAGGGGTTAATACTCTTTTTATTGCCAAAGAAAAAAACATAAGCATAGAAGCCTTATCTTGTGGTAAAAATATCAAGGTTTTAAATGAGCAAATAGCTCTTTTTAAGCCTAAATTTGTATGCATACAAGATGAAAAAGATAAAACCTTGGTTGATCATGATAAGATTTTTTGCGGCCAAGAGGGCTTAAAAGCGATGATAGTTGAGTGTAAAAGCTCTTTGGTGGTAAATGCTATAGTGGGTTTTGCAGGGTTAAACTCAAGTCTTATGGTGCAAAAACTTGGTAAAACTTTAGCTTTAGCAAATAAAGAAAGCCTAGTAGTAGCAGGGAAATTTTTTGACACTTCTAAGATTAAAGCTATAGATAGCGAACATGCAGCATTAAAGTGTTTGATAGATAAAAGAAAAGATATTAAAAAGCTTTTCATCACAGCAAGTGGCGGAGCCTTTTATAATTATAAAATCAAAGATTTAAAAAATGTCAGCGTAAAAGAAGCTCTTAAGCATCCTAACTGGAGCATGGGAACTAAGATCACCATAGATAGTGCTAGTATGTGTAATAAGCTTTTTGAAATTATCGAAGCTTATCATCTTTATGGCATTAAACAAATAGATGCTTTGATAGAAAGAAAATCTTTAGTGCATGCTTTGTGCGAGTTTAAAGATGGTGGCATGAGTGCATATTTTTCTCATGCAAATATGCGTTTATCTATAGCTCAAGCGATTTTAGATGAGCATGATCAAAGCTTTGTAGAAAATTTGGATTTATTAGCTATGCCAAGTTTAAAATTTGAAAAAATTAGTTTAAAAAAATATCCTATATTTTCACTCAAAGATGAACTTTTAAAAAAGCCTGACTTGGGCGTGATTATAAATAGTGCAAATGAGTATATGGTGTATCAATTTTTAGCTCAAAAAGCGCAGTTTTTAGATATCGCTAAAGGAATTTTTAAAGCACTAGATCATTTTGGTGTGCCAAAGATTAACCAAATTGAAGATGTTTTTGAGTATGATAAACAAGTAAGGCTTTATTTAGATAAGGAAATGAAGTGAGATATTTTTTAAGTGTTTTGATTTTTATAAATGTGGTTTTTGCTTTAGAATTTAGTGTGAAAGAAAATGGAAAAAGTTTAGACGATAATAACACGGTTTTAATCCTTGGAGGCATACAAGGAGATGAGCCAGGTGGGTTTCATGCAGCTAGTTTGCTTTTGAGTGATTATAATATCACTAAAGGTAAAATCATCGTTGCGCCAAATTTGGCTTTTGAAAGTATTATTGCTAGAAATAGGGGAAATTTTGGAGATTTAAATAGAAAATTTGCCCATATAGATGAAAGCGATCCTGATTTTCACACCATAGAGCGTATAAAAAAGCTTATTTTAGATCCTGAAGTTAATATGGTCATAAATTTACACGATGGAAGTGGTTTTTATAGACCACAATATGAAAGCAAAGATAAAAACCCAAACCGCTGGGGTAACACTAGCATTATCGATCAAAGCGAAGTAAATTCTACTAAATATGCAGACTTAGAAAACATAGCTAAAGAAGCGGTGGAAAATATCAATAAAGCCTTAGTAAAAGAAGAACATCAATATCATTTAAAAAACACCAAAACCCAAGAAAGTAATGATAAAGATATGTTAAAGGCTTTAACTTATTTTGTAGTGTCAAATCACAAAGCAGCCTTTGCTAATGAAGCGAGCAAAAATTTACCAACACATTTAAGAGTGTATTATCATCTTTTGGCGGTGGAGTATTATCTAAAAAAGGCAAATATAGAATTTCAAAGAACTTTTGAGCTAACTCCAAATGGGGTTTATAGAGCCATTGAAAAGCCTTTGGAGGTAAGACTTTTTAATGATAAAATTTTACTTTATCTTGACAAACCTACTAATGCTATAAATTTCTTACCTTTCCCTGTTAATCAAGCTTTAAATTATGAAGCAAGCAATGAAATTACAGCGGTGATTTCAAACGCTAGTTCATACTCAGTCAATTACGGAAATCGCTTGCAAACTAGACTATACCCTGAATATTTTGAGTTTTCAAATGCGCTAGATAGTGTTGAAATAATAGTAGATGGAAAAAACATACAAACTAACTTTGCTCAAAAAATCATGGTAAAAAATAGCTTTAAAATTCCTTCTATTGTAGGTGTAAGGGTTAATGTCATAGGTTTTGATAGGGGTAATGATGAAAGCGGTATAGAAATAAGTAAAAATCAAATGCAAAGTCGTTATTCTTTAGACAAAAAAAGAAAGATTTATAGAGTGGAATTTTATGAGTTAAAAAATGCAAATTTAGCCGATCAAGCCTTAGAAAAAAAGACAAATTTTAAAGAAATCAAAAAAGCGAACATACCTGCAAAAGCCATAGAAAAAGCAGAGCAAAAGGACAAATTTATTGGTATGATTTTAGTGGAATTTCAATGAAAAGCTTAATTCTTGCCATAGAAAGCTCGTGTGATGATAGTTCTATTGCTATCATAGATAAAAACAGCTTTGAATGTATTTTTCATACAAAGATTTCTCAAGAAAATGCTCATAGTGTCTATGGAGGGGTGGTGCCTGAGCTTGCAGCAAGATTGCACAGTGAAGCCTTACCTAAAATCTTAGAAAAATGCCAAAAATACTTTGACAAACTTTGTGCTATAGCAGTTACAAATAAACCTGGTCTTAGTGTGAGTTTGATAGGTGGGGTTGCTATGGCTAAAATGCTTGCTGTTAGTTTAAATTTACCACTTATAGCGATTAATCATCTAAAAGGACATATCTACTCTATGTTTTTAGATAAAAAAGCTAGTTTTGATATGGGCGTGTTGCTTGTAAGTGGTGGGCATACTATGGTACTTTTTATCGATAAGCAAGGTAAAATCACAGAACTAGCAAGAACAAATGATGATAGCTTTGGAGAAAGTTTTGATAAAGTAGCTAAGATGATGGGACTTGGTTATCCTGGTGGGGCTATCATAGAAAATTTAGCTAAAAATGTAAAAGAAAGTGATTTAGAATTTAGCATACCTTTACTTCATTCTAAAGACTTAGCTTATAGTTTTTCAGGACTTAAAAACCAAGTGCGTTTGGAAATTTTAAAAGAAGAGCTAAGCTTAGAGCGTAAAAGCAAAATAGCCTTTGCATTTCAAAAAGCAGCCATAGCGCATATTTTAAACAAGTTAGAAAAAATTTTTAAAGAGTATAAATTTAAGCGTTTTGGTATAGTAGGTGGAGCTAGTGCAAATTTAAGCTTAAGAAGTCAAATAGAGCATTTATGCCAAAGCTATCAATGTGAACTTTTGCTAGCTCCGCTTGAGTATTGTTCAGATAATGCTTTGATGATAGCAAGGACAGCTTGTGAGGCTTATGAGTGTAAAGAATTTGTAAGTATTGAAGATGATCTTATAAGTCCTAAGGTGAAAAATTTACAAGGTGTATTATGAAAAAGGCTTTTACTATTATAGAACTTGTGTTTGTGGTGATTATACTTGGTGTTTTAGCAGCAGTTGCTTTGCCAAAATTTAACACAAGTAAAGATGAAGCAAGTACAGCTCAAGCTTTAGGAAATTTAAAAACTTTTATCAATGATGTAAGTTCTTGTGTATTAAAAAATGAAAGTCTTTCAAGTATAGCTTTGATGAGTAATGTAGCAAATATAAAAAATGAAGATTTATCGAATTTGCAAAATTCCACCAAAGAACTTGATTTTAGTGTGGGAAATGACGAGCAGTGTTTTAAGGTGTTATTTGTAGATAAAGAAAGCATTTTGCTTTTAGCGCTTATGGTAGATAATGCTCAAAAAAGTAAAGTCCAAAATATAGCAGATTTAAAAAATCAAGCTTTGAAAGATCCTAAAAATCAAAGCATAAAAACTCAACTAGATGAAGCTTTAAATGCTTTTAGTCAAAGTGAATTTACAAGCACTTCAAAGTCTAAGGCTTGTCAAAGTTTAATCCACTCTAAAGCTTTTAAAGACTTAGCTACTAGGGTATATTTTTTAAGTGGTGGTT
>NZ_JAKMST010000016.1:0-6660 GCF_025772785.1 Campylobacter sp. CNRCH_2015_0338h
ATTAGCTTAGTAAGACTTTCAAATTTAATTTCTTCAAATTTAATCTATCAATTTCATAATCTTTTTGTCTTTTGTGGAATTTTAAAATTATACAAAAAGTAAATATAAATTTTTAAAAAATAAACAATAAAAGCAATAATAAACACTACAAACATCAAATACCTACCAAAAAAGCATTATATTTATAAAATGAATATCAATATTCTAATTTATTTTATATATTTTTATTGATTTTTGATAAATTCAGAAAAATTTATGAAACTTTTATAAAAAATTGTTATATAATACTCATTAAGTTTATAAACAAAACTTAAATAAAACCCACAAGGAGTACATCATGGGAACAAGAAAAGAACACGACTTTATTGGCGAGTTGGAAATTTCTGACGAGGTTTATTATGGAGTGCAAACTTTTAGAGCACTAGAAAACTTCCATATGAGTGGCAGAAGATTACAAGATTATCCTTATTTTGTAAAAGCTTTCGCTCAAGTTAAAAAAGCAGCTGCTCTTGCTAACAAAGAAGTTGGGGTTCTTGATGCTGACAAAGCTGATGCTATTGCTAAAGCTTGCGATAGATTGATTGCTGGTGAATTTTTAGATCAATTCGTAGTAGATATGATCCAAGGTGGTGCTGGTACTAGTACAAACATGAACACCAACGAAGTTATCACTAATATCGCTCTTGAAAGTATGGGACACAAAAAAGGCGAGTACCAATATCTTCATCCAAATGATCATACAAACTTAGGTCAATCTACAAATGATACTTATCCAAGTTCAATCAAAGTAGCTACCTATGCAAAACTTACTGATCTTTTAAAAGCTATGGAACTTTTAAAAACTGAATTAGAAGCTAAAGCTAAAGAATACAAAGATATCATTAAAATGGGTAGAACAGAGCTTGAAGATGCGGTTCCTACTACTTTAGGAAATACTTTCAACGCTTTTGCTAGCTATATTAAAAGTGATATTGAAAAAATCACAGCAGCTCGTGAGTCAATGAGTTATTTAAATCTTGGTGCAACAGCTATTGGTACAGGAATTAACTGCCACCCTGATTACAAATTTGTGGTTGAGAAAAAATTAAAAGAAATCACTGGTGTTGAATTTAAACCAGCTGAAGATTTTATCGCTGCTACTCAAGATACAGCTGACTTTGTACATGTAAGTGGCGCGTTAAAAACTGCAGCAGTAAGATTATCTAAAATTGCAAACGACTTAAGATTAATGAATTCGGGCCCAAGATGTGGTTTAGGTGAAATTAATCTACCAAAAATGCAACCAGGTAGCTCTATCATGCCAGGTAAAGTAAATCCAGTAATTTGTGAAGCAGTAGGTGAAGCTTGCTATGAAGTTATAGGAAATGATGTTACTATTATGCTTTGCTCTGAAAGAGGAGAATTTGAACTTAATGCATTTGAACCAGGTATTGCTTATGGATTATTTAACTCTATAGTATTACTTGAAAATGCAATGAAATCTCTAGCTGAAAAAGCTGTAAGAGGCTTAACAGCAAATCCTGAAGCATGCAAACAATCTGTACTTAACTCAATCGGTATTGTTACAGCATTTAATCCTGTTTTAGGATATGAAAAATCTGCAAGTATTGCTAAAGAGGCTTTAGAAACTGGTAAAGCAGTTGGCGATATTTGTCTTGAAAGAGGATATCTTCCAAAAGAAGAAATTGAAAGAATTTTAACACCAGAAAATATGTTAAATCCTCACATGACAGAAAAAAGAAAAGCTTAATTAACTTAGGAGTTTAATCATGGATATTATGATTATTTTACAACTTGTTGTCTTTCTTGGGGCAATATTCATAGGTATCCGCCTTGGTGGCATAGCAATAGGCTATGCCGGAGGTTTGGGTGTTGTTATTTTAGGTCTTGTTTTAGGTATGAAGCCAGGTAATATTCCTTGGGATGTTATCTTAATCATTGCTGCAGCAATTGCTGCGATTTCTGCTATGCAACAAGCAGGTGGTTTGGATTATATGGTAAAAGTTACCGAAAGAATTTTACGTAAACATCCAAGATTTATCAATTACCTTGCACCAGCTTGCGGTTGGTTGCTTACTATTTTAGCAGGTACTGGTAATGCGGTATTTTCATTAATGCCTGTTGTCATTGATGTTGCAAAATCACAAAACATCAAACCATCAGCTCCACTTTCATTAATGGTTGTTGCTTCACAAATTGGTATTACAGCTTCTCCAGTTAGTGCTGCTGTTGTTTATATGACTGGTGTATTAGAGCCACTTGGTTGGAATTATCCTGCATTAATTGGTATTTGGATTGTAACTACTTTTGCTGCTTGTATGATTACAGCTTTCATTGTAAGCTTAATCACCCCAATGGATCTTAGTAAAGACCCTGTATATCAAGAACGCTTAAAAGCTGGTCTTGTAAAAAGTGCTTCTGATGTTTTACAAAGCGAAGACAAACCAGGTGCAAAACTTTCAGTTGCTATTTTCTTATTCACAGTATTAGCGGTTGTTCTTTATGCTACAGCAATTTCTAATAATATCAAATGGATTGATCCAGTAGTTATTCCAAGAGATGCTGCAATTATGAGTTTCTTATTAACAGCTGCAACTTTAATTACATTCTTATGCAAAGTTGAACCTGCAAAAATTTTAGATACAAGTGTATTTAAATCAGGTATGACAGCTTGTGTATGTGTATTTGGTGTTGCTTGGCTTGGAAATACTTTCGTTGCGGGTCATGAAGCAGGTATTAAAGAAGTAGCAGGTGAATGGGTTAAACAAACTCCAGCTATGCTTGCAGTTGCATTCTTCTTTGCCAGTATGCTTTTATACTCTCAAGCAGCTACTGCAAAAGCTATTGTTCCAGTTATCATCGCTGCATTAGGAATTTCAGCTACAAATCCTGCAGATTCTTATATGCTAGTTGCTTGTTTTGCTGCTGTTTCAGCGCTTTTCGTTCTACCAACTTACCCTACTTTATTAGGTGCAGTTCAAATGGATGATACAGGTACAACAAGAATTGGAAAATTCATATTCAACCACGCATTCTTTATCCCTGGTGTATTAGCTATAGCTATAGCTGTTGCTCTAGGCTTCTTAGCAGTAGGAATGCTTTAATACTTCAACTTTCCACGTTTAAAGTGGAAAGTTCTCTTTTTACTTATTAACCAATTTTAAGTAGAATGTTTTTTTAATTTTAAAGAATCAAAATGACAAAATTATCCTTAGATAGAAAAAATATAAGAATTTTATTTATAGGTTATATCCTAGTTGCACTTTTTGGTACCTTTATTTTAATGCTTCCTATTATGCACACTAAGCCCATATCTTTTCTAGATGCATTTTTTACTAGTGCCTCAGCTGTAAGCATGACAGGACTTATTGTATTAAACACTTCATTAGATTTTAGCTTTTATGGGCAACTTGTTATCTTATTGCTTATTCAAATAGGTGGCTTAGGTTATATGAGTATAGCTATGGCTTTATATATTTTAGTGCGCAAAAAGATGAGTTTTGGAGAAAAAAATCTTTTAAGAGAATCCTTGATCTATCCTGAAGCTGATGGCCTTGTAGGATTTTTAAAAAAGGTTTTGTTTTTTGTATTTGCTATTGAGCTTTTAGGTGCTCTATTGTTATTTTTAAGATTTAAGCTTGATATGAATTTAAGCGAAGCTCTATGGGCTAGTGTTTTTCACTCTATTTCTGCTTTTAATAATGCAGGATTTAGTATATTTGAAAGTGGTTTAATGCCTTATAGAGATGATTTTTGGATTAATTTTGTTATCACATCTTTAATTATCATTGGAGGTTTAGGGTATTTTGTATTATTAGAATTATACTTTTTTTCTAAAAAACGTTTTGCAAGCTTAAGTTTGCATACAAAACTTGTTTTAATTTCTACTGTTATATTGATTGTTTTTGCAAGCTTGGTAGTCTTTTTATTTGAATACCATAATCCAAAAAGCATAGGAGAATTTTCACTTTTTGATAAAATTATGAGTGCATATTTTACAGCGGTAAATTACCGAACAGCAGGGTTTAATACTCTTGATCTTAGCACCTTTAAAGATGCAAGTTTATTTTTTGGATCTTTATTTATGATTGTAGGTGGTGCACCTGGTGGAACAGCTGGGGGTATTAAGGTAACTACAATTGCTGTATTGCTAATCTATGCTTATTGGAGTATCAAAGATAGTAATGCAAGAATTTTCAACTTTGAAATTCCCACAGAAACTATCAATAAAGCTTTTATTATAGCGGTAAGTTCTATTGTATATATCATCACTTGTGTATTAATTTTATCCTTAATTGAAGATGATAAAAGCTTTTTACCCTTGCTTTTTGAAACAAGTTCAGCGTTTGCTACAGTAGGAGTTTCAGTAGGAGATGGTGGGACTTTATCGCTTAGTGCACTTTTTAACTCTGAAAGTAAATTACTTATCATATTGTTAATGCTTAGTGGTAGAGTGGGTGTGCTTGCATTTTTATTTAGTATATTTTTTAAAGAAAAAGAAAAATATTTGAATTATCCAAAAGGAAAGATAATATTATGAAAAAAGAAACTTATGGTATTATAGGACTTGGAAGGTTTGGTTCAGTTTTAGCAAAAGAACTTATTGATCAAGGTAAAAGAGTTATTGTTTCTGATATTGATGAAGAAGCGGTTAAGGAATTGCAAGATCATGCAGATTTTGCTTATATTTTAGATTCTACTCATACTATAGCCTTAAAGGAAGCAGGCTATGCAAATGCAGATGTTGTCATACTTAGCATAGGTGAAAATTTAGAATCAAGCATACTCACTTTCATGGCTTTAAAAGAAATTGGAGTAAAAAACATCATTGCCAAGGCAAACTCTTCTACACACGGGCAAATTCTTTCAAAACTTGGGGTTAATAAAGTCATCTATCCTGAAAAAGAATCAGCAAAGCGTTTAGCTAAAATTCTTATCACTAATCCAAATTTTGAGATCATAGATCTTTCAGCCAACACTATCAAAGTAGCAAAACTTTTAGTGGATGAAAACTTAGCAGGAAAAACTTTGCAATCTATTGGTCAAAACTTAAAAGTCATTGCACACAAACAGCATGATACTTGGAGTATTATGCCAAATTTAGAAACCACCGCTTATTTAAATGATATACTAATGCTACTTGGCACCCAAGAAGAACTAAATCAATATGAATATTAATAAATTTAAAGCTTATTTTTAAGCTTTAAATTTACACTTAAACCATCTTTCATCTTCCATTAAACATTCCATATATTATTTTACTTATTACCTAATTTATAAAAACACATAAACTATAATTAAATATATTTTTTTAATAAGTTATTTTAAGATTATAACAACTATTATCAAATTTATATAAAAACACTATATTATAATTATTTAAAGAATATAATAAGATATTTATACTCTTTATTTATTACTATATATAAGCTTAGTATTTATACTTTATATACCAAATATAATAAGTGCAATTTATATTCTTATATAAATACTATTTTTTCATATCTACAAATACATTAAACAATATAATAAAGTATAAATATAAAAACTACAAAAGACTATTTATCCATTATCTTAAAAAAGTAAATAAAAGTAATTTTTTGATGTTATGTAAATAATAATAAATATATATGTAGTTTTTTAATAAAAAATAAAAGTAATTTTGATTATAGTTTATAAATAATTATTATATTTGATAGTTTTTTGGCTATTTTTTAATCTTTTTATAACTTTTTTATCACTTTTGTATTTTTTGTGTTATCATATTCTCATCACAGATAAAAATTAAATGTAGGTTATGGGGGGGGGATATGAAAAAAACATTTTTACTTGTTTTACTTATTCACACTTTTCTTTTTTCTCAAATAATGATTTTAAAAAATCAAGATAAAATCATTATAGATAATAATCAGGTTCTTGCGGTTAATCATGTAAACCATGATCAAAAGCAAATACTTAAAGAGTATAATAATAGTATTGACCCAAGAGTCAAAAAGCTATTAGAAGAAAAACCAAAGAAAGATTCTAATCTTAGTAAAGAAGATGAAGAATTATCTAATAAGGTTATTAATGTTATTCAAACCATAGGTAATGTATATAATGCCAAAGACAATAAAGAAAGAGATAAACTTATAAGAGATTTAGCAGGTAATTATTTAAGCTTACAAGCTAATACTTTAATCCAAGAATATTTACACTCTCTTAATCACTCCATTAGTAGCGAGTTTAATTTAAACTATAATGACAGAGGTGGTTTAAGTGGTAATGCCAAAGTTCTTTTACCTATTATGAGTGAAGATAACCCAAAAATATCTTATTTTTTACAAAGCGGTATAGGTGGATATGATAATAATAGAATCATAGGTCACTTTGGTGGTGGTATAAGATATTATCCTAATGCATTAGCATTAAATAATTCAGGAAATATCATGCTAGGATTAAACCTAGTTTATGATCATGATTTTAGTAGAGAACATAAAAGAATGTCTTTGGGCTTTGAAAGTATGATTGATACATTAGCTTTTCATGCTAATATTTATCAAAGACTAAGTGATTGGATTAATAGTTATGATTTTGATAAAGATTATATATTAGAACGCCCTGCTAATGGTTGGGATATGGGTGTTAAATATGCTTTTCCTTCTATGAGCAATGTAGCTG
>NZ_JAKMST010000017.1:0-5000 GCF_025772785.1 Campylobacter sp. CNRCH_2015_0338h
TTAATAAAACTTTAAGCTTTTATTGCTATAATTTCATTTCCTTTTTAAACGAAAGGGTTTTAAAAAGCTAAGACTTTTTGTCTTAATTTTTTAGTATTTGTTCTTTAAATTATTAATATTGTTAATCAAATCTTATAGTCAATCTTTGAAATCTAAATAAGTGATCGATTGAGCCAGAAAGATTTATTTTTAAATCTTAACAATCAACTTTTTCTTTGAAGAAAAAGATTAAACTTATCCAATTATTTTTTATGGAGAGTTTGATCCTGGCTCAGAGTGAACGCTGGCGGCGTGCCTAATACATGCAAGTCGAACGATGAAGCTTTTAGCTTGCTAGAAGTGGATTAGTGGCGCACGGGTGAGTAAGGTATAGTTAATCTGCCCTACACAAGAGGACAACAGTTGGAAACGACTGCTAATACTCTATATTCCTGCTTAACACAAGTTGAGTAGGGAAAGTTTTTTCGGTGTAGGATGAGACTATATAGTATCAGCTAGTTGGTGAGGTAATGGCTCACCAAGGCTATGACGCTTAACTGGTCTGAGAGGATGATCAGTCACACTGGAACTGAGACACGGTCCAGACTCCTACGGGAGGCAGCAGTAGGGAATATTGCGCAATGGGGGAAACCCTGACGCAGCAACGCCGCGTGGAGGATGACACTTTTCGGAGCGTAAACTCCTTTTCTTAGGGAAGAATTCTGACGGTACCTAAGGAATAAGCACCGGCTAACTCCGTGCCAGCAGCCGCGGTAATACGGAGGGTGCAAGCGTTACTCGGAATCACTGGGCGTAAAGGGCGCGTAGGCGGATTATCAAGTCTCTTGTGAAATCCAACGGCTTAACCGTTGAACTGCTTGGGAAACTGGTAGTCTAGAGTGAGGGAGAGGCAGATGGAATTGGTGGTGTAGGGGTAAAATCCGTAGATATCACCAAGAATACCCATTGCGAAGGCGATCTGCTGGAACTTAACTGACGCTAAGGCGCGAAAGCGTGGGGAGCAAACAGGATTAGATACCCTGGTAGTCCACGCCCTAAACGATGTACACTAGTTGTTGGGGTGCTAGTCATCTCAGTAATGCAGCTAACGCATTAAGTGTACCGCCTGGGGAGTACGGTCGCAAGATTAAAACTCAAAGGAATAGACGGGGACCCGCACAAGCGGTGGAGCATGTGGTTTAATTCGAAGATACGCGAAGAACCTTACCTGGGCTTGATATCCTAAGAACCTTTTAGAGATAAGAGGGTGCTAGCTTGCTAGAACTTAGAGACAGGTGCTGCACGGCTGTCGTCAGCTCGTGTCGTGAGATGTTGGGTTAAGTCCCGCAACGAGCGCAACCCACGTATTTAGTTGCTAACGGTTCGGCCGAGCACTCTAAATAGACTGCCTTCGTAAGGAGGAGGAAGGTGTGGACGACGTCAAGTCATCATGGCCCTTATGCCCAGGGCGACACACGTGCTACAATGGCATATACAATGAGACGCAATACTGCGAGGTGGAGCAAATCTATAAAATATGTCCCAGTTCGGATTGTTCTCTGCAACTCGAGAGCATGAAGCCGGAATCGCTAGTAATCGTAGATCAGCCATGCTACGGTGAATACGTTCCCGGGTCTTGTACTCACCGCCCGTCACACCATGGGAGTTGATTTCACTCGAAGCCGGAATACTAAACTAGTTACCGTCCACAGTGGAATCAGCGACTGGGGTGAAGTCGTAACAAGGTAACCGTAGGAGAACCTGCGGTTGGATCACCTCCTTTCTAGAGTACAAACTGATAAGTCTCACAACTATCAGTTCATATATAGACTCAATCATCCTTGTTTAGATTTCAAAGATTGATGAAAAGCTAATTTTGGGGAATTAGCTCAGCTGGGAGAGCGCCTGCTTTGCACGCAGGAGGTCAGCGGTTCGATCCCGCTATTCTCCACCATTTATTAAGGGCCTATAGCTCAGCTGGTTAGAGTGCACCCCTGATAAGGGTGAGGTCACAAGTTCAAGTCTTGTTAGGCCCACCATAAAAAAAGATTTGTTTATCAATTCTGAGTTAAAGTTTTAAAACTTAAAGCAAGTATATAGCTAATAATAAAGCAGTAAATAAAGTAAAATACTTTATTGTCTATGTTTTTAAATTATTTAAACTCTTTATATATACTTCCTTTAGGTTTTAAGACCTAAGCTAAATAAATAATAGAATATTTTATATATTAGATTAGTTATTTAATGTTATTTGAATTATCATTGTTAAGAGTCACAAGCAAGTTTTAATAAAAACAATTTTACAGGACTTGTTAAAGGATAAAACCTAGCTATCTTTTCTTTAGCTTTTAGTTAAAGACAAGTTTTAAACTCACAGCTTAGTGAGACTAATATTTTTAGTTTTATTAAGTGTTTAAATGCTTTCCGTCTTAAGATAGTAAAGTCTTATCATAAAAACTTTAACAAGGAAGTGATGCGTTTTAGAATGAATTTAAAAGGTAAGCTATTAAGAGCGAATGGTGGATGCCTTGGCTGGTAAAGGCGATGAAGGACGTACTAGACTGCGATAAGCTACGGGGAGCTGTCAAGAAGCTTTGATCCGTAGATTTCCGAATGGGGCAACCCAGTATATAGAGATATATACTACCATAATGGAGCGAACGTAGGGAATTGAAACATCTTAGTACCTACAGGAAAAGAAATCAATAGAGATTGCGTCAGTAGCGGCGAGCGAAAGCGCAAGAGGGCAAACCCAGTGCTTGCACTGGGGGTTGTAGGACTGCAATGTGCAATAGGTGAGGTTAGTAGAACACTCTGGAAAGTGTAGCCATAGAGGGTGATAGTCCCGTATACGAAAACCAAACCTTAGCTAGCAGTATCCTGAGTAGGGCGGGACACGAGGAATCCTGTCTGAAGCTGGGTCGACCACGATCCAACCCTAAATACTACTACCAGACCGATAGTGCACAAGTACCGTGAGGGAAAGGTGAAAAGAACTGAGGTGATCAGAGTGAAATAGAACCTGAAACCATTTGCTTACAATCATTCAGAGCACTATGTAGCAATACAGTGTGATGGACTGCCTTTTGCATAATGAGCCTGCGAGTTGTGGTGTCTGGCAAGGTTAAGCACACGCGAAGCCGTAGCGAAAGCGAGTCTGAATAGGGCGCTTAAGTCAGATGCTGCAGACCCGAAACGAAGTGATCTATCCATGAGCAAGTTGAAGCTAGTGTAAGAACTAGTGGAGGACTGAACCGATAGGCGTTGAAAAGCCCCCGGATGACTTGTGGATAGGGGTGAAAGGCCAATCAAACTTCGTGATAGCTGGTTCTCTCCGAAATATATTTAGGTATAGCGTTGTGTCGTAGTATAAGGGGGTAGAGCACTGAATGGGCTAGGGCATACACCAATGTACCAAACCCTATCAAACTCCGAATACCTTATATGTAATCACAGCAGTCAGGCGGCGAGTGATAAAATCCGTCGTCAAGAGGGAAACAACCCAGACTACCAGCTAAGGTCCCTAAATCTTACTTAAGTGGAAAACGATGTGAAGTTACTTAAACAACCAGGAGGTTGGCTTAGAAGCAGCCATCCTTTAAAGAAAGCGTAATAGCTCACTGGTCTAGTGATTTTGCGCGGAAAATATAACGGGGCTAAAGTAAGTACCGAAGCTGTAGACTTAGTTTTACTAAGTGGTAGGAGAGCGTTCTATTTGCGCCGAAGGTATACCGGTAAGGAGTGCTGGAGCGAATAGAAGTGAGCATGCAGGCATGAGTAGCGATAATTAATGTGAGAATCATTAACGCCGTAAACCCAAGGTTTCCTACGCGATGCTCGTCATCGTAGGGTTAGTCGGGTCCTAAGTCGAGTCCGAAAGGGGTAGACGATGGCAAATTGGTTAATATTCCAATACCAACATTAGTGTGCGATGGAAGGACGCTTAGGGCTAAGCAAGCTAGCGGATGGAAGTGCTAGTCTAAGGTCGTAGGAGGTTATATAGGCAAATCCGTATAACAATACTCCGAGAACTGAAAGGCTCTTCAAAGTCTTCGGACAGCGAGGAGAATTGCTGATGCCGTCGAGCCAAGAAAAGTTTCTAAGTTTAGCTAATGTTGCCCGTACCGTAAACCGACACAGGTGGGTGGGATGAGTATTCTAAGGCGCGTGGAAGAACTCTCTTTAAGGAACTCTGCAAAATAGCACCGTATCTTCGGTATAAGGTGTGGTTCGCTTCGTATTAGGATTTACTCCGAAAGCGAAGAAACTTACAACAAAGAGTCCCTCCCGACTGTTTACCAAAAACACAGCACTCTGCTAACTCGTAAGAGGATGTATAGGGTGTGACGCCTGCCCGGTGCTCGAAGGTTAATTGATGGGGTTAGCATTAGCGAAGCTCTTGATCGAAGCCCGAGTAAACGGCGGCCGTAACTATAACGGTCCTAAGGTAGCGAAATTCCTTGTCGGTTAAATACCGACCTGCATGAATGGCGTAACGAGATGGGAGCTGTCTCAAAGAGGGATCCAGTGAAATTGTAGTGGAGGTGAAAATTCCTCCTACCCGCGGCAAGACGGAAAGACCCCGTGGACCTTTACTACAGCTTGACACTGCTATTTGGATAAGAATGTGCAGGATAGGTGGGAGGCTTTGAGTATATGACGCCAGTTGTATATGAGCCGTTGTTGAGATACCACTCTTTCTTATTTGGGTAGCTAACCAGCTTGAGTTATCCTCAAGTGGGACAATGTCTGGTGGGTAGTTTGACTGGGGCGGTCGCCTCCCAAATAATAACGGAGGCTTACAAAGGTTGGCTCAGAACGGTTGGAAATCGTTCGTAGAGTATAAAGGTATAAGCCAGCTTAACTGCAAGACATACAAGTCAAGCAGAGACGAAAGTCGGTCTTAGTGATCCGGTGGTTCTGTGTGGAAGGGCCATCGCTCAAAGGATAAAAGGTACCCCGGGGATAACAGGCTGATCTCCCCCAAGAGCTCACATCGACGGGGAGGTTTGGCACCTCGA
>NZ_JAKMST010000018.1:0-3171 GCF_025772785.1 Campylobacter sp. CNRCH_2015_0338h
CCAATATATCTCATCAAATTAATTTATACAAGTATTCATAACTTTTGAATTAAAGCTCGAAACACAAGTTTTTTTATAACTATCAGTTTCTGCTTCACCTATAACATCTATTTTGGAATATTTTTTTATAAATTCATCCCCTATTAAACCAAATGATTTTACATTATAATGCACAAAATCAATTTCATTATCTGTATTAGGAATATCCAAAACAGGTTTATAGGGCGACAACTTATAATCTCCTATTACTAAAAAACTTCCTAGTTTGTTTTGATATTCAATTTTATTTTTTATAGATGATAAATCCAATTGAGATAAAATACTATCTTGTTGTTTTTCTAGTAAAACTATTTTCGAAAGTAGACTATTAAGTACACTAATATCAATTTGATTATTATTCTTCACATACTCGTTATAATCATTTTCAGCACTTTTTAACTGATTTTGAATTTCACCTAATTCTTTTATAAGTTGTTCAGAATTTACAACAAAATCCTTTAATTCGTTATTTAAAATTTCAGAAATACTTTTTCCTTTTTCAATAATTTTATCAATATTAATTTTAATATTATTAATATAAAAGGATTGAACTCCATTTTTAAATTTATCACTGTCAGCATTATTTAATCCGTTTGTTTGATAGGCTACTATAAAATCAATACTTTCAACTATTTTCAAAGCCTCTTTCTTGCTATTTGATGTATCTTTAATAAAATATTTTGAAACAAAAGCTACCTTTTCATCCAATGTCATTTCACTATAATTCTTTTCTGCCAACATTTCCAAAAGGGTATTAATATATATTTTATAATGTTGATTCGTGATATCAGCTAAAATTTCATCTTTTATAGTATCTTCATACAAATCATCCTTATCAAGAGCAACTTCCTCTTTTATAATAGAATCCACATTTGGCAAATTTATATCCACACTAGAAAATTCTGGTTTTTCCGGAAGCTTAACTATAGGCCTTACTATCATACTATCTTTATTTAAGAAATCATTATATTTTATATACTTATCGCCATCATTATAAATATATACATTAATAGCATTTTTCCAAAGGTTTATATCAGAATTAACACCACTAAAATCATTTATGTAATGATAAAGATGTATATTGTTAAATTTTAAATTTACTTGTTTATTATCAAAAGCACTGATAAATTTTCCGCTTGTATTCTTACTATCACTTGCAAAAGACTGTATTTGAGAACCATTTTCGAAAAATAAATAAATATTATTAAAATTTAAATTGATCGAATTAAACATAGAACCACTTTCGATATACCCAATAAAACCTCCAGCATTAGTAAAATCATTTTTTCCATACGCCTGTATATTTTTTTTATATTATATAAACTTATATTGGAAAAATCACCCGTGCCTTGTCTTTGAATCCAACCTATAAATCCACCGGAATTAACAATCCCTTTTTTATCTTGTTCAAGCTTTCCAACAATCGCATCTATATTTTTTACAGTAATATTTGAAAACGATAAATTATCACTTCTATAGCCTTCTACCTTTCCAATAAAACCACCTACAACAGCACGAGTATTTTCTAAATTATTATTATTTATAGCTTCAATTTTTTCAGCTTCTAAACTAATATTGTTAAAAATTCCCCCATTAGCAAAACCTGCAAATCCTCCAGCATATGCATTACCAACATCATCAATCTCTCCACTTAACAATCCATTATTGTCATTGTTAATACTTTTAATTTTTTTAACACGAATATTGATATTACTAAATTTATTATTTCCAGAATTAATACTACCAACAAATCCACCAGCATAAGTATGACGCAATGTACTGAATGTGGATGTTATATTACTTATATCTAAATTTATATTTGAAAGTTGAGCATAATCAATATTACCAGAAAATCCACCCGTAACAAATCCCCCACTAATTTCTTCAATCCCTCTAATATCAATATTCTCAAAAAAACCTTCCCAAATCTCCCCAGCAAAACCACCTGTATATGTTGCCTTAGTTGTTTTATTATTTATTATTTTATTGATTTGAGAAAGATATATATTTTCAAATTTTCCATTATTTACACTACCAGCAAAACCACCAATATGAGATCTATTGTCTACACTGACGCCACTTAATTCATTTATATTATTGATATTGATTTTATTAAAATTTGCTCCGCTTACATATCCTACAAAACCACCTGTATATAAAACATCGTTTGTTTGCGTAGAAATACTAGCGATATTACTTAGCTCTATATTTTTAAAACTACTACCATTACTTGCATATCCTATAAATCCACCTGTAAATATTGAATTAGATTTAATGGAATTATTATTATAATCAATCTTTATATTTTTAAATTCAGAATTATTAGAATTCCCAAATATACCTACATACTCAGGTATATATTCAAGATTAGTTGTATCTATATTAATATTCTTAAGCGCAAATCCTTGTCCATCAAATGTTTTATTTGAAAAACCATTATCTACTATTATTTCCCAATTCTCATTATAAACATGACTTTTATATCCAACTATCATATTGGTACAACCATATCCATCTATACAATAATTTACATAGTTTTGCCAATCTTTTCCTTCTTCACCTTTACCTTGATTTCCATTAAAGTCTATATCATTAGTAAGTCTATACTCACCAGCTGTATCTCTAAAACCTTCTTTATTTTCATTCCACCCTTTAGCAAAGTGCCACCAATCTAAATCAGAGCCTATACCTACATATTCATATACTTTAAAATTGTTGTTTGAATTGTTAAATTTATTAAATACTTTAAAAGAATTAGGATTATAATAATATCCACTAGCATTTAAATACATAGAACCTTTAAAATTATTACCATCACTTCCTTGTATTTTTAAGCTTTGTAATTGATCTCCATTTATATTACCTACATCTACATAAACTTCATTACCTTGTAAGTTTATTTCATTAGCTGATATTATACCTGTTTGATTTTTCATTTTATCATCCCAACTAGTATCAGCACTTAACATTACTTTATTACCTTGTAAAGTAACGTTTTGAGCATTAATAGTACCCATATTTACTACATTACCTGCTTTGTGTGGTTTAAATATAGGGGAAAAGCTTAAACCTTGTTCAAGTGTTTTCATATCAGCAAATTTCCACATCTCCCCATCACTCATCGACGAAGTA
>NZ_JAKMST010000019.1:0-2408 GCF_025772785.1 Campylobacter sp. CNRCH_2015_0338h
GAAGCCACAAAGCGATTAGCATTGATAGTTCCTGTTTTAGTAATGATTACCCCATTAGGATTAATTAAAAAGACATTATTACCACCTGCATTTAATAAACCTTCTATGGTAGATTTACTAGTGCCATGAGCAATGTTTAGATAGTTTTGCCCACTTTGTCCTTTTCCAAAATGAACTTGAGCATCTTTACCTATATTAAAACCACCACCCCATTGGATAACATGATTACCACTTGCTGTCGTTCCATTAATATACATATTATTACCATTAGTGTTTATAGTCCCACTAGTCCCATGAGTAAATTTACCTCCACTAGGTAATTGATTTGGATTGATTGCCATTAGTGGAGAAAACAACATTGATACAGTTACACCTGAGAGTATGATGTGATTTGCTAGCTTTTTCATAATCAATCCTTTTGGTATATTACTTTAGTTTAAATTCACTACTATGCTTTTTGCATCTTTACTTACACTTAGAGTGTATTTAGCTTTTTGAACTTTTGCTTTGATGTTTTTATGTAAGCTTTGATTATTTTTAGTGATAGTTTCTAATAAGCTTTGTAAATCTTTTTGATTTAGATGTTTATTGTTTGCATCTACAAAGCCTTTTTCACTTTGCATTAAAATAAAGCTTTTATTTTTTACATTATTGTTTGTATATACATTAATAGAACTATCTTTAGAAAGATTAATAGCTTCTTTAGCATTTAAATAAGCTTTAGTATCATCTTTTAAGATAAAGCTATAATGATCAAAGTTATTAATAGTATTTGCTTTTATATTTGTATTTAATACTAAATGATTATTAGTACCACTTTTATGCATTAGAGCTTTTGATACAAAGCTATTATCTTCTTTAGTTTGTAAAAAGCTACCTGCTAATACTTCTATATTAGTATTATTAAAAATATTAGTATTACCACTTAGATATAAGGTATTATCATAGCTTTTATCATTTTCACTATATACACCAGAAGCACTTATAAATATAGCTTTGTTGTTTTTATACTCATCTATATTTAAATTATTTATATGAGTATAATTATCATGAGTATTCTTAGCTATACCTGCACTAATTACTATCTCCCCTTCTCTTTTATCAGAAGCTGTACCTAGGGCTAAATTATCAAAGATAAAAGTATTATTAGCACTTTCAGTTTTAGCATTAATAACATAAACATTAGAGCTAGCTGCACTTGAATAATCTTTAATATTTAAAGTATTATTATTAGCATTTTCATTGGCTCTTAAAATGATTTTAGAACCTTTATCTATATTAGAAGCATTAGATAAAGATTGTACAAGATTATATTTTATAGTGTTTTTTTCTAAATTATCAGCTTCTATAATAGTAGTTAGATTTCTACCTGATTTTACATTATCTAAAACTATACTATTAGCATTAGCACTACTTGCATAATAATCTTTATTATCCAAACTAACCTTACTTACTCCATATAAATATAAAGGCATAGCAATGTTTGAGTTTTTAATATTAATGCTATTATTATTTGCTTTAGAGCTTAGAGTTTGTGCTGCTGTGATTTGAATTTTATCTTGATGATTTTCAACAGTAACACCTTGAGTTAAATCTCCATTGATATTAATACTATTATTATTAGCTCCTTTAGTAGCTACCCCGCCATAAAGATTAAACTCATTTTTACCTGTAAAATTAGAATTAATCTCAAATGGCTTTTTTAGATTAATATTAATGCTATTATCATTAGCTATACCATTATTAGTTATACCTGCATAAAAGTCTAAGAGTGCTTTTACTTCTACATTAGTATTTAATGCTAATAAGGTTTGTAAGTCTTTTATATCTATAGTGTTTTTATAAGCATTACCTTGTATGATTTTACCCCCATAGATTTCTCCTACTAAGACAGCATTATAAGCTAATGGGGTATTTTTAGTATCTACTCTTAAATCTAGTTTTAAATCATTGATTAATACACTATTATTACTTACTTCATAGCTTTGATTATTATTAACATCCACAAAAGCTCCACCTAAGTGAGTAGCAGCTGATGTTGAATATGCTCCACTTGGACCATGTACTAATAAAGAAGCTCCATCTAAAATAACCTTATTATTTTTAGCATTGCCATTATAAGTAATAGCTCCTGTTACATGAGTCATTCTCTCATCAAAGATATTATCTCCTAACATGCTTTGTCTATAAGGAGTAGTATGAAAGTCTATTTTTACTCCCTTATTTAATATAACTGTATTATTATTAGCATTAGCATCTACACCAAAAGCACCTAAGATATAAGGAGCACCATTTAAAGGTAAGGTATAGGTGTTTTCAACACCCATATTCACATAGGCATCTTTTAAGAAATTTAAAGTATTATTATTTACTTCACCTTTTCTAGCTATGGCTGGAGTGATTAAAAA
>NZ_JAKMST010000002.1:0-225751 GCF_025772785.1 Campylobacter sp. CNRCH_2015_0338h
TAGCTACATTGCTCATAGAAGGAAAAGCATATTTAATACCCATATCCCAACCATTAGCAGGGCGTTCTAAGAAAGTTAGCTCATTATTAGTATTTTTAAAATCATAACTATTAATCCAATCACTTAGTCTTTGATAAATATTAGCATGAAAAGCTAATGTATCAATCATACTTTCAAAGCCCAAAGACATTCTTTTATGCTCTCTACTAAAATCATGATCATAAACTAAGTTTAATCCTAGCATGATATTTCCTGAATTATTTAATGCTAATGCATTAGGATAATATCTTATACCACCACCAAAATGACCTATGATTCTATTATTATCATATCCACCTATACCGCTTTGTAAAAAATAAGATATTTTTGGGTTATCTTTATCTGTAAAAGGTATAAGCACTCTAGCTTTTCCATCTAGTGTATTTTTGTAGTTTAAGCTAAACTCACTATTAATGGAGTGATTAAGAGCATGTAAATATTCTTGAATTAAAGTATTAGCTTGCAAGCTTAAATAATTACCTGCTAAATCTCTAACGATTTCCTCTCTTTCTTTACTATCTTCTGCATTATAAGCATCACCAATAGTTTGAATAACATTAATAACCTTATTAGATAATTCTTCATCTTCTTTACTAAGATTAGAATCTTTCTTTGGTTTTTCTTCTAATAGCTTTTTAACTTTTAGATCAATATTGTTATGATCTTTAGCCTGACTTAAGCTATTAACCGCAAGAGTTTGATTGTTGTCTATAATGATTTTATCTTGATTTTTTAAAATCATTATTTGAGAAAAAAGAAAAGTGTGAATGAGTAAAACAAGTAAAAATGTTTTTTTCATATCCCCCCCCCCCATAACCTACATTTAATTTTTATCTGTGATGAGAATATGATAACACAAAAAATACAAAAGTGATAAAAAAGTTATAAAAATATTGAAAAATAGCCAAAAAACTATCAAATATAATAATTATTTATAAACTATAATCAAAATTACTTTTATTTTTTATTAAAAAAATACATATAGATTTATTATTATTTACATAAAACAAAAAATTACTTTTATTTACTTTTTTAAGACAATGGATAAATAGACTTTTATATCTTTTATATTTATACTTTATTATATTGTTTAATATATGTGTAGATATGAAAAAATAGTATTTATATAAGAATATAAATTGTATTTATTATATTTGGTATATAAAGTATAAATACTAAGCTTATATATAGTAATAAATAAAGAGTATAAATATCTTATTATACTATTTAAATAATTATAATATAGTGTTTTTATATAAATTTGATAATAGTTGTTATAATCTTAAAATAACTTATTAAAAAAATATATTTAATTATAGTTTATGTGTTTTTATAAATTAGGTAATAGGTAAAATAATATATGGAATGTTTAATGGAAGATGAAGGGTGGCTAAGATTTAAATTAAGTATATATACTGTAAAAAACAAAGTTTAGTTTTAGACTTATTTATATTAAGTATATTTTATAAATTTGATTTTAAAAGCATATAAGAGTATTAAGTTATAGAATAATTCTTACTAGCATAAAAATAGTGTTATAATAAACACATGATTGATTGTCAAAAAAAGGAGAATCAGCATGAATGAAAACTATTTAGAAACAAAAGAATTTTTGTTTGAGAAGTATAAAAAAATGACTTTAAGTAAAAAAGAATTTGCTGAAGTATTAGGTGTTTCTTCAGGAACTATTGATAATCTAAGAAGAAAAGGTAAAATACAATCTATGGGTATATCTCGTTATGTATTATTCTCTATTGAGGAAATAGCTAAAATTATATCAGGAGTTAAATCTTTAAAATAAGATTTAACCTACTTTAGCAATTCATATAATAGCAAATATTCTATTTTTGAAATTGTTTCTTGAATATATTTAAACACTTACTCTTCATTAGTCAGGCAGTATTTTTCTTTGTTAGAATTTAAATCCACAATATTCTTTCCTTGAAATTCACACTCTAAAAATTTTAATATATCACCTATTTAGCAAAACAATATCACTTTTTTACACATTTTTACAATAAAATACAAAGTATGTGCAAAAGTATGTGCAAATGAAAAATATTTCATTAAAGTATGGATATTTAGGGATTTGGTTGGTAAATTACATGGCGACCTCGGGCACCATTACTTTTCAAAGTGTTTTTTAATTTTTTTAAAAAACTCAGGGAGCGGTTTTGGTAGCGGTTTTTTTCTCAAAAATTAATTCTTAACACTCCATATTAAAATAATATAATTTATCATTATAATCTAAAAAAGAAATTGACTTTTATAAAAATATTTAAAAAAAGAATAAAATAAAAAATACATTTTACTTTTTTATATTCAATTGCTAATTCATTCTCTATTTCTTTTTTTATTAAAAGAAGACAGTATAAACTAAATACATTATAATTTATTTATTTTATTCATAAGGCTTTAAAATTAGTTAAACCATTAAAACATATGAAATTTTATAATTATTAGTATTGGTAAAATAATGGTTTCTCGGCTTTTTCGGTTTTTTGCTTTTAGGATTAAGCAAATATTATTTTATATACATCTTAATCTTTTTATCAAAAATATAAAAAATATTTTAATTTAAAATTATTATAAAATTATATCACTTAGTATTTTTAAGCTAGCGATTAGCTTAAGCTATGATCTTTTTTATATTTTATTAATTTATAAGGAGGTGATCATGATTGATATTAAAATAAAAATTAATCTGATTTTATCTTTTTTATTTTTTATAAAAATAAAATTTATTTTAGTTGGATCGCTAGCTTAAAAATACTCTCATTTTTTCTTAAAATATATCTTCATTTTTTTAAAGAGTTATGAAACAAATCTCCAAAAAATACAAGTTAATTTTTTCAAAAAATCTTACCTTTTTTTTGTTTTGATAAAAAGTTTAGTAAAATGGAAATTTTAAGCTGTATTTTAAAGCTTTATTTTTGGAGTTTTATAGATAAAATTTATAAAAAATAGCCCATTTTAAGATAATCACTACTCCATACTTATGTAGATATATCATTTTCGTTACCTTTAATATAAAAAAGTATATATTTCGTATATTTTTCCGCAATATAAAAATAATTCACTACTCCGTACTTATGTAGATATATCATTTTCGTTACCTTTAGCTTAAAAAGTATATATTTCGTATATTTTGATAAATTTTTAGAGTATTTTTTATAGATTTTTATAAAATTTGTCATTTTTGTAAAAAATAATCGTACACCTATACATTACTTCGTAAGTATATATTATATGTTTTCGTTACCTTTAGTATTTTTTTGAGATTTTTTTGAGATTTGCTGTGTTTTTTTAAAAAATGAAAATGTTATGATTTTGTAATTTTTGTATGATAAAATATTATAAATTTTTGTTAAAAAAGGCAAGTTATTCTGTGTTTAAAAATATATTTTTCAAAAAAACTGTATCTGCTGATAATTCTAAAGATGAGATAAAACTAGATGAAGCTCCTACGCAAAACAAAAGTGATAGATTAGAAAAAATAATTCACACTTGGGTAGTAAATTGCACTAAATATTCTTTAAAAAATCCTTATGATACAAGACGCATTAACAGAAAAAATGGCTGTATCAAATTCGTCTTAAGAGTCTTTAAAGAAACTAAAAATGAAGGTGCTTTAATTGGCATTAGCTCTTCACTTTATGATAAATATAAAAATCTCTATAAATCAAAACTCGCTAGAGTAAAACAATCAAGCAAAATAAAAAGCTTACAAGAAAAATATCCTGATTTAGATATTATCAATGCTTATAAATATGCCATATTAAGCAATAAATGTGCTTTATTAAATGAAGATGTTAAAGACTTTGAAAATATTATAAAGATTTTATTGCAATTAAATACCGCCAAATATAAACAAAAATAAGCTTAAAATCAAAAATCTACTATAAAGCAATATCAATCTAGCATTGAATAATTAAAATCGATTTATGAGCTTGTTTTGTTGGGTTATGTTAAGGAAGTGGTGTTTAGTTATTATTTGTGTAATTTTGGCAAGCTCGAACGGATCTTACTTGCCGTGACGGTTGTATATTATAGCAATAATTTACAAAAATAATTATTTATTAAATCAATCACAAAATAAACCTAAGAAAAGTAAAATCTCTTAGGCTTATAAAATAAACCACAGATAGTTTATTTCGCATATGTGTGTGTTAAAATTTATCTGTGAATGCATATGTTAAATTATACTATAAGATTAGTAAACTTCGTAAGATTTCTTTTCTTCGAGCTCCTTTAATATATTAACATTTTTCCATTTTACAAACCAAAATTTTTGTTCCATGGAAAAATTTATAATATAATTTTGTATATTCTCTTCATTAATTTTATAATTTTCTAAAATTTTTACTTTAAAATCTTTATCAAGAAAAGGACAAGCAAGAATATCCATACTTAATAATGTTAATTCTGTATTTTTGTTATTAAAATCTTTATATTTATCAATAATTTTGTCTTTGATTTGTTTTTTTATCTCTTTAAATTCAGGATCATTCTCTATATAGTATAATAATACTACAATATCAAAATAATTCATTTCTTCACTTAAGAAAATTGTTTCTAAAATATTAAAATTAAGTTTTTTATAGTTTTTTATCTCTTTTAAGTTAATTAATAAATATAAATTTTGATTGTGTGAATATTTTCTACTTTTATTTCTTTTTTAGCAAATGATGAATTTCATCAAAAATAAGTTTATAAAGTTTGTTTTTTAAATATTTATCAAAATAATTATGATTCATAAAGTTAATTAATTTAGCAAGAATTAAAGATAATTTAACCGTAGCAGAAGTTTTGTCTGATTCTGAATATATAAAAAAAACAAATTTTAACATTTCTTTCAAATGAATAAAAAGTTTATCTTTTATTTTCAAGCAGTTATTTTTAATTATAGATTTTATATTATCAAATTCACCATTTTCATTAAAAGAAAAAAGTTCATCAACTTCATTAATCGTTTTTTTAAAACTATCTTTCATATCTATATACATTTCAAAAAAATCTTTTAACGCACTAAGTTCATCTAAGCTATTATTAATGTATTTAGTGATTTCTTTGTCTTCATAAATACTATCTTTTAAATCTTTGATAGTTTTTTTATAATTGTTAATATTTTTAGCAAGGTCTTCTTTATCAAATTTAAGCTCTTTTTTTATTTTTAAATTTTGTATATGAATATCAATAGTTTGCATTATATTTTCAATATCTTTTTGTATGTTTTTTATTTTATTTTTCTTAATATTATTTAAATTTTTTTTCAATTTTACTAAAATTAATTCGGCTTTAATTTCGTTAAGATTATTTATAATATTTTCAATAATTATATATTTATTTATATCTTTATTGATAAAATCTATTTTTTTATCAATTATTGCTAAAGTGTAATTTAAAATATCATTATATTTAATTTCATTTTCTTTTAAAATTGCTTTAAAATTAACAATTATATCTTTTGAATCTATTGTGTATTTATTGTTGCTATCGAAATCAAATTCTTTTAATAAATCTTTTATTTTTTTCTTAGCTATTGTTATATTAGTAACAAAAGGTTTAGTAAATTCTTCCATTTTAGATTCATTTAGATAAAACTTATATTTTTGCAACTCATTATTAAAAGTTTGGATTATCAAATTTTTTACATCATCTTCATTATAAAAAAGAAAATAATCATCTACGTATCTAAATATTGCATAATCTTTTTTATGTAATATTTTATTTTCAGTTAATTTATTTAAAACTGCTTTATCTATTTTTTGTAAAATTAATTCTGCAAAGATACGAGAAAATTCAGATCCTATTAAAATACCATTTGTTTCTTTGTAATTCATATTTTGCATTAATCTATCAAATTTATCAACAAATGTGTTTTTGGTTTTACTACCTAAATTATCCTTTATTATTTTTTTATCATAAACAACCCAAGCGATAGAGTGTGTATATATGCTATCAAAACACTTGCTTATATCAAATTTATATAATTTTTTAAATAATTTCTCGTTTTTTTGATACTCATATGATTCGTAAAACATGTATATACGACTATATTTTTATAAGCAAAAAAACTTTTAAAATATTTTTCTTTATGATGTTTTATTTCTATACTGTTATTTAATTCGTCATCTATGTTTTTTGTATTCGTAAAATCATTTTTATTATAAAATAAATTAGCAACTTTATAGGGTTTTCTGATGGAAAATTCACTTTTACTTGAAAAATACAAAATAGCTTGTTTATAAGTATCATAAAAATTCATAACTTTGATTTGATGTGCCGGATGTATGATTGATAATTTTCTATATTCATTTGTTTTGTGTGGAATTTTAAAGTGAAAAGGTATGGTATAATAATCAAATTCTCTATCTATAAAAAGTAAGTTTAACATTTTTTTAAAATTCTTTTTAATATTTGTGGAATTATCAAAATAATTATTAATTTTTGTTTTATTTTTTAATAAAAAATTATAGAAATTTTTGTTTGAGAAAATTATAGGAACTTCATAAGGTAAAATTTCTGATAAAACAACTCTTTCTTTTCTGTATCTTATTTTGTATTTTTTGTATTTCATATTAATTTTTCCATGCCAAAGATATATTTTTTAAATCATTGTTACTTTTTAAACGAAAAATTTTTTTTGTTTTCAAAATTTTTTACAAAAGAATATTTTTCTTTAATTTCATTTTTTAACTTTTGTAAATTTTTTAAATCAATATTTAGTTTTTCATATGGTTTTATTTTTTTTAATTCATTTTTTAAAAAATTATCTAATTTTTGAAAACAACTAATATTGTTAATATGCCTATTTGAGTAAAATACGCCCGTATATATATGTTTCTTAACGCCTTTTAAAGCTATATTACCAGTTAAATATTTTAATCTTTTTCTTAACATTCTTCTAGCATTTGTATCATCATGCTTACTTTGTTTGTTGTAACATTCTATAGTCTTAGTTATTTTGTTTTTATATTTTTTTATTTTATTTTTACTTAAACTAATTGATAATTTTTCTTTTTCTTTTTTAAAAGCATATCCGAGAAAATCAAAATGCAACTGTTTATTTTTTGAAGTATCAATGATTTTTCTTTTTTGGCTTGTGCTATCATGAAAAGATAATCCTGTCTCATTTTTTAATAATTTTTTAATTTTGTTTCCTATGTTTGAAGTGCTGATTATTATGATATCATCTACATATCTTGCATAATATACAACTTCTTTTAAATTATTAACTTTTTTATCAAAATTTCTCATATAAAGCTCAGATAAATAAGCACTAATCCCTATTCCTCTAGGGATTCCGATATTTTGATTGTTAGATAATTTACTATATTCTTTTAATATAGTAAAAATGATTTTTTTTGATGTTGGTTCTAAAATATAATTTTCTTTAATTATTTTTTTTAATTTATCATGCGGTATAGTTTCATAAAAATTTTTTATATCAAGTCTTATAATAAATTTAGGAATTTCATCATCTATTAAACACTTAATTTGTTCGATTATTGCATTTCTATCAGATTGTTTAACCTTAAAAGATCTTTGTATATCTTTTTGTGCAAATTTCAACGCAAAAAATAAAGCTTCATTTTTAGTATCTATAATATAAGTATCTTTATCTTTTATACTCTTAACATCTATATGGATATTTAGTTTTTCATTGTCTATTTTATTTTGTATTTCACAAAATAATTTATTTAAAATTTCTATTTTTTTTCTATAACAATTACTTATTTCTTTTTTGACTTTTTTGTCTTTATTATTTTTTAATCCTTTTTTTAGATTTGAAATTTTCTCATCGATATTTTTAACTTCTTCAAAACATTTAAACTTGTCAGGAAGATAATTTCCTTTTTTATTTTCTTCAAAATATATTTTAAAGAAAATCTTCATGTGTGAAAAAATTTCATTTTCTAAAATCATAATGAAGAACCTGTATTTATTTGCATTTTCACTCCCACTTCATTTTACTAATCTCATCTATCAAATCAACGCTTTTTATAGATAAATCAATGATTTTTAAAAGAAGTTCATAGATATATTTACTACCTTGATAATCATTTGGATTATTTTCTATTAAACTTTTTTTATCTATGCTTATTTGATAGCGATCGATAATCCAATCAATCGCACTTTTGCCATTGATTTTATATTCATAAGCAATATTTGGTATATTTTTTATAGTGATATTTTGATTATAAAAAATATCATTTCCTAGTTTTTTCATCTTAGTGACTTTATAAAACTCATCATTGTCTGTATCAGCCAAAACTCCATCTTTAAATTCTACTTCTTTAAACATTTCATTATTTTCATAGTTTAAATGTAAAGTGGCTAGCTTTTTACCCAAAATGCTTAAGTTTTTAAAATCTTTACTTATAGGCACTCTTGGAGCTTCTTTTGAAAGTTCAAATTTGTATTTTTCTAAATAGCCTTTGTGATTTAAAATAGCATATATATAATAAAATATATCTTCTTTGTTTATAGTTTCATCTTTTAATTGTTTTTTAAATTCATCTAAAGCAAAATCACTTATAGCGTATTCTTTACTTCCATTTTCTTGATAAAAATAAAGCGGAAAAGCTTGAGTGTTGGCTAAAGTTTGATAGTCGGTTATAGAATTTACTATAAAAGATGAAAATTCTTTAGTCGCCATTAAACTTGTTAAAATCAATAAATTCTCATCTGTATTTTTAGGAAATAATTTTGAAAATTGAGATTGTTCTTCATTCCAAGTTTTATCCCAGTAAAGATATTCTTTAGTAAAGGGACGATGAGAAATTTCTCTTATATTTTCTTGATTAAAATCTTTGATTTTTTCATTATTTATTAAATCTTTTTTTAAAGCTCTAGTCCAAGCTATTTTAGTATTATCTATGGTTATATCATTATCGCTTAGCTCTTTATAAAGTTCAGATTTTTTAATATTTTTATTTTTATCTAAAAATGCTTTGTGATCAAATTTAGCTAAGTCTTCATTATAAGTAGCTATGCATTTTTGCATAGAATTTGCAAGCTTTTCTTTAGAAAAATTATAAGCCCAGCTATCACGATTTGTTACTATGCCTGTGGCATTTATAGCAAAAATTCCATATTCATTTTTATCGCTTTTTAAAGGCATTAATTTATCAAAATCATCTCTTCTTTGATTGATCCAATCGCCTTTTTCATTTGGGATTATATTTATAAAAGGCACATTTATTATACTTTTAAAATTATCTAATTTATCAAGCTTAGTTTGTCTATCTAGATAATCTCCTATATCATAATAATGAATTTTATTTGTTTTAGCATTTGTATCTTTTATGAAAAATACTATAGCCACTGTTGCACGTGATCCAGAACTAAATATCTGTCCGCCTTCTTGTTTAGCTTTTTCTCCAAAAGTTCTTGTATTTCCTCTTAAATTTAAAATATAAATATCGCTAAATTCTTTAGCTACGCATTTTCTAAAGCCATCAGCACTTGTTGCATCTATAAAGCCTCCATTTACCACAAAACCTATAATGCCGTTATCTTGTATTTTATCGCTTGCCATACGTATAGCTTGAATTAGCGTATCCCTTGTTGAATTACCAAATTTACCATTTGATTCATTGCCATAAGTCTCTTTAACGCGTTTTTCTAAATTTGGATGAGAAATGTTTGCATTATTATCATTTGCACTACTTGCTCCAGTTGAATAAGGAGGATTGCCTATGATGACTTTGATTTTTTCATTGGCTATTAAGTCTTTGATCTTTTTATTTTCTTCTAAATCTTTAAATTCTAAAGCAAATAAGCCATTATCTTGTGTTTTTTTATCTAGATAATCAAGACTATCAGCTAAGGCTATATTTTTAAATTTATCTAAAGAGTTCATCCTTTCATTACCCGTTTGAGTGATATTAATAAGCGCTATATAATAAGCAAGTAAAATAATATCCTGAGCAAAAATTGCTTTTTCGTATTTGTTTTTGAAATTTTCATCGCTAATTAAGTCATTTTCTTTACTTAATAATCTTGTGATAAAACTTCCAGTTCCAGTGAATGGATCAAAGATTTTTACATTTTCATCGTTAAAATCTGTATTAAAATGTCTTTTTAAAAGCTCATTAACAGAATGAAGTATAAAATCAACCACTTGTATAGGAGTATAAACTATACCTAATTTTTCAGCTTGTTTTTTAAAAGCTGATCTAAAGAAAGTATCGTATAAGTTTTTAATGAGTTCTTGTTTGCTTTTTTGACTTTTTGCCAATTTTACATTTTCTTCTACGTTTTTATAAAAGGCTTTTAAAGATCTTGTTTCTTCATCATCTAAACCAAAGGTATTTAACTTTTTATTTACTTCATCAAGAGCTTTTCCTATAGGATTATCATCCATATTCTTATCAAATAAAACATCAAATATAGGTTTAGTTATAATGTGAGAGCATATCATATCTATGGCTTCATCTTCTTTGATATTTGGGTGAATGTTTTCTTTTAAGGAAGTTAAAAATTCTTCTAAAATTTCAGGATGATCTTTAAAAATAGCATTTAATCTAATGTTTAATTTTTCTACTATTTTAGCTGTTTTTGCACTAAAGCTTTGCCAATAACCTTTATCACCAAGTTTAGTTGGTATGGCATTATACATCGTGTTTGCAAGTTCGCTTAAGGTGAAGCTATCAAACAAGCTTGGCTCGTAGTTTTTATCTGTATTATTTGAGCTTTCATCTGCCACATAATCAGCCACAGCTATTTTGATCTTTTCTTTAAATACAGCCTCATCTACTAAGGTATCATCGTGACTTCTTAGGGCTTTTAAGATATTCCATATATTTAAAAAATTGGTATTTTTTATAGCCTCATCTAAATTTGAAAGCTCATTCTCGCTTAATGCTAAAGGCAGTATGATATAACCTGTTTTTTTATTTGGAGCTTTTCTCATTACTCTACCTACTGATTGGATTATATCTACCATAGAATTTCTTCCATCAAAAAATACTACACTATCTAAAGCAGGTACATCCACACCTTCACTTAAACATCTTGCATTGCTTAGTATATTACAAGTATTTTCTTTTGGGGAATTGAGATTATTTAGTTTGTTTAATCTTATATTGGAGTTCATAGTTCCATCAACATGATCTATGTTTATATCAAGATTTTTAAAAGAATCTTTTTTTAATGCTTCATCATAGCATTGCATAATAATTTTAAAAGAATTGGTTATATTTTTAGAATCTCTTATGCTTTTGCAAAAATTTATAACTCTTCTTGAAATATTACTATCCATTTCTTCTAAAAAGTCATTATCTATTTGGTTATTTTCATCAAGAGCAACTAAATCATTTCTTGCTAAACCTTTATGCGTACCTATGATTTTAGATACAAAGTCTATATCTACATATTTTTCATCTACATTTTTTTCATCTTTTAATTTTGCTATGGCTGTATTTGCTATGTTTGCAATACCTTCTTGTTTAATAGCTAAAATAATAACTTTATAATCGGTAAGTAAGCCTTTTTCAACTGCTTCTCTAAAATTAATACTATAAATTTCATCTCCAAAAATTTCTTCATCATCCATAGAAAATACTTCATTATCACTTTCCAAAGCTTTGCTTTTTTGAGAACTAGAATAAATCTTTGGAGTAGCACTCATGTAAATTCTTTTTTTGGCTTTGATGTTTTCATCACTATGGCATAGAGTAAAAGTATTTAGTTTATCTTTTTCCTTACCTGAATATAAATTTCCTACACTTCTGTGAGCTTCATCGCAAATGATTAGATCAATCTCATCTAGATCGTTTTGTTTTTGAGCTTGCATGATTTTTTTCAACACTTTGATAAGTAGAAAAGATGATAAATCTTTTGTTGTCTTTTTTAGCTATATCGTAAGCTTTTTTAATGCTTTGTGTATCAGTAGAAGCAGGAATGGGCAATTCTAAAATATCTATATCATCTTCAATGCTTTTACCTGATTTACTATCTGAGCATACAATAGAAGCAACAAAATCATCAGTTTTCTCTTTGCAATATTCTCTAAATGTTTGCCCTACTAAAGCTATACTAGGAGCTAAAAATAAAACAATGGAATTTTTAGGAGTAATTTCTTCTATAATTTTTAAAGAAGTAAAAGTTTTCCCAGTACCACAAGCCATGATAAGCTTGCCTCTTGTATTATTTTTGTTTGCAAAATATTCTTTTATGTTATTTATGGCTTGTATTTGATGTTCTCTTGGTTTTTTCTTTGCAGTAATTGGCAGCTCTAAAGAATTATTTGGATCAAATTTATCCCAACTTATGTTTGAATTTAAAAAATCTTCTAAAGTGATCAATTCTATAGGTGTGTTTTTTAAAATTTGCTCCATCTCTTTTTTAGCGTTTTGAGTAAGATCGCTAGTACTTATAATAATGCCTTTACTAAATTTAATCTCCCCTATTCCACTTTGCAACTTGCTAAAATAAGTACTTAAATCTTTAAAATCTACTTTTGAATTTTCATAAAATTTACATTGAACTGCAATATAATCATCATCTTTTGTTTGAATGATTAGATCAATACCACAATCTTGCCCATCTTTTTTATCCCATTCATCCCAAAGATAAATATTTTTATAAATATTTGCTGTATCTTTTTCTTTTAAAAGATGTTTTGAAAGTTTTTCAAACATAGATCCCTTCGATCTAGTGTTTAAATTTGCTTTTTTTAATTTTTCTAAGATGATTTCAAAAGTAGTTTCGTTTGCACTCATTAAAACTCCTAAGCTAATAATATAAAGAATATATCAAAAATTAACTTTGTAACTTATAAATATAAAAGTTTTGTATTTTTATTTTGTGTAATTATAAATGGATATTATACCTACTAGAAAGCTTATTAGATCAGTAGTGTTTTCTTTATAGAGATATCTTCTTATACAGTTTTATGCTTTAGTTTTCTTTGAAGCCATAATTATTATATTAATTTCAAAGGGCTTTATAATAACTTATTTTATTCTTAACAATATTTAAAAATATATTTATTGAATATTTCATTTAAATCATTAAGAGCAAATATATTTTTGTGGATTTAGTTTTATACGAATATTTTATATGCCTATGGAGTGCAATATTGAAATTTGCTAAGTTGTTTATTTTTTACCTTGATTAAGAATGTATTTTTATTAATTCATTTTTATAGCTTTAATTCTTTAGTGAATATTATAAAAATATCAAAACAGACTTTAAAACTATATATTTTTAAACATAAACATATTTTATGTTTATATTAACTATCAATGCTTTATAATAACGCAAAAGGAAAATATTATGTTAAGAAAAATAGAAATATCTGGTCTATATTCTTTTGGAATAGAAACACAAATTGTTGATTTTACAGCAAAGCCAAAAAGTAAGTTGAAAAATACAAAATATGAGTATAATTTTAATTTATCACAAGCTGGGAAACCTATGAAATCAGCAGTTTTTTTTGGAAAGAATACTAGCGGAAAAACTAACTTTTTTATAGGCGTAAAAATTTTACTAAATATAATTAAATATGGCTTTTCTCATACCCTAAGAGAGCATTTAACAGACAATGCCTTTAATGAAAATTCAAATTCTATAAAATTAAGTATTGAGTTATCTAATAACAATAAAGATATTTTTACATATTCGATAGAGTTTGATAAAAAATATATCCTAAAAGAATCTTTTTTGAAAAATAATAAAATTATATATGAATTTGAGAATGATAAGGCTATTTTTAATATTTACAGTAAAGAAGATAATAAGCTATTAGAGTCATTTTTTTCAAGAAATCTTAGTGAAAATATATTTTACTTATTAAAAGATTTTGAAATAGAGCAAAAAGAAATATTTGTAAATCTTATAAACAATATTGAAGTTTATATGAATAGTAATTATTCAAAAAAATATAATTTTGAATTTGAAGAAAATAAAAAGAAATATTTTTTAGAACACAAAGAAAGTATTTTGGAAATTTTTCAATTGCTAGATAAAACTATAAAAGATTTTGAGTTTAAAAAGTATGAAAAAGATGGAAAGAATATATACGAAATCTTTTTTGTTCGCAATGGAAAGAAATTTAATTATCAAATAGAATCAGAAGGTATTAAAAAAATAGTATATTTTGCAGATAAAATAACCCAAATTATCAAGGAAGGAAAAATTGTTTTTATTGATGAATTAGATTCTTCAATAAGCACTTTGGCGCTAATACTTATATTTAACAATCTTATTAATACAGAGGAAAACCATAATGGACAATTAATTGTTTCATCTCATAATGTTTTATTATTTGATGTTAGTTTTTTAAATTCACAACAAATATTTTTAATTCAAAAAGATCAATACCTAGAGAGTAAGATAAGAACTTACTACGATTATGATATTAGAAGCGAAAATAAAAAAGCATATATTGATTATTTAAAAGGGCTTTATGATGAATAAAAAAACAAAACCCAGTATACAGATTTGGTGTGAAGGTAAAACAGAAGAAGATTATTTTAATTCCCTTTTTAAATATCTAAATTATGATAATGTTAAAATAGATGTAAAAAATTTAAAAAATAATAATTCATATAAAAACATTCTTTATAAAATAGAAAAAGCACCTTATATTGATAAACTTATTATTGTAATGGATCTAGATAGAGCAAAAAGTGATACTAATGAGTTAAAAATTTTAGAAAAACTTATAAAACATATAAAAAAGTCAAAAGATATACATTTATTTCTTACTCTTGATGATTTTGAAGATTGGCTTAGATTTCATTTTGTAGATAATAGTAAAAATAACAAAACAAATTTTTATAAAAAATTAGGATATAGCGATAGTAAGAATTTTAAATCATCTACTAACGATTTATATTCTCAAATATTAAATAAAGATGGATGTATAGAAAATGCTGAAAAGTATTTTTGTAATATCGCTGTTTTTTGCAATGATCAGCGTGAGATTGATAAAAATTCACTAAATAATCTAACTCAAAGTAATCTATATTATTTTAGAAAATTATTAGAACAATATAATGGTATTTAAAAAAACTCTGCTTCTTTTTTTATATTGTGATTATATACAGATTAATCAATAATATCTGAAATTGGTTTTTTAGCTAAAACAATTTAAATATTTATGAGTAAGTTTTTTTGTCTTTTTTTACAATTTTGGTTTAATTTATGTAATTGATCTTCCTCAAATCCATCATTTATTCCTGCCTCAGCAAGTTCTAATTGTTCTTTGTGAAATTCTTCATCATCTTTAAAAGCTTCAAAACTTTTTATCCATAATGCTTTTCTCTGCTTTATATATTCTTCGTTTTTAAACATATCTATCCTTTTGTTTTATTATTTATTTGCCTATTTTAATTTTTCCAAGATAATTTCAAAAATAGTTTCGCTTGCACCCATTAAAAATCCTAAGCTAATAATATAAAGAATATATCAAAAATAGACTTTATAACTTATAAACATTTTTCTGTAAATATATTATTTAAACTATTCTTAGTAGAAATTTGTAGATTTCGCAAATATCAAAAATATCAACAAAGTAACTATGGATATAATACAAAGTTGATAAAAGCTAGATCTTTGGAAATATTATAATTAAAAAATAATATTGTATTTTTAAAATTGATTAGATAATATATTAATTTAATAATTTTTATAACAAAAAAAGGAAATAAAATGGGACAATATATTGTATTAGCCTTTGCAATAACAGTTGCTATATTTGTGACATTTTATGACTTTGATAAAGATAAAAAAACCGATAATAATAAAAAATAATTGATTTTGATATTTTATAATAGAAGCATGTTTATATCTTTTAGCTTTTATTTTTTATTGCTAGATAATATATAAAATAAAAATTTTAAAAAGTATTATTTATAAAAATACCTGCGAAACAATCTTAAGATTCATAGAATCTATTGGCGTAGGATTATTTGTAAATAGTCTTTATGGTTTGCAAATGGGCGATAGTTGCACTATCATCGATCTTTCTTAAAGATTGATCTTTTTTTAAAAGAAAATAAGAGAGAATGGATGGTTATAATATAGCTATTTTAATTGGGGCTATCACTCTTATTTTTGGCACATTGGTTTTAGTAGCTCATTATTTTAACGATAAATATACTAATGAAAGAAAAAGTTAGTCTTTAGCTTTTAGCTCTTAACACACTCTATAAGTTGGGAGTAATAAAACAGAAATAAAATATTACCTTAGTGTTGCAACTAAATATGGTCTAGATCCTTTCTTACGCCAAGTATTTTTTGTTCCTCGTAGGGCAAAAGTTACAAAAAATGGTAAAGATGTGTGGGTTGAAAAAATAGAACCTTTAGTGAGTAGAGATGAGCTTTTTAGCTATTGCTCACAAAAGCGGAAAATTTAGTGGTATTCGTTCTTATAGTGAGATTAAAAACTATCCAAAATTAGTGAATAATCAAATGGCAATACACTCAAGATTTAGTTGCAATTTGTGAGGTTTATAAAACTGATACAAAACAAACCTTTTATAGTTGAAGTTGCATATAGTGAATATGCGCAAAAAACATTGAAAATGCCTACAATCTAGTATAAAACAGCTTAATATAAGTTAAATACAAAAGCTTGATATATAAAATAAATAACCTATAACAAATTGTGTTATAATGACAAAAGATTAAATATGCAAGGAAATATTATGGCTCAGGAAAAAGAGTATATACTTAATGAAAGTTTTAAAGCTTTATTAGAAAGTATTTTTTCTAATCCTGAACAATCACAAAAATTAATTAAAGCTTTTGAAGAACTTGTTAATGGTAGAGCAACTACTCAAAGATTGAATTTTGAAAATCTTAAAAATCAAACTATAGAAGAAATAAGACAAGAGCTTGTAAGTAAAGATTTATTTCAATCAGAGATTAAAAGATTGGAAAATTTAATTTATTCTGAAGTTGCAAGACTAGAAGGAATTATTAACACCAAAATAGCTGAAATTAAAACTGAAATAGCTGAAATTAAAACTGAAATAGCTGAAATTAAAACTGAAATAGCTGAAATTAAAACTGAATTCTCAGAACAAATTTCTAGCGCTAAGCAAAAAGCACTTTATTGGCTTTTAGGTACTGCAGTAGCAACTACAGTAACTATACTTTCAAGCGTTTGGACTATGATGAATTTTATGCTAGAAAGCTTAAAATAAAAATTATTTAAAGTTTTTACTATATCTTGTTGATATATATTTTATAGTTAGGATAACATAGTTATCCTATGAATTTAAGTAATGTTTTTCATATAATCATAAATTAAAGCTGTTCGACTAATAATAAAATTCTCAAAATCATCATTTAAAAATATTCAACCATATCTTTTGTTATAAAATGTGTTTCTAAATCTTTAAAAAATTGTTCTTATTGATTATCTTGTATTTTTTTATTTAGCAACTCTTTTATACATGTGCTTGGATTTTTATTATTGATTTTATTATTAGATTCTTTTGTAATAAGTGCTATATTTGCTATATTATTAATTATATTATCATTAGATGAGATAAATTTTTAGATATCTCTTTTCCTATATTAGAATTTATAGGAAAAATATGATGTTCTTCTAAAAATTCACTAAACTTCTTAAAAACCGTTTGCTTTTATCACTCTTAATCTTCTGGCTTAAAACCTATTATTTTTGCCATTATACCCCTATAGCTTTCAAAACTATTCATTGCTTGCATATTGCTAACTCTAAGAAGTCTAACTTTGTGATCTTGTTTGTAAAAAACTTTAAAAACACAACCACTTTCTTTGTGTTTTACCATATCATCTAAACCACACTTTTCTATAAACTCATAATCTTTAGCAAAAACTTCATTTTCTACATCAAATAAATCTTGAGAATAGCCATTAGGATTGGCTGGATCATAAGTATAAGAACTTACTACACATTCTCTCATAGCTTTTTGTATTTCTTCTTGGGATAGTTTTTCCATTTTACTTCCTTTTTTCTTTCTATTATGATATAAATAATTTAATGTATAGTTGAGAAATTTATTTTTTAAATTTCTTATATATTTCTCTTCGATGTCCTATTTCGAATATAAAAATAAACAATTCATTATCATTAATTTCAGCAAGCATTCTATAATTACCCACTCTAAATCTATAAATACCTTTTAAATTACCCTTAAGTTCTTTTGCTAATTTTTTTGGATTATCTGATTCTATTAAATTTTTAATAATCCAGCTCTTAATAATTCTTGCTACTTGCTGATCAAGTTTTTCAATTGATTTTTTGGCACTACTTGAGAATTTTATCTCATACATTTTTAAACACTTCTTCAATGCTATAAATATTATCTTTTTTAGCTTCTTTGAGTGAAATTAAAATTTTATTTTCATCTAAATTTAACTCATCTTCTATTTTTTCTAAAATAGTATCTCTTATAAATTTTGATAGTTGTAAATTATTAATTGCTAGATATTCTTTTAGTAGAATATCTTCTTGATCACTAATTCTTAACGATATTGTTCTCATGATTTTACCTTTGTATTATTTGTAATACATTATAACACATTTTATAATCATCACAAAATAATATTTTATCTTAGTGCTTTTAATCTTCACATTGAAACAATAAAATAAGTATAAGAAATTAATTTAAATTGATTAAAATACAATATAATTATATTATATGATTTTGAGAAAGGAATTTCATGACTCTTATTATTGAAAATGTCAGTGAAGATTTTTTGCCTGCATTTAAAGGTTTAGCTAAAAGTATAAATGCTAAATGTAAAGTTTCTAAACCTAAACTAAGTAATTTTGAAAATAAGATATTAAATGCAAGCAAAGAGCTTAGTAAGGAAAAAAAAGATAACACTGTATTAAGCTTTAATTCACATCAAGATTTTGTGAAAGCTTATCAAGATGGCAAAATATAAAATTTATTATCATAAAGATTTTATAAAAGCCTATAAAAAAATAAGTAACGAAGAGCGTAAAATAACAGATAAAGTTATTATAAAGCTTTCTAACGATGAAATTTTAGAACCAAAATATAAAGATCATCAATTAAAAGGTGCATTAAAAGATTTTAGAGAGTGTCATGTAAAGTCTAATTTATTATTGATTTATCAAAAACATGATGAAGAACTGGAGTTAAATATTTTAAAACTAGGCAGTCATAGTAAATTATTTAAAAAATACTGAAAAGAAAGTAAAAAAGAAGTAGAGTCATTGCCTTGTCTGTTATCGCCTTGCGTGTAACGCAATGTGTTCGGTCAACACTCTACTTTATTTTTTGTATTAGTATTTTAACGCTAAATTCTTAAAAATTAATTAATGATACCTATTTTATCTTACAAAAAATATTTTTTATCTTACCAATATTAATTTTAAAGTTAAAATTAATAAGTTAAATTATAAAACAGAATAAATACTAATATATCAATATTTAATGCTTAAAAAAAGACTTTATAAAGGAGTTTTGTGGGATATATAAAGCACCTTTAGGGGCGAAATAAAGCACTTTTTTGGTAGATTTTAAGCAAAAAATAATAAAAAAAGAAAAAATGGACTTTATAAAGGACATTTAGGGGATATATAAAGGACTTTTATGTGTAAAAAATACGCTTAAAAAGCACTTAAAATAAACTTTATAAAGGACAAAAATGTAAAATATAAAAAACCCTTGCAAAATACTATAAAATAGGCATTTAAAAGCACTAAAAAACTTGATTTTTATTGTAAATTTTGGTATAATTTTAATATTAAATGTAAAGGAATTTAAATGTCAAATGAAATAAGATTAGAGAACATAAAAAGATTACAAAAAATTGCAAATGAGATTAATTTAATTTATCAGCAAATCAAAGATGAGAATGTATTAAAAACATTGCACGATGAAAATGCACAAAGATTTATTTTTGTTTCTCTAATTAAAATCAGTGAAAGCTTTAAAAAAATCAAAGAAAGTGCTGATGATGAAATCTTATCTTTATTTGACAAAAAAGATTTAAAAAGAATAAATGATACTAGAAATTTCGCAGCTCACGATAATGAGGAAATTAGATTAAGCGCTGTTGCTAATGTAATTAAGTATGATTTATTTAGAGTTAAAAGAAGTATAAATATATATATGGGAAAATTAGAAAATCAAAAACAAGAGGTTGAGATTATGGAAAATGTGGTAAGGAAAAAAGGTTTGAGTTTAAATGCAAAGATAATTACAGCATTATTAGTTGCTATTGTTTTAGCTTTGTCTTTGTTGTTGAGTCAAATAACAAAAGATTTAAATTTTATTACATATAGTTTATCATTTTTGAGCTTTACATATTCGTTTTATATTGTAAAAATAATACTATTTGAAAAAGGTAAAGGTTTTCTACCGCTTATCTTATTTTGTAATGTTGTTTGCTCTATTGCTCCTGCCTTAGTAGCTCATTCCCAATATTATTCTTTTTTTGTTAATTTTAATTTATCTTATATTGCTGTATTATCTTTATCTATTGCTATTTCTGTAACTTTAACTTCGTTAATCTTGAAAAAGATACTTGAAAGAAAAATTATTGTCTTAGTAGCTAATGGTAGATACAAAATTAATATATTCAAAAATCCAAATCATTTTTTGAATAAAGAATTTTTAGTTAAATCTGATAATGATAATTCGCATGATGAATATACTAATCCAGCTTATTCTTATCTACCACAAAATGTTCATTACGATGACAATAAATATTAGAATATCCATATAGATATTCTAATACATTATATTTTTTTAATTTTTTCATCTCTTTCTTTAATAGCAGAACTTGCTTTATGCTCTGCTGCATTTGCTGCCTTTTGTGCTTCCCCTGCAACACCTGAACCACTACCGACAATGTCTTTAGGTGTATTTCTCATAGCAATTCTGCCGTTTTCGCTAGCATTAATTTGATCTGTTGTGGAATTAAAATCTTGTTTTGCTGAAAGAGGATTATAGTGATTTTGAGCAGTTTGTGTATTTAAACCACTATTTGTAACATCTGAATTTACTCCAGAATATTTTGCCAATTCATTTAGATTACCATTAGCAGCCAAAGTTTCCAATTCTTTCATTGCGCTAGCAACATTTTCTTTATTATGGATACCTCTATAGTTTTGATCAATATAATTATTAATCATTGAAACTCCACCATCATAACCAACAGAAGCATTAATAGATTTGGCATTAGTATAACTATCCATAGAACTAAGAACTTCTGCTGAATTTGTAGTGTCTGATGATTTAACTAAATTGCTAAATGCAGACATATTAGAACTTGACTTAGTAATTTGATTTGTAAGACTTTCATTATATGTTTTTTGGAAAGTTTCTTGTTGATCCTTACTCATTTTTTGATACCATGATTCAGATTCTTTTGATTGTGTTGATAATTCTCCTCCTGCGCCGATATTAACCATATCTCCAACTTTCAAGTTAATACTACCACCAATTTTACCACTCATAACATCACTATATGCTTGATCAACACCTACTCCAGTAGCCTTAGAATAAGCTTCAGCTAATGCTTTGTTTGAAGCAGAAGCAATAGCATTAGTATCAGTCTCAGAAAGCCCATATTGATTTGATTGACCGCTAGCAACTTCTAATGCTTTCGAAGATAAATTTGAATTAGAAATAGCATTGCTTAGATTTTCTTGTCTTGTTTGAAGATTTGAAGCGGTTATGCCAGCATTAATACCTTTAATATCAGCTGTCATTACATTACCATTGCCACCAACTGTTGCAGACGAGCCAGTGGCATAATCTTGTATTTTAGTAGCACCGCTTTGATCTTGAACATTACTAAACATAGAACCATTTACATTCAAAGCACTTGAAACAGAATTTATACCAGCAGACTTAGCAATAACTTCTTCACCTAAAGGAGAAGCTATTTTGGTTTCAGTAGATAAAGCTTGCTGATTTGTAAAACTTCCTGCACTTCTTGAAGCACCTTGTAGGGTTTGTGATAAAGATGAAGCCACTGACACAAAACCTTGCTCGCTAGCTTTAGCTACTGCAAAAGCTAATAATGGAGTAAGCATTACAAGATAATTAATGAAATTGGTTTGCTCAGATATTTGTTTAAAGAAAGATAAACTATTACTCATAGAAAAACTTAATGAGCCATCTAATAACACTTGAACACTTTTTGATAGATTTAAATCATTGAAATAATTAATAATACTTAATATAGGAGTCCATAAAACTATCCATATACATAAGGTAAAAAACATTTTTATATGTCTAAAATCACCAAACATAATAGAGAGTAAAGCCATAATCCATGATAAACCTATAATTAAAACTGTTAAATAAGCTTTAGCTAGTGGTAAATAAGTTTGAGCCATCATACCTTGAGTTAGCATACTTGACATGAAGTTTTGCTCAGCTACTGCTGTATTTGTAGCTACTGCATTTGGATCAAGTCCTACCATTTTTGCAGTATTAATTAAAGAATCTCTTGAAGCATTAATTAACATAGCTTGCATTAATTGAGATCTTGCTTGTGTAGCTTGTCCTGAGAAAATTTCCCAAACACCCTGCATTGAAGCTCTATAAGCGTTTTCATCTTTACTACCTAAAATACGCGCATGGATAGTTTCTATTTTTGGAGCTAAAGAACCTAAATCTTGCTTAATTAAAGCACCTGCTTGAGTACAAGATCTAATACTACCTTTATCTTTTTCCCAAAAATATAAAGTTAATTGACTACCCTGTCCTATTTCAAATAAATCCTCATATAAATTATCACTATGTCTAAAATTAGTATCCATTCTACCTTTATTTAAGTCCATTCCATAAATAACACAGTTTCTAAAAAATAAATCAAGATTTTTTTGTGTTCTAGGACTAAATTGACTTAATTCTAAATCTGGTAAATCCATAGTAGATCTTAAAGTAAAACCAAATCCAGCATTAGAAAAATTAGTAGATTGTGGAGTAGAATAAAATTTTTCCATAGCTTTAGTAATGGAATCTTCCATTCTTGACATGAAAGAAAAAGTCAAACCAATACCAAGTGGAACTTGAGAAACTATATAGTCTTTACCTGTTACATTATCATGTATCATATATCTATGCTGAGCGTCATTTGGCGCTCTTAAAAAACACTGCCAAATAATAACCATGATAAAAATCATTTTACCAAATTCAAATATAGGGCTAGTTCTTTCGTCCATTACTTTTTTAATAGCAAAAGTAAAAAAGGCAATAGCCATAACAATCTTAACCATATAATCAGCACCACTTGTTATACCTTTTATGGCTTGTAAAATATCATTTGCTACTTCACCATAGCCCCAAGTAAAGATAATATGATTATCATCTATATTTGTAGCACCAAATAATAAAGAAGGTGCAAAAATTAAAGCACTAAGGAATAAAATGTAAAATCTTTTCATCAATTGTATTAAAGAAGTTAAAGAGTTTGTTTGATATAATTATATCAAGGGTGCAACGCCAAAGGGGCGCAACCCTTTAGCGTTAATTTACCGCCCAGAAGGGAGGTGAGCATAATGCTAACAAAAATTATCCTTATAATTATACTCTTAACACTTTGCTATGTCAAGGCTCATTGAGTACCCCCTGCTTTTGCAGGGTTTAGGATAATCCCTTTGGCTTACCAAACAAACTTTTAACTAAACTCTATCTCCTTTCTATAATTTTATTTTTCTTTTTAATTAGTAGGTTTTCTTGTTAAATTCTCAAGATTGCTTTCAACCTTTTCTTGTATTTTTATAGAATCAGCTTGTATTTTATCTACATCAATACTTCCAACAATATCAGCAATAAAATCACTTAAATCTATTTCACTAAAATCTAACTTTTGAAATTCTTCTGGAGTAAATCCTCTACAATCAGGACTCTTTGGAGAACCCCAACCTCTTCCAATTTGTGGGCATCCTTGTTCATTAAATATTCTTGCTAATTTTGAATTAAAACAACAATGTGTTTTTTTATGTTGAATGCAACCTATGAATTTAATTTTTTTAGAGCAATATTCACCAACTTCTACACATCTATTTTGCTTATTGAGTTTTGCTAGCTTTTTTCATCTTCTTTACAAGGTACAAGCCCTATAAATACTTTATCTTTATCACAGCAACCACCACCAGTTAAACCAAAAAATTTGTCTTTAGAGCGACATCTATTATCTTTTTTATTAAAGATAAAAATTTGTCCTCTATAAGAACCATCATCTTCCCAACCATTATTATTTTCATCATTAATACCAACTTGAGCATCATCATTTTGATATTGCTAGTACCCTCTATACAAGGAAATGGAGCGCATTGATACTTATTATCCGTTAAAACCATCATTGTTAGAATCTATCGCTAGATCATCTCTAAGTTTTTAGAGTGATAATTTCAATAAATGATATATTGTCACAACATATACTAAAAATCCAAAAGAAAGTAGTATATTATAATGCAACATAACACTATTTAAAAAATTTTCAACTTCATTTTTTATACTTCAATTAGTATTTACACTTTTTGAATTTGTATTTTGGTTAATACTTGTGTTTTACTCCCACAGCCTATCAAGCATAGTATTAAAAAGCTTAGTAGTGTTAGTTTCATTGCTTTTGGATATATAGTTTTTAACATCATCAACCCTTGTTTTGATTTGATTTTTTTGAGTATTTGCATGAAAGAGTGCTTTTAACTCTTGTTCGTGTCTTATTTTAAGCTCCTGAGTAATTTTTGCGAGTTCATTATTTACACCCAAAGCTAAATTTAAATCACTTTGACTTTTTTCTAATTTTGCGTTTGTGCTATCTAGCTTAAGATATAAAAATACATTAAGTATAAGCATTAATGCTAAAGCGATATAAAGCTTTGTGTTTTTAAATAAAAGATTTATCATTTCTTATTTTATAAGTTTAAGTAAGATTTGAGTATAATTTCAAAGGGTGGAACACCAAAGGTGGCCGCCTTTGGTGTTAATCAACACTCAGTTAGGTGGTGATTAAATTGAACCATAAAATTCTAGTAATAATTATACTACTTTGTATAATTATAGTCAAGGCTTATTAGCTTTGATTTCCCCTTTAAAAAGGGGAGCTAGAATACCGCCTTTGGCCTACTTAAACTTTTATCTCCTTTCTAAAATTCGTTTGTGATTTCTAATTTTATATTTGATAAATCTTGCTGATATAGCAAATCATATAATTTTTTACAAGCTTGTCTGCTTTGACCGACACTTTCATCACTCTTAGTTAAACCTAGTAAAATACAATCTTCTGTATTCTAATAATTATATATTTATCATCTTTTACTCTCAAACATTGTTTTCTAAATAAACTTTCATTTCCAAACTACAAGTTTTGTAGCGTTTATAAACTAGACTTTATTTGTTTATAAAGCAATTGTTGTTAATATTTTTAAAAAAATTTAGAGAAAAATCATGAAAGATCTTAAAAAATACATTGCAAATTCCAAACTAACACGCCTTGAAGTTTTATATGAAAAATTAGTAAAGTCTGAAAATGGCATAACTATAAAAGAACTAGCCCAAGAACTCAATGTAAGCGCTAAAACCATAAAAAGAGACATGCAAGGGGTTTTTGAGCCTATGGGGCTTATTAAAAATGGAAGAAAATGGCGTATCGATACAAGCAAAGACATTCAAGAGCAAGATGATGAAAAAATAATCCTTGAAGTGCTTGATACCATGGCAAAAAGTGCCGGAAATAGCTTTTATGCTAAGGCTCATCCCCTACTTTCTAAACTTTCTCAAAATATCTCTAACCCCATCCATACTAGCCTAGATGCAGAAAAGCTGGAAGAAAAAGATTTAAGCAATTTTCAAATTCTTGAACAAGCCATCAACACCAAAACACAAATTGTCTTTAAATATGAAAATAAACTTTTCCAAGTAAAACCTTTAAAACTAGCTTTTTTTAATGGATTTTGGTATTTGCTTGCTTTTGATATGAAAAAACGTGATATTTTCAAAAAATTTTATTTAAAAAATATCCAAAACATCACCCTAACCCAAGAGCATTTTCAAACCGATGAGAGTTTAGAAGTAAAACTTCAAAGAGTAAATTCTATATGGTTTAGTCTTGATAAACCTTTTACAGTAAGGCTTTTAGTAGAAGAACCAATACGAAAATACTTTGAAAGAAAGCCTCTAAATTCACAAATCATCACCGGTAAAGACAAAGATGGCTCCATAGAAATAGAGCTTGAGATAACTCATGAAATGGAAATTTTACCTTTAGTGTATTATTACATACCTTATGTAAAGGTTTTAGAACCTGATTTTATAGCAAATAAAGTCAAAGAAGTAGTTGGAGAATACCTTGATCAAATAAGCAAATGATTGCTTATTTGTCAGGATTTTAATACTTTCTTAGCTACATTTAAAGCTTTTTCAATCGTGTCATTTTCTATAAAATTTTTTATCAATTTCATTGTTTTTAACTTTTTCTTTTATGTGTTTTATGTAGTCTTTGAGTTGATTTGGTTGATCTTTTGTATAAAGTTTATTTTATATGATGATATATCTTTTATCTTTTAAACTTATGAGTATATCAATCCTTCTATTATCTTTTGTACAAGCTTCTGTTTCTACGCTTTCTATATCATGGGCTGTAAGATTTTTAAATTTCTTAGCCTTTGTGTATCTTCCAAGCTTTTTTAAAAACTCATTTGCAAAAAGCTCTTGATAATGATCATCATGTGGATCTATCAAATAAGCTATAAATTTAGAATGATAAATTTCCATTTCTTGTACGCCCAAAGATTCAAAAATATTTATATCACTCATGCCTTTTTTTGGTATTTTCTTCAAATTTATCATTAACCCTTAATAATTCTTCAATAAAATTTTTCATTCACAATGCCTTTAAAATAATTTTCACAATTATACTACAAAAATATAGACTACCATTGTCTGCTTTTTTTAGCTATGATTTTTCAAATCATTCAAAAAAAGGATAAAAATGCTTCAAACCATGAAACACATCCTAACTCACACCGATGAGACTTTACTTGCAAAGAAATTTGGTTATAACAATGTAGAAAAATTTACTAAAACAAAAACTTTGTTTTTAGAATGCGAAAGCATACAAGAATGGCTTTTAAAAGGACATTATGATATGGTAAATTCCTCTTTAGAATTTATGCAAAAATTTGATTTTATTTTAGATAAAGAAATTTTGAATTCAATTTTAGAACAAAGTATTTTATTAAAAGATAAATACACAAAATTACAAGAAGCAAAAGCCATCATAAAAACAAATTTTAAACGCAAAAGCGAGCCTTTGCATGCTTTGATGTTTTTATCTCATTTACGCGTGCTTAAATTTCCTATTAGCAATGATATGCTCTATCTTGATAAAACACAAATCATGCAAAAGCTCAAAGAACTTGCTATAAAGCATTATGAAAATTCACAAGGCAAATTAAAGCTTTGGGGAGATATCTTACAATATGACATTATTTATGATGATGAGTTATTAGTTTTAAGCATGCTAAAGAGCGATGAATGATAGCCATTTCTACACTTTTATCATCAAAACATAAAAGAATTTATCAAAATCTTGTGCGAAATTTTACTAAATTTAACATCTCTTTTAAAAAAATACTAAGTAATGATATATGGTTAAGAGATTTCATGCCTTTAGTGTATGAAAATACAGTGACAAGCTATATTTATGATCCTGATTATTTAGAAATTATCCGCATTTAAAAACCACTATAAAACCTCTAAAAAATCACTTAAATTTAATCCTTGATGGAGGTAATTTCATAAGAAAACATGATGTTGCTTTTATGTGTGAGAAAATTTTTAGCCAAAATCCAACACTTAGCAAGGAAAGAATTATCCATACTTTAAAACAAAGTCTAAATTTAAAACACATAGTCTTTTTACCAAGACTAGCTTATGATAGATACACACATAGTGATGATATTAATAATTTTTCATAACTAGATAATAAAAGTCTAGTTATTTTGTTTATAATTGCATTATATATCTTAGTTTAAAGGTTTATAATGCAATCAAATACTTCTACTTCTTTAGCAAATTTAACATTAATATCTATGAGAAAAAATGTTCAAGCGTTAAATTATGATTTTGCTAAAAAAAGAAATTTATACAAACAAAGAGATTTTAACTTGCTATATAATAACTCAAGATATAATATACAATTATGCTGAGTGGAATGTAAAGTCTCTTGAAAAAAGAGAGAAAGATTTAATAGAAAAAATTTCAAATATATTATCAATTTAAGCTATGATAATCATAGCTTAAATTGATATTTAACCTTTACATTTTTGAGCTATCACATCCATAGCTTCTTGCGAGAGAACAAAATTTGTATGATAAAGCAAGCAACTACCCATATCAAGCACTTTTAGCACAAGCTTTTTGTTATTAGTATCTTTTGGATTGTGTCTTGTATTAGCTAGATCATAAATTTCATACACCATATCTTTACTAAGCTTGTTAATATCAAGTTCTATGATATTTTCTTCAAATTTCATAGGCTCTTGGGTAAATTCTTCTTTATTTTCTTTTTTTACAAAGCTTTTTTTCTTACTAAAAGATTTTAACTCATTTTCCCTTGCTTCTTCTAGGGTGTAAATTTCATTTAAACTAAAGCTTAAGTCATTGTCGTTGTTTTTATATCTTAGTAAAAAAGCAAAGGCTTCATCTTTATTTTCTTTAAAAAGCGCTTCAACTTTTTCTACTTGGGCTTCAAAGATGATCATATCAAAAGTAGAATAAAAGTCTAAAACCACAGCCTTAGCATACCTTTTACCGCTTTTACTCATCATCGATTTAAAATCTTCAATCTTCCCTACAACCAAAAGCTCACCCTCGCCTTTGAGTGTTTCAAAGTCCATACTTTTAAAATACTCTATGCCTTCTATTTGACTTGCAAATTTATCTAATGGATGGCCTGATACATAAATTCCTAAAATTTCTTTTTCATAGCCTAGTTTTTCCATTAGTTCAAATTCTACTTTGCTATCATGAAGCCCTACTTTGATATCTGCGGCTATTTCTTCTTCTCCAAAAAGCGAAGCAGTGGAGTTTCTTTTAACTTCAGCGATTTTTCTACTTGTTTCTGAAATAAGCTCAAGATTATCCACCAAACATTTTCTAGTATAGCCAAACTCATCGAAAGCACCTGATTTAGCTAGGTTCTCAATAGTTTTTTTATTAATCTTAGTTGGGTCAATCGAGCTTATAAAATCATCAAAATCACTAAAGCCCTCTTCCTTGCGAATAGCCATGATATTTTCTATCGCAGGAATTCCCACACTCTTAATCGCTCCAAGCCCATAAATAATAGCTTCAGAACCATCTTCAAGCTTAGTTGCGCTAAATTCTCTTTGGGCTTTGTTAATACTTGGTGGCAAAAGTTTGATGTTCATTCTTTTCATCTCTTCAATGTATTTTGCGACCTTATCTACATTGCTTTCTTCACTTGTTAAAAGCGCAGCCATAAACTCACTTGGATAATAAGTCTTTAAATACGCTGTTTGAAAGGTTATAAGTGCGTAAGCAGCTGAGTGAGATTTGTTAAAACCATATTCAGCAAATTTCAAAATAAGTTCAAACAAATCGTCAGCCTTTTTCTCATCATAACCTTGTTTTTTAGCTCCTTCTAGATACTCTGCTTTAAGATTATCCAAAATTTCTCTTTTTTTCTTACCCATAGCACGGCGCACATTATCAGCCCCACCCAAAGAAAAACCACCGATTTTTTGCACTATTTGCATAACTTGTTCTTGATAAACTATAACCCCATAAGTATTTTCAAGTATAGGTTTTAAATCTTCAAATGCATATGTTGCAGCCTTTCTACCATGCTTGATATCGATAAAATCATCCACCATCCCACTATCAAGTGGCCCTGGTCTATATAAAGCTAAAACCGCGATTAAATCTTCAAATCTTTCAGGCTTTAACCTAGCATTTAAACTTTGCATACCGCCTGATTCTATTTGGAAAATGCCCAAGGTATTACCACTTTGTATGGTTTTATAAACCTTAGGATCATTCATATCAATCTTTTCCCAAATTACATCTTTACCATAGCGCTTTTTTACTAGCTTAATCGCATTATCAATTACTGTAAGAGTTTTTAAACCCAAAAAGTCAAATTTGATTAAATCTACATCTTCAAGATATTCTTTAGAATACTGCGTAACTAAATGACGCTCATCGTTTTTGCTTTGTCTAAAAAGTGGAGCTTTATTCCACAAAGCTTCATTAGATATCACAACCCCTGCTGCGTGCATACCTGCATTTCTATTTAAACCCTCTAGTGCTTTAGCAAAATCCCAAACTTGACGCCCTTTTGGATGAGAATTTACAAATTCAGCTATTTTTGGTTCTTGCTCATAGGCTTTTTCTAAAGTGATTTTTAGCTCTTCAGGAACTAATTTTGCCAAAGCATCTGCATCAGGTATGCTCATATCACAAACCCTAGCCACATCACGGATTACTCCCTTTGCTAAAAGCTTACCAAAGGTAATGACTTGTGCAACCTTTTCAGCTCCGTATTTATCAATAACATAATCAATCACCTCCCCTCTTCTATCTTGACAAAAATCCACGTCAATATCGGGCATTGATACACGCTCAGGATTTAAAAATCTCTCAAAAAGAAGATTATAAGGTATAGGATCTAAATCTGTAATTTTCAAACAATACGAAACCAAACTCCCAGCAGCACTCCCACGCCCTGGGCCAACTGGTATATCTTTTTCCTTAGCTGCGGCGATAAAATCATGAACGATTAGCATATAACCTGAAAATTTCATATTTTTAATAATACTAATTTCTAAATCAAGCCTATCTTTATACTCTTGGTGCTTACTCTCATCGATAAATTGAAGTCTTTCTTCTAAACCCTTTTTGCAAAGATATTCAAAAACCATATCATCATTATCAAAGCTAAATTCTTGATCTTCTTGACTTAAACTTAAGCCATATTTTTTCGCATATTCACGGGTAAATTTAAAATTTGGTGGTGTTGGATCACCTAGTTTTAATTCTAAATTACATTTATTAGCTATTTCTTGAGTGTTTTCAATGGCTTCAGGAATATCAGCAAAAAGCTCACTCATTTGCTCTGGTGTTTTTACATAAAACTCATGCACTTCATGTCTTAAACGCCCTGGATCATCAAGCTTAACACCCATAGCTATACACATAAATACTTCATGCGCAGCTGCTCTTTCTTTAAAAGTATAATGCGTATCATTAGTTGCAATAATTTTTATATCAAGCTCTTTAGCAAGTTTGATGATAGAATCATCGATAAATTTTTGATCATCAATACCATGACGCATAATCTCAAGATAAAAATCATCTCCAAAAACCTTTTTATACCAAAGCGCAGCTTCTTTTGCACCTTCATAACCTTTTGCGCCAAATTTTAAATTTCTTTCATTTTTGGTATTTAAATGCCAATTAACCTCACCTTGCAAACACGCCGAAGAGCAAATCAAACCCTCACTATGAGCTTCTAAAAGCTTTTTATTAATCCTTGGGTAATAATACAAACCATGTATATAGCTTTGTGAGCTTAAATACATCAAATTTTTATAACCAATTTCATTTTTAGCAAACAAACAAATATGAAAGCGTTGTCTTGAGCTTTTATCACTTAAATCATCATGATTATGCAAATACGCTTCAAGCCCTATGATAGGTTTAATTCCCTCAGCTCTCATTGTTTTATAAAAATCAATAGCTCCAAACATATTTCCATGATCAGTCATAGCAACACTTGTTGCACCTTGAGCTTTTAGCGTTTTAGCAAGCTCTTTGAGTTTATTTGCTCCATCAAGTAAAGAATATTCTGTGTGCAAATGTAAATGTGTAAATTGGCTCATATTTTCCCTTGTATTTTTTTATTATTATAAAAAAAAACCTTAAATTTAAAACTTACAAGCATAAAAAATGTATAATAGCTTACTTTCAAAAAAGGAGTAAAAAATGGAAGTAAAAATTTATTATTGTAATCTTTGAAATTACAAACCACAAGCTGCAAGGGTTGCAGAAGAAATACAAAACGAATTCAAAGATGCGCAAATTTCTACCATAGAAAAAGGTGGTGGTCATTTTATAGTAGAAGTAGATGGCAAAATCATTTACTCTAAAAAAGACTTGTTTAACTGCGAAGTAGATAGATTTCCTCATGAGGGTGAAATCACTAAGCTTATGAAACAAATGTAAGCTAAACCCTCACTAACGAGGGTTTATTTTGTTAAAGGAACAAGCATACCTTCATAAAGTTTTTGATAAATTTCTTCTGAGCATAAATGCTTAGCAAGCTCCAAACCAAACAAAATAGCCGTAGCAGGCCCAGCTGCTGTGATGACATTTTCATTTACCACAACCGCTTTATTTACTCTTACACCTTCAATACCTACTTCACAACCAGGATAGCAAGAAAACTCCCCATTTATCACCCCTGCTTTAGCTAACACCATAGGTGAAGCACAAATAGCTGCTACGATTTTTTTCTTAGCATGTAAATCTTGTATGATTTTTATGATAGCTTGATTGTTTTTTAAATTCATCATACCTTCAAATCCACCTGCTAAAGCAATTGCATCTAAATTTTCTTGATCAACACTAGATAAACTCACATCAGCCCTTATGCAAATTCCATTAGCACCTTGTACCAAAAGCTCATCATCAAGCGAAGCAATAATTACTTCTAAATTCCCACTAGCCTCCCCTGCTCTTTTTAAAACATCAGCTATACCTATAAATTCAGCTTCTTCAAAACCTTTTGCCAAAGGCACTAAAACTTTTTTCATTTTTCCTCCTTTTAGTCAATAAATCTTTTATTTAATTCATGAAAATACTCTATGCGTCTATCGCGTAAAAACGGCCACCATCTACGCACATTTTCACATCTTTGCATATCAATTTCAATGATTTTATAAAGCTCTTGTTTATCATCAGCTCTAAAAAGCTCTTCACCTTGAGCCCCAAAGACAAAAGAATTCCCCCAAAATCTTATGCCATCTTCGACACCGCTTTCATCTTTTTCAAAACCCACTCTATTTATAGCTACTACAGGCAAGCCATTAGCTATAGCATGACCTCTTTGCACACCTATCCAAGCTTCAAGTTGTCTTTGTTTTTCTTCTTTTTCATCCTTATCAAACCAACCTATAGCAGTAGGATAAATCAAAATTTGAGCTCCTTTTAAAGCCATTAACCTAGCAGCTTCAGGATACCATTGATCCCAGCATATTAAAACTCCAAGCTTTCCAACACTTGTTTGTATAGGTTCAAAACCCAAATCACCTGGAGTAAAATAAAATTTTTCATAAAAACAAGGATCATCAGGAATATGCATTTTGCGGTATTTACCTACTATGGAACCATCTTTTTCAAATACCACGCTAGTATTATGATAAAGCCCTGCGCTTCTTTTTTCAAATAAAGAAGTTACCAAAACAACTTTATTTTCTTTAGCTACATTAGACCAAAACTTAACATCTTCTTCATAGTCATTGGCTAAATCAAAAAAGTCTGTATTTTCACTTTGACAAAAATACTGCGTTTGATGAAGTTCTTGTAAGCATACAAGTTCAGCCTTTTCCTTTGCTGCTTGTTTGATAAGTTCGCATGTTTTTTTTATAGTTTTTTCTTTATTTTGTTTAAATTCTTGCTGTATGAGTGCTAATTTCATTTTTACTCCTTTCTTCTTCTGAATCATCATAAGGGTCTAAGTGTACATAGATATTCCAAAAATCATCTTTAAAATGCTCCCTTATACTATCTTCAATCTCATCACCGATTTTATGAGCTTTTAAAAGTGATATTGTAGGTTCAAAAACTAAATGCACACTAACATAAAGTATATCAGGACTTTTTCTAGTTTTTAAATGATGAAAGCTTTTGACTTCTTTATTTGCACTTATAATTTGTTTAATCACTTCAACTTGTTCTTTATCAATTGCCACATCTAATAAAATTTTAGAACTTTCTTTGATGATTTTAAAAGCTGAAAAAATCGTATATAAACTTATAGCTATACCAAATAATCCATCAATAAAATGATAATTTGTAAAAGCTATAATCACAAGTGCTAAAAGCGTTAGAGCATTAGTTAAAAAGTCTATTTTATAGTGCAAGCTATCAGCTTTTATAATCAAGCTTTTTGTTTTTTTAGCAACATAATTTAAAAAAACCACCAAACACAAAGTTACAGCCATAGCAAAAGCCATGATAAAAATTCCAAGATCAAGTTTTTCTACACTTTCTTGATTGTGAATTTTCAAAACACTCTCATAAAAAATATAAACCCCAATCCCGCTAATAACAAGACCTTCAAAAAGCCCCATTAATGCTTCAATTTTACTAAGGCCAAAATTATATTCTTTACTAGATCCTTGAGAGCTTTTTTTCAAAGCTAAAAAATTTAAACCCGAAATCACACAATCAAGTAAAGAATCAATCGCACTAGAAAGCACCGCAACAGAACCTGAAGCTAAACCTACTATAAATTTAACAATAGCTAAAAAAATAGCACATACACTTGCGATGATAGTTGCGCTTTTTTGCAAATTCATCTTTGACCTTCATAGCGGTTTTGACAAGAACAATGCAAAGAACCATTTTGTCTTAAAAACACTCTTGCATCAACCCCTACTACTTTTCTATCTTTGCATGCTTTTTGTAAATTTTCTAATACCAAAGCATCGTTTTCATCATTATAAGTTGGCACTATCAAGCCACCATTAACAAAAACAAAATTTGCATAAGTAGCACCAAGCCTTTTACCTTCAAAATACAAAGGCTTAGGCAAAGGAAGTTCTAATAAATCAAACCCTGTTTTTTTAAGTTCTCCCTCCATAGCTTTTAAGGGCTTATAATGCTCATCATTTTCATCTTTACACACACAATAAGCAATGGTTTTTTCATTGATAAATCTTGCTAGAGTATCTATATGATGATCAGTATCATCACCTTTTATATAACCATGATTTAACCATACAATTTGTTTTAAGCCAAAAATTTCTTTTAACTTAGCTTCAATTTGCTCTTTATTTAAATGTGAATTTCTATTTTCATTTAACAAACAAGCACTCGTTGTAAGCATTACTCCTTGCCCATTAAAATCAATACTCCCACCTTCTAAAATAAAATCAATTTTTTCTAATTTTCCAGATAATTTTTGCGCAAAAAGTTTTGAATTTACCGCATTATCTAAAGTGCTTTGAAATTTATCGCCCCAAGCATTAAAAATAAAATCAAGCCCTATGAGTTTATCATCTCCAAGCACATCAATTGCACCAAAATCTCTAATCCAAGTATCATTAGTATCACACTTAAAAAAATCAACGTTTTTTATATGCTTAAATCTTTGAAAATCTTTTTCACTTGGCGCTATAAGTAAAACTTTTTGAAAATTTGCCACAGCTTTAACAAATTCTTCATAGCTTTGCAAAATCTCTTCTAAATAAGGCCTCCAATCGCTATTTTCATGAGGCAAAGAAAGTAAAAGTAGCTCTTGTTTTTGCCATTCTGCTATGCTTTTTCTCATTTTGATACCCTTTTTGATAATTAAAAAAGTATTTTAACATTTTTAATGATAGTTTTTTACTCTTTTTTTAAAACCCAAGCAAAATACCATATCGCAAAAGATAAAAGCAAAATCACAAAAAGCTTTTTATCATACACTCCAAAACCAATATAAAGCACAGAATACATAAAACCAAAACTTCCCGCATAAATGCAAATTCTACTCATTAAACCATTTTCCACCGCTCTAAAACATGGGCATTTGTGAAAAAATTTCTTTTTTGTTTCTTTAGGTTTAAAAAAACTCAAAACCGCACTTAAAATCAGCAAAAAACTTAAAAAATATAAAACCTTATCCATTAGTGAAAATACCTTAACCAAGCAGGAATTGCTTTTTGTTCTTCTTTTAAAGTGCTTTCTTCTCCATGCCCTGGAAGCAATCTAAAATCTTTTTCATAAGATAAAACTTTTAATAAACTCTCTTTCATCTTGGCTGCATCTGAGTAAGGAAAATCCCATCTACCAATACTACGGTAAAATAAAAAATCTCCACTAAAAAGCATATCTTCACCCACAAGTTCTATCATACAACACCCTGGAGTATGTCCTGGAAAATGATGAAATTTAAACTTAAACTCATCTATACTAAATTCATTTTCATTTTCTATCAACATATCAGCATCTGAATGCTCAAAACCATAATTAAAAGGATCTTTTAGCATAAAAGCATCATCTTTATGGATAAAAAGTGGAATTTCATAAACCTTTTTAACTTTAGCATTATCATAAACATGATCATAATGACCATGGGTATTTAAAATAGCTAAAGGTTTGCTTGCGTTTTCTTTGATAAACTCATAAGCATTTTCACCTGGATCAATGATAATTTGCTTGTTATTATGATCTATAATATAACAATTTGTTTCATACATTCCGCATGGTTGTTTTAAAATACGCATATAAACTTCCTTTTAACTAAATCAAATATAATTTTAAAAAATTAATATTTAAAGATTTTTTATGAATTATACAAAATTACAAGAATTATTGATCAATTTTATAAAAGAACAAGCAGGGGATAAAAATCTCATCTTAGGTTTAAGTGGTGGGATAGATTCAGCTTTAGTAGCTCATCTTTGCAAAAAAGCAATAGGTGAAAAACTTTTTGTGCTTTTAATGCCTACAAAACATTCTAAAAAAGAAAATTTAGATGATGCATTAATGCTTTGTAAAGATTTGCAAATTCATCATAAGATTATTTATATTGATGAAGTACTTTGTGCTTATGAAAAAATTTGTCAAGACTTAAACCCTTTACGCTTTGGAAATTTAGCTGCAAGAGTGCGTATGAGTTTGCTTTATGATTATTCGGCTTTACACAATGCATTGGTAGTAGGTACTTCTAACAAAAGCGAACTTATGCTTGGTTATGGGACTATTTATGGGGATTTAGCTTGTGCTTTTAATCCTTTGGCTACACTTTATAAAAGTGAAGTTTTTGAGCTTGCTAAATTTATAGGTGTACATGAAAATTTCATACAAAAAGCTCCTAGCGCTGATCTTTGGCCAAATCAAAGCGATGAAAAAGATCTTGGCTATAAATATGAAGTTTTAGATGAAGTTTTAAAAGCTTTAGAAAACAATCAAAGCTTGGAAAATTTTGATGAGAATTTAAAAAATTTAGTCTTAGAGCGTGTGCAAAATAATGCCTTTAAAAGAAAACTTCCAACAACATTAAAGAATGCATATGACTTGGCTTGATCGCTATTTTTTTAAACCTAATTTTTTGCAAAAAACTCTAGCTTTTTTGCTTTTGCCTTTTAGCTTTTTATATATGATCATAGCGATTTTAAATACTAAATTTAAAAAAGAACTTGATTTTAATTTACCCATTATAAGCATAGGCAATCTAACCCTAGGAGGCAATGGAAAAACTCCCATTTGTAAAGCCATAGCAGCTGAGTTTGAAAATTGTTTTATCATCTTAAGAGGCTATAAAAGACAAAGTAAAGGCTTAATCATCGTTAAGCATAAAGATGAAATTTTATGCGATATTAAAGAAAGTGGCGATGAAGCTATGGAATATGCACTTACAAAGCACATTAATGGAGTGATAGTAAGCGAAGATAGGGCTAAAGGCATACAAAAAGCTATCGAGCTTGGAGCAAAAATCATACTTTTAGACGATGCTTTTTCTAAATTTCACATTAAAAAACTTAATATTTTATTACAAAGTAAAGATGAGCCATTTTTTGGTTTTACCCTACCTAGTGGGGCTTATCGTTTGCCAAAATCTTTTGCTAAAAGGGCTGATTTTATAGCTAAAGAAAACGAAGATTTTGTGCGTTATTCTCATGTGAAAGAAAATCAAAAAGCCGTTTTAATAAGCTCTATTGCAAAGCCTTTTAGATTATATGAGCATTTTATCAAAGCTAGGGCTTGTTATTTTTTTGCCGATCATTATACTTTCAAAAAAGAAGAATTAGAAAAACTTTTAAAAAAACACAATTGCGACACTTTAATGCTAACCTTTAAAGACTATGTGAAAGTAAAAGATTTTGGCTTTAAAACTGAACTTATCCATCTTGATATTGTTTTAAAAGATAGTTTTAAGCAAGTTTTGCAAGATTATATTTATAAATTTAACAAAAAGGAAGAAAATGTTACTACACTCAACCCAAGATAAAAATCACCAAGTAAGCTTTTCAAAAGCCTTACTTAGCCCTAGTGCACCTAATAATGCTTTATATGCACCACTAAATCTACCAAAGCTTGACAATGAAGCTTTGAAAAATTTAAACTACAAAGAATTAGCCTTAAAAATCATCGCAGCTTTTGATTTTGATTTAGATCTTGAAGTTTTTGAAAAAGCTTTGAAAACTTATGAGGATTTTGATGATAAAACCTGCCCTATTCATTTAAGAAAAATTAATGATAAGCTTTATATTAATGAATTATTCCATGGGCCAACAAGAGCTTTTAAGGATATGGCTTTGCAACCTTTTGGTGTGCTTTTAGAACACTTAAAAAAAGATGATGATTTTTTAATCATGTGCGCTACAAGTGGTGATACAGGGCCTGCTACGCTAAAAAGCTTTGAAAATAAAAAAGGCATAAAAGTAGTTTGTATTTACCCAAATGAAGGTACAAGTAAAACTCAAACTTTACAAATGACACATTCAAATGCAAGCAATTTAAAATCCATAGCCATTGAAGGTAATTTTGATGATGCGCAAAATGCTCTAAAAGCGCTTTTAAATGATGAGGATTTTAAAAATACTTTAAAAGAAGAAAAGTTAAGTCTAAGTGCTGCAAATTCAGTCAATTTTGGAAGAATACTTTTTCAAATCATCTATCATTACTATGCTAGTTTAAAAATCGATAGAACAATAGATATCATCATTCCAAGTGGAAATTTTGGCGATGCCTTGGGAGCTTATTATGCTAAAAAAATGGGAGCAAATATAGGTAAAATTAAAATTGCTTCCAATTCAAACAATATCTTAAGTGAGTTTTTTAATACAGGCAAATATGATTTAAGAAATAAAAGCTTACAAAAGACTATTTCTCCTGCTATGGATATACTCATATCATCAAATATAGAAAGATTGCTTTTTGATAAATTTAAAGATGAACGCACCAAAGAGTTAATGCAGGCTTTAAAGAATGAAAAATATTATGAGCTTAGCCAAAAAGAGCTAGAGCTTTTACAAGAAGACTTTGAAGCTGATTTTTGCAATGATGATGAGTGTATGCAATATATCAAACAATACAGCCACTTAGGACTTTTAGACCCCCATACTTGCACTTGCTTTAAAATGCTTGATTCTAACACCACTACGCTTATTACTTCCACAGCACAATGGAGTAAATTTACCCCAAGTATGTATCAAGCAATTTATAATAAAGAATGCCAAGATGAACAAGCTTGCATGCAAGAACTTGCAAAAGAATTTAAACAAGAAATTCATCCAAATATCGCAAGCTTATTTACAAGCACACAAAAGCAGAATCAAGTTTGCAAACTCAAAAATCTAAAACAAACTATTATAGAATGGATAAAACAATGATAATCATACCCGCAAGATTAAAATCAAGTCGTTTTGAAAATAAAATTTTATGCGAGATTGATAATTTACCTATGTTTATTTATACAGCTAAAAAAATGCAAGAAGTTGATGAAGTGTGTGTGGCACTTGATGATGAAGAGGTTTTAAAAATAGCACAAAAACACAATATAAAAGCAGTTTTAACAAGTAAAAATCACGAAAGTGGCACTGATAGGATCAACGAAGCTTGTCAAATTTTAAAACTAAATAACAACGAGCTAATCATCAATGTCCAAGCTGATGAACCTTTTATAGAAACACAAAATATTAAAGATTTTAAAGAATTTAGTCAAAAAGCTTTTGAAGATGAGCTTTGCTTTATGAGTAGTTGCTATAAAGAAGTAGATGCAAAAGCTTGCGATGATCCTAATTTGGTTAAAGTAGTTACTGATAGTAATGATTATGCTTTGTATTTTTCAAGATCTAAAATTCCTTATGAAAGGGTAAATTATAAACAAAATTTTAAAGCCCATCTTGGAATTTATGCATATAGGGTTAAAAATTTACAAGAATTTTGCACTTTGAAAAACTCAGCTTTGGAAGAATGTGAAAAATTAGAACAATTAAGAGCCTTAGAAAATGGCAAAAAAATCAAAATGCTAAAAATACAAAGTCAAAGCATAGGTATAGATACAAAAGAAGATTATGAAAGAGCCTTAGCTAAATTTGGAGTTAAAAAATGAAAAAAATACTTTTTTTACTAAGCTTGTTTTTTACACTTCATGCAAAAGAATTAATCGTAGGTATGGAACTAGCCTACCCTCCTTTTGAAATGAGTGATACCAAAGGTAATCCAAGTGGTATTAGTGTAGAGTTTTTACAAGCCTTTGCCAAAGAAAAAAACTATGATTTAAAAATTCAAAACATAGCTTGGGATGGACTTATACCTGCTTTAAGAACTCAAAAAATAGATCTAATCATGTCTTCTATGAGCATAAGTGAGCAAAGAAAAAAAGTAATAGATTTTACCTTGCCTTATGCTAAGGCAAATTTAGCGATATTAAGCACTAAAAAATCAAATATTAACTCCATAGAAGATTTAAATCAAAAAAGAAAAATCCTTGCTTTAAAAAGAGGTTCAAGTGCGCATTTATATGCTCAAAAAAATCTTAAAAATGCAAAAATCTTAGTATTTGATAAAGAAAATGCAGCTATTTTAGAAGTCATTCAAGCAAAAGCTGATGCTTTTATTTATGATCAAATGAGCATTTATAAAGCATGGAAAAAACATCCTGAGCAAACAAAAGCTATTTTTACCCCTTTTGAAAAAACACCTGAGCAATGGGCCATAGCTTTAAATAAAAATAATACCAAATTAAAAGAAGAACTCAATGAGTTTATTTTAAAATCTAAAGAAAATGGTCTTTTTGATAAACTAAGTCAAAAATACCTCAAAGATATGCAAGAAATTTTCAAAGAACAAAAGCTTGAGTTTTTCTTTTAAGAAAAACTCTTTTCAAGCTTTCTTGAAAACATAGAAATAGGTAAAGTTAAAACCAAATAACAAAGTGCTAAAGGAATGTAAATTTCTAAAGTTGAAAAAGTAAAAGCATTAATTTCTTGAGCATTTTGAGTTAATTCTGAAATAGCTATAACGCTTAAAAGAGAGCTATCTTTGATCAAATTACTAAGTTGTCCACTTAGTGGTGCTAAGATATTTTTTAAAGCTTGAGGAAAAATCACGCTTTTATAAATTTCAAACTCACTCAAACCCAAAGCTTTAGCACTTTCATATTGCATTTTATCAACACTTAAAATCCCTGCTCTAAATATCTCACAAATATAAGCACTAGCAAACAAAGCTAAAATCAAAACTCCACAAACATAACGATTATCAAGCCCCAAATTATCCGCAAAAATATAATAAATCAATAAAATTTGTACTAGCAAAGGTGTACCTCTAATAAGCTCTATAAAAACTCTTGCAAACATATTAAAAAGCACGATTTTACAAAGACTCATATAGCATAAAATCAAAGCAAAAATCACACCTACAATCAAAGACAAAACACTAATAAAAAAACTCGTAAAAAAACCCTGTATCATTTTGTCTTTATATTCATAAATTGCCCCAAAATCAAAATTATAACTAGCGCTTAAAAAAGATAAATAAAAAAATAAAAACAATAAAAAAACCAACAAAAAAGCATTAACCATATATACTTTTAAAGTAATTTTTTTATGCTCGTTAAATTTATTGTGTACTAAAAAAATATTATTCAAAAATTTCCTTTATTATGATTTCAAATATAGCAAATAGCAGCTAAATTTCACTAAATATTAAGATTGTTAAAAATTGGAATTTTAGTTTATAACAAACTCCTTAATTTAGGATAATTATTAACTTAAATTTACCACAAATAAGTAAAATAAAACAAATTTAACTTATAGTTTCAAGGAGAAAAATGCGTTTTTTAGCAGTGTTTTTTATTTTTTTCAATTTAGCTTTTGCTAATAATGGAGTATTATCACTCAATGAAGCTTTTAAACTCAATACCCATAGCAACAATCAAGGAATTTTTTTAAAAATCAATCTTGCAGATAGAATTTATCTTTACAAAGATCAAATCAAAGTAGAATTAGATTCAAATGACATTACTTCTTTATTAAATTTCCCACAAACTCAAACCAGAGAAAACAAAGAGGTAATCTTTAGCCAACTTGAACTTTTTATACCTCAATTATTATTAGATGATTTTGTTAAAAATAACAAAGCAAAACTTTCCTTAGCTTATCAGGGTTGCTCAGAAGAAGGTTTATGCTATCGTCCTGTATATGTACATTATGATCTTAATAAACAAAATGGAATTTATGCTATAAAATCCATTAAAGATCAATTTAAAAAGCAAAATGAAGATGAGCAAATTGCTAATGATTTAAGCACGCAAAATATATTTATCACGCTTTTAACTTTTTTTGGTTATGGCTTATTATTAGCACTTACTCCTTGTATTTTACCAATGATACCTATTCTTTCATCATTAATCGCAATGAAGCTCAAAGATAAACCATCTAAAAAATATAGCTTTTATTTATCTTTTATCTATGTCTTTTTTATGTCTTTAGCTTATGCTATAGCAGGTGCTTTAGTAAGCCTTGCAGGAGCTAATGTACAAGGTTTATTGCAACAACCTTGGATTATCATTACTTTTGCTGGCATTTTTGTATTGCTCTCACTTTCCATGTTTGGCCTTTATGAATTACAACTACCACTTAAATTTCAAAATTTTATTAATAAAAAAATAGAAGGCAAAAACGGGGTTTTTGGTATAGCTATCATGGGCTTTTTATCAGCTCTTATTGTAGGACCTTGCGTGGCTGCACCTTTAGCAGGGGCTTTGCTTTACATTACTAATAGTGGCGATGTATTTTTAGGAGGACTTTCTTTATTTGTGATGAGTTTTGGTATGGGCATGCCTTTACTTTTAATAGGACTTGGAGGAAGTTTTTTAAAAAGCGGAGCTTGGATGCTTAAGATAAAGATTTTCTTTGGTTTTATCATGCTCATCATGGCGGTTTGGATGCTAGAAAGAATACTTAGTGCAAATATCATTTTAATGCTTTATGGGATTATAGGGGTATTTTTTGCTAGCTTTATGGGGCTATTTGATGAAGCAAAAACTAATTTTGATAAATTTAAAAAAGCAAATATGATTTTAATTTTAGCTTATAGTTTAAGTCTAATTTTAGGCGGCTCAATGGGTTCAAAAAGCTTACTAAAACCTCTTGAGTTTAACCTTGCTTCAAAAGAAAATAGCTCTAGTTTAAGTTTTAAAACCATTAAAAACTTAAAAGAACTTAAGCAAGAATTACAAAATTCTACCAAACCCATTATGCTTGAATTTACAGCTACTTGGTGTGAAAACTGCAAACTTTTAGAAGAATATACTTTTACAGATACGAAAGTACAAAATTTGCTTGCTAATTACACACTTTTAAAAGCAGATGTAACACATAATAGTCAAGAAGATTTAGCTCTTATGAAAGAATTTGGAGTTTTTGGACCTCCTGTGATGATATTTTTTAACAAAGGCGAGGAAAAAGGACGCATTATAGGCTATGTAGATGCAAATGATTTTTTAAGTAAAGTTCCTTGATGAGTTCTATTAAATCTTTGCAAATTGGCAAAATCAAAAACTATAATAAATTTCACTCAGCATTTATCAAGGATATTTATTTAAATTCTTTGCAAATTTATACAGATTATATTCTTGATAATGAAATAGCTGATAAAATTCATCATGGAAATTTAGAAAAAGTTGTTTTTGCAAATAGTGTGCAAAACTATACTTTATGGAATAATTATTTAAATAAATACTTAAATTTTGGAGAAATGGGAGAGAATTTAAGTATTGATGGTTTAAACGAATATAATGTTTGTTGTGGAGATATACATGAGATAGGTACTTGTATTTTGCAAGTAAGTCAACCGCGCAAGCCTTGTTTTAAAATTTCTAGCATACACAATCATTTAAATTTCACTCAAGAAATTTTCAAAAGTGGAAGAACTGGATGGTATTATAGAGTCTTAAAAGAAGGCATAATAAACAAAAATGACAAAATCAAAATCTTACAAAAAGATGAAACTAATTTAAGCATTATGGAGTTAAATCAATTATTTTTTAATCCTTTTAAAAATTCAAATTCTTTAGAAAAATTAGAAAAAATTTCCACCCTAGCAAAAGGATGGAAAGAGAGTATTCAGGCTAGATTAAATCATACTTATGATGATTCTTATATGTTTATTTAAAAAATCCTTTTATCCCTATAAGCTGATATTGCCATAGTTTTTCTATAAAAATTTTAAGTTTTATTGCCAAAAGACCACTAATTGGCTTATGCAAAACTGTGCCAACTGCATAATCATTTCCGATTGAACAAACGGTATTCCCACTTATAAAAGAAAATTCTTGCTTAAATTCTTTCTCATCAATCATAGCCATTAAAGCTTTGGCTACATAAGCTCCTTCTCTTAATGCAAGCTGGGCTGTTGGAGGATAGGGGATATTAGTTTTAGGATTTTTAAATAAACTATTATCGCCTATAAAAAAGTATCTTGACGCATTTTCAACATTTAAAGGATGCATAAAAGCATCTACTTCTATACGCGATCTTGCACTTGGAAAATCTGAGCTATTTTCTATAACGCTATTACCCCTAACCCCTGCAGTCCAAATGATAGTATTAGCTTTAACAAATTCTCCCCCATCAAGTCTTATGCCATTTTTTTCACATTCTATGATTTTAGATTTTTCATATACTTTCACACCAAGTGTCTCTAACCTTTGCCTTGCTTTTAAAGCCAAACTTTTATCAAACATAGGTAAAATTTGATCCATAGCTTCGATAATAGAAAGCTCTAATTTCTCATAAGCAATTTGCTCTTTTTGACAAAAGATTTTAAGCTCTTTAGCTAAAGAAGCTACAAATTCAACCCCGCTTAAGCCCCCACCACAAACTGTGATTTTTAAATCATCTTCATTTTGAGTGGTTTTATAATTTTTTATTTTCTCATATATTATTTCATTAATTTTTAAAGCATTTTCATAATTATCTATACTCAAAGCATATTCTTGCATACCTTTAATACCAAAAGTTTCTTTAGCAAAACCAAGCCCACATACTAAAATATCAAAGTCAAATTCATTATTTTTAGTATAAACTTTGTCTTTAGAAATTTTTAAAACTTCATCTTGGATAAAGTTAATTTTTGGATTTAACAAAGGCAAAAGATCATATTTTGAACTATAAATATCTTCATTTGAAGCTATTTTGTGTAGTAAAATAGTATGATAATGATAAGAATTGTTATTAATCAAACCCACTTGTACTTTTTCAAAAAACTCATCAGGTAAGGCTTTTATAGCCGATAAAGTAGCATATCCTGCACCTAAAAACAAAATTTTCTTTTTTTGCATGGATTTTCCTTTAATTTGATAAAAAAATAAATAAAAATTTGGCATAATGGTATTATTTTTTATCTTAAAATATTTTTTATTTAAATTTAGCAAGGAAAAAGCATGCAAAGACAAACTTGGAGTAATACGCTAACTTATATCCTTACAGTAGCAGGAGCGACTATTGGTTTTGGAGCCACTTGGCGTTTTCCATACTTAGTAGGTGAAAATGGAGGCGGTGCTTATGTTTTAGCCTTTTGTATAGCTATGATTTTTATAGGAATTCCTGTGATTTTGGTTGAAAATGTTATAGGAAGACGTAGAATGCTAAATTCAGTCGATGCTTTTGGCGGAAAAACAAGTGATGGGGTTAAAATATCCAATTCTTGGCAAGGTGTTGGCTACATGGGACTTTTAGGTAGTTTTGGAATCATGGCTTATTATATGGTAATAGGCGGATGGGTTTTGGCTTATATTTTTAAAATCATCATAGGCGATTTTAACCTTTCAAGTCCCATTAATGCTCAATATACAAGCGAATTTTATAGCTCTACCATAGAAAACAATCCTTTATTAATAGGAATTTTTACTACTATATTTGTGATAATTAACTGGATTATCTTAAAAAAAGGTGTGATTGATGGTATAGAAAAGTCAGTAAAATACCTTATGCCATTTTTATTTATCTGTCTTTTGGTTGTTGTTGCGCGCAATTTAACTCTTGAAGGAGCAAGCGAGGGTGTGAAATTTTACCTTACTCCTGATCTTTCCAAAATCACTCCTAAATTGTTTATAGATGTTTTAGGGCAAGTATTTTTTGCCCTATCTTTGGGTTTTGGCGTAATGATAACCTTATCATCTCACCTTAAGAAAAATGAGAATTTAATCAAAACTTCTGTTTATACAGGAATTTTAAATACCCTCATAGCAGTGCTTGCTGGTTTTATGATTTTCCCTGCTTTATTTAGTGTAGGTTTAACCCCTGATAGTGGGCCATCTTTAGTTTTTAAAACCTTACCTGTTGCGTTTTCACATATACCTTTTGGAAGTATAATTTGCGTGTTTTTCTTTTTACTTTTAATCATCGCTGCACTTACTACAAGCTTGCCAATTTATCAAGTAATCATCAGTGTTTTGGAAGAAAAATTTAAACTAGCTAAAAATACTGCTATCAATCTAACACTTGGAAGCATTTTTGTCTTGGGAAATTTACCATGCATACTTACTTATGGTCCTTTAAGAGATATTACCATCATCAAAGGAAAAAATATTTTTGATAGCTTTGATTTTATTAGTGGAAATATATTCTTTGTTTTAACTGCATTTTTTTGTTGTATTTATGTAGGTTGGGTACTTAAAAAAGATGCAATTTATGAACTTTCTAATCAAAATACCCTAAAAGGAAGTATTTTTAAACTATGGTATTACTATGTTAAGTTTATCATACCTTTGATTATCTTAGTGATTTTTTATTTTGGAATTTTTTAATTTATACTCATAACGCTTTAACATGCTTATATTTCCTTCAAGGCCTCCTTGATGGATATATAAGATTTTTCCACCAAATTGCTCTTTATGAGTTAATAAAGTTTTAAAACCCACCATATCATAAAGCAAATCAAACTCCACTCCACATTCTTTTTTTAAATCTTGATAAAGATCATAAAATTCCAAATAAGGCTTAGCAAAATGATATTTTTTAGGTGGATTTAGTATGGTTAAATTATTAAAATCATAATTTAGCTCTAAGCTTAAAATTTGCTCTTTTAAATACGCACTATCACCTACACAAGCACATGTAAAAACTTTAAATTTGCTATGCTTAGCCAAAAAAGCCGCAGAAGTTCCTGTACCTGAAGGTAGAAAAATACTTACATTTTCATTCAACTGTTCACTAAGCTCTAAAGCCAGTTGTTGGTATCCAAATTCAGCTTCTTTTATAGCCACACCCTCTTCTATAAAAACATCATCATCTTTTTTTAAGGCTAAAGCTTGTAATCTTCTTGTAGGATAGTTTGTATTTTCTATCAACTCCACATTGTGTTTTAATGCAAATTCTAAATTTCCATGGGGACTTTCTTTTAAAAAAGAACTTATTTTTTCACAAACAAAAATGAGCAAAAAATCATTTTCGTAACAAAACTTAGCTAAAGCAACCAAAGCATTACTTTGAGAGGAGCCAAAAGAAATAAATCTTTGTCCTTTTTTAAATAAATGTTTGTTTTTTTCAAAAAAGGCTAGTTTTCTAGCCTTATTTCCATTGATATAACCTAATAAATCATCTCTTTTGAGTAAAAATTCAAAATCTTTGTATTTTAAAACATCAATTCTACTTGCTTTCAAGGTATTTTTCAACCTTTTCTAAAGCATTATTTGTATTGATATTAAACTTAATCTCTATTCTACGGCTTGCTTCTTTATCTTCTTTACCATCTTTCATAATTACATCAGAATAAGACCTACCACTTGCCATTAAAAGTTTTTGCAATCTTGGATCTTTGTAAAATGAGTGTATAAAACTCATCACAGCATAAGCTCTTTTTTGCGATAAATCAAGATTATATATATAAGAACCTGCGCTGTCTGTATGACCTTCTATGACTATATTTTCTATGCTATTTAAGATATTTTCATCTTTTAAAATATTGTCAAAATACTGCGTTAAAATCGCTTTCAAATTTTCTTTTGCATGTGCTTTTAGCGTAAAAGAATTTGTATCAAAAAGCACTTCAGAAGGTAAAACTATCGCCCCTGTATTAGAATCTAAAGTAATATTAGTATCAAATTTTGCTTGAAGATTTTTAATGGTATTTTCTTTGATTAAACCTAGTTCTTTGATTTTACTTTTTGCCTCATCAAAATTACGCTCTAATTCTTTGATTTCTTCATCTTTTTTGTTTAATCTCTCAAGCAAAGCAAAAATTTGCTGATCTTTTTCATCTAAACTCGAATTTAAATCTTGATTAAGTTTAGTAATATTAGCCTCTAAAGCCTGTTTTTGTTTGTTGATATTATCAAGCGTGCTTGAAGTATTATTTAATTTTTGGCTAAGATTTTTTAAAATATCTTCTTTTTGGTTTAATTCTTCTTTGTTCTCTCTTAAGCGCTCTTCTTGTTTTTGCAGATTTTCTTTTATGATTTGCAAATCACTTTGAGTTAAAACATACTTAACAACTATAGCTCCAATAAGCAAAATAAATATAAAAAGCAAGCCCGCCATTAAATCTGCATAAGCTATCCAAAAATTATTTTCTTCATTGTTAGAATTATTTTTTATCATCTATTTTTTCATCTTCTTTTTGATTTTCAAGCTTTGCAATAACTTGTGTGGTTTGCTCATCTAATTCTTTGCTTTCTTCTTTAAATTCTTGCATTAGTGAAATTTTTTCATCAATATTTTTTTCATCTTCATAAGCTTCTTTAAAAGTGTGCATACCTTCTATAATACTTGCCCTAAAGCCCTCGAAAAGTTTAGTTTGATTATCAAGCATAAGATTTTGATATTTTTCAATATTATTTGAAAAATTATTCACCTTTTCATCTAAAGCACTCACGCTTTTATCCAAATGCACAATCTTATCAGAACTCACATCCAAAAGTCTGTTGTATTGCTCTGAAATTCTTAAAGTTAAATCTTTTATGTTTGAATTTAGCATATTTACCGCATTTGCAATCTCGCTGTAAGTTTTAACTATATCTTTTTGTTCTCTTTGGGTTTTAGACAAATCACTCATAGTTTGTTTTACATGCTCACTGCTTAATCTTACAGCTTTTTCCTCAGCATTTACAAGCTCTTGAAAAACTTTAAATTTTCTATCTATTGTATTATCTAATTCTTTAAAAAATTCCTCATTGCTCACATGCTCAAAAATCGTGCCTATTTTTTCAAAATGTTGCAAACTTTCTTGAAGATATTTTCTATCAATTTCTTCTTTAGACCAGAAAAAATCGCTTGTTGCATTTTTTTGACGATTAAGAAGTTTTTGAAATTTACTGCTGCCGTATTTTTCAAAAAATATCCACCAAAGTGCTAAGAAAATTCCATAAATTGATACATAAAAGGCTGTTCCTACTCCATTTAATAAAACTGAAATTTCTTGTTCTAAACCTGCTGTGTCACTTGAATTAAAATTTGGCATAGACATTGCTATACTTATAAAAGTCCCCAAAATACCGAGCATAGGAAAAATAGCTGCACCTACAGAAGCAAAATTTTCATTTCTCAAATCTTTCACATAAGCATAAGCAAAATCATCAAAACTAGCGTTTGACTTTGTTTCTTTACCTATAACTAAAAAATGCTTCATAATATAGCGTTTTAATATAAGCTTAAATTCATCTTTTTGTTGCTCAAAAATACTTGAAGCATAATCAGCACTATGTCTAGCAAAGATCAAAGCTACCAAAAAGATAATCCCTATCATTACAACACTATGTAATTCTACTTTAAAATCAATCTTTCCAAAATATCCTAAAAGTACTAAAATATACAATATAGCAGGGATAAATATAATCTTTAAATAAGCAACAATTCCAGTACTGCCTTTTCCCTCAGGCAATACAAGATCAGAAAAATCGTCAGTTGTTTTAACTTCCATTTTATAAACCTTTGTTAATTTTGCTCTAAAAATTTGAAATCTTCACAGGAAAATCAACTAAGAGTTATAAAACTCTTAGTTTCTATCGATACAATTTAAATCACTAAAAGCACACTCTAAGCGTTTGATCATGCTCTCTTCGCCCGCTCTAAGCCATACTCTTGGATCATAGTATTTTTTATTTGGCTTATCATCTCCATCTGGATTGCCAATTTGTCCTTGCAAATAAGCTTTATTTTTAAGTTCATACTCTCTAACACCATCCCAAAAAGCCCATTGAGTATCTGTATCAATATTCATCTTAATCACACCATAGCTAAGTGCAGCTTTGATATCTTCTATATCACTACCACTGCCACCATGGAAAACAAAATTGATTGGTTTTTCTTCACCAAGATTGAATTTTTCTTTTACATAATTTTGAGAATTTTTAAGAATTTCAGGTCTTAAAATCACATTTCCTGGTTTATATACTCCATGTACATTACCAAAGCTAGCTGCAATTGAAAATCTATCACTAATTTTAGAAAGTCTCTCATAAGCTAGTGCTACATCTTCAGGCTGGGTGTATAATTTTGCATTATCGATATTAGTATTATCCACTCCATCTTCTTCACCACCCGTACATCCTAGCTCAAGCTCTAAAGAAATTCCAAGTTCAGACATTTGTTTTAAATAATTTTCACAAGTGTTTAGATTGCTTTCTAAATCCTCTTCACTTAAATCAATCATATGGGAACTAAACAAAGGCTTGCCTGTTTCTTTTTTAAACTCAATATTTGCTTCAATCAAAGCATCGATCCAAGGAAGTAATTTTCTAGCAGCATGATCTGTGTGTAAAATCACCGGAACTCCATAAGCTTTTGCCATTAAATGTACATGTCTGGCACCACTTATAGCACCAAGTACATCAGCTTTTGGGCAAGCTTTCCCTGCTACAAATTTAGCTCCTCCATTTGAAAACTGAATAATCACAGGCGAATTAACTTTTTTAGCACTTTCTAAAACCGCATTGATAGAATTTGTCCCCACAACATTTACCGCAGGGATAGCAAATCCTTCTTTTTTTGCATGATTATATACGATATTTAGATCATCACCACTTAAAACACCTGGTTTAACAAGATCTAATACGCCCATTATTTGTATTCCACTTTTGCTTTTTGAAGAAGTTCTTGAGCTTTTTTATTCATAAGTTCTTTAAATTCTTCCATTTTGATATTGCTTTCAATACCTGCTTTTACTTCATTATAGCTCATAGTACTTTTTGCTCTAGCATCTTCTTTTAAGATAACATGATATCCAAAATCACTCTTTACAGGTGTTTTAGAAATAGTACCTTTTTTCATAGAAAAAGCTGCATCAGCAAATGGTTTTACCATAGTTGATTCAGCAAACCAACCAAGATCACCACCTTGAGCTGAAGAACCTTTGTCGATTGATTTTTCTTTTGCAAGTTGAGCAAATTTATCATTTAAAGCTTTTCCACTTAGCTTACTAAGCTCGGCAATAATATCTTTAGCTTCTTTTTCACTAGTTACCAAAATATGCTTAGCTTTCACTTGAGCTGGTTTAGTGAATTTATCTTTATTTGCTTCATAGAATTTTTTAGCTTTAGCATCATTATTTTTAATTGAATCAAAAATTTTCTTTTGGTAGATATTTACTAAAATAGCTTCTTTAGCACGCTCTAATTCTTCTTTATATGAAGGATCATTTTCTATTTTTTGAGCTTTAGCGTCTTTTAATACAAGTTGTTGAACGATATATTGATCAATAATTGCTTTTTTTTGTTCAGCTGGCAAATCAGTGATTTTAGCACCTCTTAGCATAGGAGCAAAAAATTCATTCACTTCTGTATCGCTGATATTGTTTCCATCAAGGGTTGCAACCACCGCAGCATTTAAACTTAAGCCTGTTAACAAAGCCGCAGCAACTAAAGAAATTTTTTTCATTGTTTTTCCTTTTGAAATAGTTTTGTTGATTTTATTATATCTAAACTTTATTTAAAGCCGATTAACATACAATAAGTTTATGAAAAGAAATTTAGAAATTAAAAAATTATTTTTAGAGCATTTTGGCCAAGCAAAAACAGAATTAGTTTTTAGTAATGCTTATGAACTTATAGTTTGTGTTATGCTTTCAGCTCAATGTACTGATAAAAGGGTTAATCTCATCACACCGGCTTTATTTGAAGCTTATCCTAGCGTACAAGATTTAGCTAAGGCAAACTTATCATCTTTGAAGCTTTTGATTAATTCTTGCTCATTTTATAATAATAAAGCACAAAATTTAATCAAAATGGCTCAAGCAGTTTGCGAGCAATTTAATGGTGAAATTCCTATGAATGAGCAAGATTTAAAAACTCTAGCAGGAGTAGGACAAAAAACTGCACATGTAGTAATGATAGAATGGTGCGGGGCTAATTGCATGGCTGTAGATACTCATGTATTTAGAGTTTCACACAGACTTAATCTTAGCAAAGCCAAAACCCCTGAAGAAACTGAAAAAGATTTAACTAAAATTTTTAAAGATAATCTAAACTATCTTCATCAAGCTATGGTGCTTTTTGGACGTTATACATGTAAAGCCAAAAATCCCTTATGTAAAGAGTGTTTTTTAAATCATTTATGTAAGAGCAAAGATAAAAAGTTAATCTAGCACTAAATTAGTGCTAGATGATTTTAATGAAAGAATGGTAGATATAAGAAAGCATTAATCACTAAAGCATTTACTATATCTATGAAAAATGCACCTACTAAAGGCACAATAATAAATGCCATATGGCTCATACCATAGTGATTTGTTACAGTTTGCATATTTACCATAGCTGTTGGAGTAGCACCTAAACCAAAACCACAATGTCCTGCTGCTAAAACTGCTGCATCATAGTCTTTTCCACATATTCTAAAGGTTACAAATATAGCAAAAGCAGCCATCATAGCAACTTGTACTACTAAAATTACTAGCATCGGTAGTGCAAGGGTTACTAGATCCCAAAGATTAATAGTCATTAACGCTAAAGCTAAGAATAATGACAAGCTTACATTACCTAAAACTGATACCTCTCTATCAAATACATGGTGAATTTTTGTAGCTGATAAAACATTTCTTAAAACAACACCCACAAAAAGACAATACACAAAAGTTGGTAAAGTAAAACCTGTATTTGCTTTGATATAAGTAGATAAAGCATTACCTATTAATAAACATAAAGCAATCAATGCTAAAGACTCTATAAAAGAAGATGGAGTGATCAATCTTTCTTTTTCTGGAGATTGGAAATTTAAAATCGCATCTTTATCATCATTTTGTTTTGGAACTACTAATTTGTGTTTATTAACCAAATATCTCGCAACAGGCCCACCTATGATACCACCTGAAATAAGTCCAAAAGTCGCACAAGCAATAGCAACAGTAGTTGCACTAGAATACAAATAAGGTTCTTTAATAAATTCAGCCGCCCAAGCTGCACCTGTACCATGACCACCACTCATTGTAACAGAACCTGCTATAAGCCCCATAAGTGGATTTTGTCCCATGGCAGTTGCTACACCTATACCAACTATATTTTGCGCAAATAGTAAAGCTACAACTACAACTAAAAAAACTGCTAATTTTCTACCACCTTTTTTTAATGAAGCAAAATCAGCTAACAAACCAATACTTGAAAAGAATGCAAGCATTAACGGATCTTTCATAGATTCATCAAATTTAATGTCTAGTGAAAAAGAACTATGTAAGATTAAAAGAATAATCGCAGCTATTCCACCACCAACAACTGGCTCAGGGATATTATAATCACGAAGAAATTTTACCCTTTTAATGACAAAAACGCCCAAAAGCAATACTATAACCATAGTAACTAGCGTTGCATAAAAATCAAATTTCATACCTCTCCTTTGTTTGATTTACTTATCAATTGTAATCTAAATGACTTTAAAAACAACGCAAATAAACACTACTCTTTACTAAGATATTACAAAATGAAACATTTTTAAGTCTATTTTACTCTGAAATCAATACTATATTATGATACAAATTAATATTTTTAAGTAAAGACAGTTTCGCTCTACTAAGCTCTTGAAGTGAATTAATAAGCAAAGCATCCGCATCAAGATAATCTTTTAGCTCATTACGCCCTAATTCATATTTTTCAAAATATAATTGTGTAATTTTTGCTTGATTGGCATTGATATCTTTTACTAAATTTAACAAATCATTGTAGTATTTATCGTTTTCATAACAAAGTTTAAACTCATGAATAGCTCTTTGTAATACATCTTTATACTCATATAAGCGTGCTTGGTATGCAAATTCAGAAATTTTTACATTTTGTCTTACTCTATAAAAGTCCAAAAATGGTAAGTCAATAACAACATTTCCTCCTAAGATTAAAAATTTAAAACTCTCTTCAATATTCTTATCACTCCCATCTAAATTTCCCAATATTTTTATACTAGGCAAAATACTTTTTTGCACACTTGCATAATCCTTATAAGAAGCCATAAGTTGATTTAGTTTTGCTTGAACTTGTGGTCTATAAGCAAGCATTTTTAACTCTATATCAAAATTAATTTTTTGCAAAGAAAAATCTTCAAGAGTATAATTTAGTATTTTATTAATCAAAAATCCATCATCTTTACCTAACAAATCTTTTATATTTTTAAGTGTTAAGTCTTTATTTTGCAAATTTGTAATGATGTTTTGTTTAGTGTTTAATAAAGACTTTTTGATATTTAAAAGATCAATATATTCAACCTTACCATAATCAAATTTAGTAGTATAAATTTCTAGCATTTGCTCAAGATTTTTTAAATGATTGTTGAGCAAGTGATCTACATCATTAAAATAAATCAATTCAAAAATGCTATTAATCGCTAAATTAATCGTATCAAGTTCTAAAGAGCGTAACTCATATTCGCTTGCTTTTGCTAAAAATTCAGAACTAGCAACTTGATCTGAAATTTTTCCATATATATCAAGCTCATAATTTAACATAATGCCATTTGAGAAACTATGCATTTCTGCGCCATTGTTTAAATTTTTTCTTATGTTTGCACCTAAATTTCCACTCAAAGTAGGATAAAGATCTAAATTTAAAAGCTTATATCTAGCTAAAGTGCTTAAAAAATTAACTCTTGCTACATTTAGATCTTTGTTATTGTCAATAATAGCTTTTAAGATATTATTTAAATCTTGATTATTATATTTTTCCCACCAAGCCTTGCTTGCATTAAAATCTTCAAAATATTCTTTTTTTATTTGTTCTTGAGATACTTGTTCTAATTTTACTCCTACGCAAGCATTTAAAAAAAAGGCTATAAAAAATAATAAAAATATTCTCATCTCATTCCTTTGATAAAGCACTAATAGGATTTAAATTTGCTGCATTTTTTGCCGGAAAAAATCCAAAAACCACTCCGATTAAAACCGAACTTAAAAGCCCTAAAAATACTGAATTTAATGAAAGTATCATCGTAAAACCAAAATTTAAAGAATTAAATACTTCAATGATAATAAAAGAAAGCATTACTCCAAAAATAGCTCCTAAAGAACAAATCAACACAGCTTCAATTAAAAACTGCATCAAAATATCTTCTTTTCTAGCTCCAATAGCCATTCTAACTCCAATTTCCCTTGTACGCTCACTTACTGAAACAAGCATGATATTCATCACACCAATACCACCTACTATCAAAGATACCACCGCAATAGAAGAAATAAGTAAAGTCAAAGTAGCAGTATTTTCCTCAATAGCATTTTTAATCGCGTCAGAATTTATAGTGAAAAAATCTTTTTTTCCGCGTTTAATCTCTAAAATTTTTACCATAGCCTCTTCAGCTAAAGCAGGATTTACCTCATCTTTTACCTTAGTTACTATAGCTCTTATTTGTTTATCCCCTGTGATTTTATTCATCAAAGTAGAATAAGGAGTGTAAATTTTAATGGTATTTTCATCAGCTCTAAAGCCTTTATTGTCTCTTTCTTTTTTTAAAACACCAACTATAGTTAAAGGCTGTTTGTTAAAAATCACACTTTTACCTAAAACATCTTTAGCGCTGATATTATCAAATAAAATTCTCAAAGCATTTTCATCTATAATGCAAATATTGGTATTATCTTTTATATCTTCATTATTAATAAACCTACCATCTACCATCACAAAACCTCTAAGCCTTAGATGATTTGGCCCTACTCCATAAATTCTAGCTTGCAAAGAATTATTCTTATAAGTTACAACCCCTACTTTACCCACATCTGCTTCTACTGCTTCTAAATAAGGCAAAGAACTTAAGGTTTTTAAATCACTTAAATTTAGCCTTGTTCTACCTGATCGAATATCTCCCAAGCCTCGTCCTGAAACAACTTCTATAGTATTAGTTCCAATAGAGCTAATAGAAGCAAGTATATTTTGTTGGGCTCCAAGTCCTAAAGCAACCACGCAAACTACTGAAGCTATGCCTATGATAATACCAAGCATAGTAAGCAAAGAGCGTAGCTTGTGTGCTACAATGGAAGTTATGGACATTTTTAAACTTTCAAAAAGCTGATTTTTAAGCAAATTAAAGCTTTTTTTCTCTTTTGGCATTAACTTAGCTTTTATTTCGTCTGCTTTTTTTGTACCATTATCACTTATAATCTTACCATCTTTAATTTCTATAACTCTTTTTGCTCTAGCAGCTATTTCTCTATCATGAGTGACTAAAACTACGGTGTGTCCTTGCTTATTTAGTTTATTTAAAATTTCTAAAACTATCTTACCGCTTTTAGAATCAAGCGCACCCGTTGGCTCATCTGCTAAAATAAGCTCACCACCATTCATCAAAGCTCTTGCTATAGAAACTCTTTGCTGTTGCCCACCACTTAGTTCATTTGGCTTTGATAATTCTTTATGATCAAGCTCTAAAAAAGAAAGTAATTCCTTAGCCTTTTGCGATCTTTCTTGTTTGTTTTTTCCTGCATAAACAGCAGGTAAGGCTACATTATCTTTAGCATTTAAAAGACTAAGCAAATTATATCTTTGGAAAATAAAACCTATTTTTTCACGTCTAATCCTTGCTTTTTCATCCTTGCTTAAATTTGTAACTTCATATGCATCTAAAAAATATTTTCCACTACTTGGTTCATCAAGTGTGCCTATAATATTTAAAAGAGAGGTTTTTCCACTACCTGATTGTCCTATAATGGCTACAAATTCCCCTTTTTGAATATAAAGATTAATATTTTCTAAAATAGTTGTATTATTAATCTTTTTTTGTATATTTTCTAAGCGTATCATTTTTTATTTTTACCTATGATAACTAAATCACCCTCATTAATACCATCTAAAATTTGAGTATTTAAACTATCTTTAATACCTAATTTAACAGGTGTCTTCACGCTTATATTATTTGCTTTTAAAATTTCTACATAATAACCACTTGCATCACTTTTTATAGCCAAAGTTGGTATAACTAAAGTATTATTTTCTGTTTTAATGGCTATTTCATTTTCTGTACTCATACCTATGCGTAAAAAATTATTATCATTTTTTACAAAAACCCTTGCATAATAATACACAGCACTAGTGCTAGTACTTGAGTTTGAGTTTAAATTTGTATTACTTGTTGCATCGCTTATAGTAGTATTTGCTGGATCTATACTTGAAATAATTGCTTCGTATTTTTTATCAGGTTCATTTAAAATGCTAAATTTAACCTTTTTTCCAACACTAATTTTATTGATATCAGCTTCAGCTATTTGCATACGAATTTCCATTTCACTTAAATCAGCCAAACGCACTATGCTTGGTGTATTTTGGTTTGCATTTACAGTTTGACCCTCTTCAACCGCTACATTGATAATCTCACCCTTACTAGGTGCAGTTATAGTAGTATAAGCTAAATCTTTTTGAGCATTTTTTAAAGAAATTTCAAGTTGAGTAGTTTGAGCTTTTAAATCAGCCACATTTGCCCTTAGGGTATAAAAAGTATTTTTAAGATTTTCAAGATTTTCCAAAGAGGTAGCCTTTTTAGCATAAAGCTTTTGCTCTCTTTGGTATTGTTTAGTAGCTATATCAAGAGCGATTTTCTTACTTTCTAAATTTGCCTTTGCACTTTCAAGCTGAGCTTTGGTAATATCTAAATCATTTTGTTGCTTATCTTTATCAATTTGTGCGATTAAATCACCCTCATTAACATGATCACCTAATTTTACATAAAGTTTAGTAATTTGCCCACTAACTTGTGCACCAACATCAACTTGGGTTTTTGCATAAACTTCGCCTATTGCTTCTATACTTTGAGTAATATCTTGTTTTTTAACTTCATAAGTTAGATAATTATATTCTTCCTTATTTGCAAAAAAGAAAAAATACACCCCTATAATGAGTATAATCAAAAATATGCTTAAATAAATTATTTTTTTCATTTTAATCCTTTAAAAATCATATAATAAAACATTTGTATGAAGTAAAAATAAAATTGTAACAATAAAATATAATTTTAACAATTTTAAAGCTTATAAGATATAAGATAAATCAAAAAAAGGAAAAATAATGCAAGATTATTTAAATTTAATGCAAAATCGCTCTTCTATTAGAGCTTACACCCAAGAAAAAATTTCTAAAGAGAATTTAGAATATATCTTAGAATGCGCTAGATTATCTCCTAGCTCCTTAGGACTTGAACCTTGGAAATTCTTAGTTTTTCAAAAAGATGAACATAAAAAAGAAATTGCTAAAATAGCTAATAACCAAAGCCATGTAGCAAATTGTGCTGCTATTATAGTTGTAATTTCAAGGGCTGATTTTAAAGATTATTTTGAAGAAAAACTAAAAAAGAGAGGTTTAAGCCGAGAAGAATTAAACAAACGCTTGCAAACTTATAAGCCATTTTTAGACGCAATGGATTTAGAACAAAGTTTTATTTATGCTAAAGAACAAAGCTATCTTGCTATTGCAAATATTATCAATGCTGCTTATAGTTTAAATTTAGGCTCATGCATTATCGGTGGCTTTGATAAAGATAAAATCAATCAATATTTAAATTTAGACACTACCAAGCAAAGAGTATCCATGCTCATTACTTTAGGACATACCCAAGAAAATATTAGCACAGAAAAAGTTCGTTTTGCATTTAATGAAGTGGTAGAATTTAAAGATTAATCAAATATCAAAACTCCATTTAAATTTTATATAATAGAATAATATTTTTAAAATAAAATGGAGTTTTTAATGCAAAGAAATTTCTTAAAGATTTTTGGCGTATCGCCATTTTTAGCAGTGGCTTTTATTAATGCTTTTGTGGATTTAGGACACAAAATCATTATACAAAACACTATCTATAAATTTTATGAAGATAGCACCCAACTTTTTCTAACTGCTATTGTCAATGCTTTAATGCTTTTGCCTTTTATTCTTATGCTTTCGCCTTCTGGATTTTTAGCAGATAAATTTCCTAAAAATAAAATCATGAAAATATCTGCATTATTTTCAGCAATATTAACTTGTATTATTTGTTTGTGTTATTATCTTGGAGCATTTTGGCTTGCTTTTGTAATGACTTTTATCATGGGAGTACAATCTGCCTTATACTCTCCTGCAAAATATGGTTTTATAAAAGAATTAGTAGGAAAAGAGCTTTTAGCTATGGGAAATGGAGCTGTAAATGCGGTAAGCATTGTGGCTATTTTAGCGGGCATGGCAGTATTTTCTCTAAGCTTTGAAATGCTTTTTGAGCCAAATTTTAACACTCCTTCGGATATTTTAACACAAATTGCGCCTTTGGGTTTTGTATTAATAGCTTTTGCTTTATTAGAACTTTTTTTAGCTTATAAGCTTCCTAGCTTAAAAGAAGAAGATAAAAATTTAAGCTTTGATAAAAAACAATATTTCCAAGGAAAGCTTTTAGCCTCTAATTTAAAAACAATATTTTCTCATAAAATCATTTGGCTTTGTATTGTAGGAATTTCACTTTTTTGGGCCATATCACAACTTTATTTAGTGAGTTTTCCTGTATATGCAAAAAACGATCTTTTCATAGAAAATACCTTTTATGTACAATGCTCTTTAGCTTTTTCTGGTATAGGAGTGATTATAGGATCGCTTATTAGTGGTAAATTTTCTAAAAATTACATCGAATTAGGTCTTGTACCACTAGGCGCTTTAGGGATTTTTCTAATGAGCATTTTAATGCCATTTTTAGAAAACCTACTAAGTTATAGTGTGGTGTTTTTTATTTTTGGTTTAAGCGGAGCATTTTTTATAACACCTTTAAACTCTCTAATACAATTTCATGCAAAAGAAAATGAATTAGGAAAAGTCTTAGCAGGAAATAATTTCATACAAAATATTTTTATGTTAGGCTTTTTAGCACTAGCTACTTTTGCTGCTTATGCTAAAATTGAAGTGATAAATTTGTTTTATTTTATCATCGCTGTAGCATTTTTTGGAAGCATTTATGTACTAGGTAAATTACCTTTTTCTTTAGTGCGTTTATTAATGAGTATAGCGTTTTTTCAACGCTACCGTTTATTGGTAGAAGGTTTTGAGAATATTCCTGAAAAAAGTGGAGCGTTATTACTTGGCAATCATATATCTTTTATAGATTGGGCTATTGTGCAAATGGCTATACCAAGAAAAATTTATTTTGTTATGGAAAAAAGCATTTATTCTAAGTGGTATATTAGAATTTTTCTTGATAAATTTGGAGTTATTCCTGTTTCAAGTGCTTCTAGTAAATCAAGTTTAGAGCTTATTGCTATGCATATTAAAAACGGAAATTTAGTTTGCCTTTTCCCAGAAGGAGTACTTTCACGCCATGGGCAGCTTAATGAATTTAAAGGCGGATTTGAGTTAGTTTGCTCAAAATTAGAAGAACAAGATGGAGTGATTTTACCTTTTTATATTAGAGGACTTTGGGGAAGTGCTTTTTCAAGAAGTGATGAAGAATTTTCAGCAAGAAACCGCAAAATAAGCAAAAGAAAAATCGCTATTGCTTTTGGAAAAAGCTTGCCAATACACACTAAAAAAGAAGTGGTTAAAACAAAGGTTTTTGAACTTTCATTTATTGCTTGGAAATCTCAATGTGAAAGTATGCATACTATAGCCAGAGCTTGGATAGATAGCGCTAAAAGAAATTTAAGTCAAATAGCTATTGTTGATCCTTTAATAGGTGGTATTACCTATAGAAAAATGCTTGCTTTAAGTCTAGTTTTTAGCTCTTTCATAAAAAATAGATCGCATGAGCTAAATATACAACCTACCCAAGGAAGCTATGCTCCAAAAGAAGAATGTGTGGGAATTTTACTCCCTGCTTCTATGGCTAGTTCTCTTTGCAATCTAGCTGTATTACTTGCCAATAAAATCGTGGTAAATTTAAATTTCACAGCAGGTGTAAAAGCAATAAATCAAGCTATTCAAAGTTCTCAAATTCAACAAATTTATACTTCTAGAAAATTTATGGAAAAATTAGAAAATAAAGGTATAAAACTAGAATTTGAAGAGCATATTAGAATCATTTTTATGGAAGATATTATCGCAAACTTTAAAAGACAAAAACTCAAAATCTTTTCTATGCTTGCTTTAGTAAGCATCTTACCTACTTGTTTGATAAAAGCATTATTTGCGCCTAATAAACAAAACCTTGCCATAGCTGCTATATTATTTAGTAGTGGTAGTGAGGGAGCGCCTAAGGGGGTAATGCTAAATAATCGTAATATTTTAAGCAATATAGCCCAAATTTCAGATGTATTATGTGCAAAAAATGAAGATGTTGTCTTATCTTCTTTGCCACCTTTTCATGCTTTTGGATTAACTGTAACTACTTTTATGCCTTTATTAGAAGGGATTAAAAGCATAACACATGCTGATCCAACAGATGCACTAGGTGTAGCAAAAGCTATAGTAAAAAATAATGTTAGCATTATGTGTGCTACTTCAACTTTTCTAGGTATTTATGCAAGAAATAAAAAACTTGATGCGATTATGTTTGAAAGCTTAAGGATTATCGTCTCAGGTGCTGAAAAACTCAAAAGCGAAGTAAGAACTGCCTTTGAAATGAAATTTAAAAAACCTATTTTTGAAGGCTATGGAGCCACTGAAACCACTCCGGTTGCAAGTGTGAATTTACCGAATAAATTTGATCCTGATTATTGGATTTTACACCGTGCAAATAAAGAAGGTAGTGTAGGTATGCCTTTACCAGGAAGCGCTATACGCATAGTAGATCCATCTACTTATGAAAGTTTAAATCATGGAGAAGATGGATTAATACTCATTGGTGGCCATCAGGTTATGGTAGGTTATTTAAACAATAAAGAAAAAACCGGTGAAGTTATCAAAGAAATCGATGGCATACGCTGGTATAATACCGGCGATAAAGGTCATGTAGATGAGGATGGCTTTTTATATATAGTAGATCGTTATTCTCGTTTTGCAAAAATTGGTGGCGAGATGATATCTTTAGGGGCTTTAGAAGAGGAAATTGCTAAATTTATCAATACAGATATAGTAAAATTTTGCGCAGTTGCACTAGATGATGATAAAAAAGGTGAAATGGTATGCTTATTAGTAGAATGCCAAGAGCAAGATTTTGATGGAATTTGCGAAGCGATTAAAAACTCTACTATGCCTGCTATTTTTAAACCAAGTAAATATTTTAAAGTAGAACAAATTCCACTTTTAGGTTCTGGCAAAGTGGATTTAAAAGGCGCTAAAGATTTAGCTAAAATCTTGCAAGAAAATTAATTCCCAAAGTAATTTTACTTTGGGAAATTTTACAAACTATTTCTTTTAGTTTTATAATCATATTTTTTATCAAAAACAAGTTTATCGTTTTCTTTGACTGCTATTTTTCCCTTAATATAAAAATATTCCAAATCACTAGTTTGTGTTAAGATTATATCAGCCTCCATCATACAACCCTCACGTCCTATTTGCATTGTTTGAGTAATGGTATATTGCGCGCTTAATGGGTTTTCATTTTGAAGTTTTAATTCTCTTTTTAAATTATGCTTTACTAAAACATCAACCTCATCAAATCTATAAACACCTTCTCCAAAAACTCCGCCAACACCATCTGTAATACAAGTCCAAGTATCATTTAAAATATCATAAGAAATGCTTCTATCTACCCTACCTTCTTCTAAAAGTGTTATTGGAGTTAAAGGAGCACTTTGTGCTTGCATATTGATTTTATCGCTATCTTGACCATTAAAACATGGCAAATTAAATTCACACTCATTTAAATCCAAAGTCAAGGTTGAAATTTTTGGCATAGGCCAAAACATAGGCCAAAAAGAATTTGCTAATGATAATCTTATCTTAGAACCCTTGCCAAATCTATATCCACAAGCATCAAGTTTGATTTGCTTTTGGATAAATTCATCTTTTTTTAAAGGTATAAATTGCTCTTTATCATCACTTAATGCAAGATTGATCACTCCATAACTTACTCTTTTTACAAAACCATCAGCTCTAACTTCACTAAGCTGAGCAAAGAGCATAGCTTTTCCTTGATCACTTGCAATTTTTACATTTAAAACCGGAAAACCCAAAATATCTAAATCTTGTTCTAAAAAATCACTTTCAAAAACAACTGCCATCCCATCATCCAACCTTTGATCACTAGGACTTTCTCCTAAAACACCAGCCCCCATCCACTCTCCGGATAAAAGCCCATGATTTAATGGAGTGTTAATTTTGATAAATTCACTTGATTTTTTGCATGTTAGTTTATACGGATTTAAATAGTATTTTTTATAGCTAATATCATTTTTAAAATCATTTAAAGCAACAAAACGACCTTCTACTTTCTCTGTTTTTGAATTTGGCTTAGAGCTATTTTCAATATATGCTTGTATCATAGGAGCTTCAAGCACATCGTTTTCTTCATTTTTAAGCCATTTATCCCACCATTTAAGTGCTTCTTGTAAAAAACCCATTGCAGGCAAAGGAGATCCATCATGAGGATAAACATGAGCCCAAGGACCAACGATAGCTTTTTTTGGAACTTTCAAAGCATTCATTAGAGTAAAAACAGGATTGGTATAAGAATCAGCCCACCCATCTAATGCAAAAACAGGAACTTGTATATCATCATAATTTTCTCCAACAGATCCGTGCTTCCAATAATCATCTTTTAAAGTATGCTCAAGCCACAATGTGGGCCATAAAGGCATATTCTCAAGCCTATTGAGCCATTTATTTCTACCATTTGGATCAATTTTTGGATCAACAAAACGTGATTGATATGCAAGCATGATATTACCCCACCAAAAATTATCATTAAGCAAACATCCACCTTTATAATGAATATCTTCATTAAATCTATCATCAGTAAAACCTACTACTATAATAGCTTTTAAATTTTTAGGTTTTCTTGCTGCAACTTGTAAAGAATTAAATCCACCCCAAGATTTACCCATCATACCAATATTTCCATTGCACCATTCTTGCTTTGCTATCCACTCAATAACTTCTAATGCATCATCTTGTTCTTGTTTTAAATATTCATCTTCTAATAAACCATCAGATTCCCCACTTCCTCTAATATCAACTCTAACAACCGCATAGCCATTACCGCTAAAATATCCATGCATAGGCTCATCTCTACCTCTTGTTCCATCATTTTTTCTATAAGGAATATATTCTAATATAGCAGGAACTTTTTCTTTTACCTGAGGAAGCCAAATTCGTGATGAAAGCTTGGTGCCATCTTTTAAAACTATCCATTCATTTTCTATCACTTTAACCTTGTTTTTAAGATCAAGAATAATTTCTTTCATTTCATCTCCTTTTTATTGTATTTTTTAATCCAAATCAAACAAAACATTACACCCAAAATAGCCATAGCTACCATAATAGTAAAATATATATGAAAACCTTTTACACCTGGATATCTATCTAATAAATCTCCAGCAAGCAAAGGTGCAAAAACCTCAGGTAAATATCCAAAAGTAGATACAATACCTATGGCCATACCTGCTAAATGAATAGGAATTTTTCCCTCACTAAGTAAAGAGTAATAAATTCCAAAATTAGAATACATAGCTACATAAATTACCACACAAGCAGAAGTTAAAACACTCATTTGCAAAAATCCATTCAATTTTGAACTAAGCATTAAAAAAATAACACCAATTCCCATTAAAATAAAGCCTATCATCATTATTTTAGCCTTTCCATATCCATCTGCTATAAACCCACCTACCACAGAAGAAACAGGACGAATGTATTGAGCTAATACTGTTAAAATAGCTGCAAAAACAGCAGAAGCTCCTATTACATTACTTGCATAAGGAGTAAAATAATAAAAGCTCATATTAAAAAAATAGGTACAAAAAGTAATAGCAACCACAAGCCAAAGAGCAGAATTTTTTAAAAGAAAAACTAAATCTTTGATTTTAATCTTCTCACTTTGTTCATTAACCTCATCTTTTAAAAGAAAAAATAATAAAACAGCACTTGCAATAGGAGCTATAGAATAAAAAATAATAACCATTTCTATACCTTGTGCGGCTAAAGCTTTTGTTTGAAAATATCCAAAAATACTTGTAGCTATAGCCAAATGTGCAGCACCAACAACACCTCTACCACCTTCAAAAATTCCATAAGCTTTTGCTTGCTCTTTAGAATTTGCCAAACTTCTTACTATTTTCATCAAAGAAGGCCAAAAAGTTAATAATGAAGTAATTCCCCAGATTCCATAAATAATCAAAAGTGCATTTAAAGAAGTAAAATATAAATGCAACAAACCACCAAGTCCTGTAGCAATTAAAGAAAAAATCAATAATTTTTTTGGCGCAAAACGATCTGCTAAATATCCTCCTAAGGCATAAGAAAACAAACCAAGCAATCCATAAGCACTACCCAAAAGGCCCATTTCAAAATTATTTAAATGATAAAGACTCATATAATCATCATAATAATATTTTCTAAAATAAGGCAAACCATAAATAATAGATCCACAAAAAGATAATAACAATAATGTAAAAAAATTATTTTTTAAACTTTGTTCTTTATTTTCATACATTAAAAACCTCCTTTTTTATACTATATATGATTTTTTTATTTTTTAATCTAAATATAGATAATTTTGCATAAAAATTTTAAATTGATATATTTTTTTACACACTTAAGATAATTTTTAAAAAATTTTTTTAATTAAATGAGTTGCAATAAAAAACAAAAACTCCACAAAAAATTAAAATTATCTATAAATTTTTATATTTCATTATCATTTTTTTGATACATTTACACATTAAAATACTAAAAAAGGGAAATAATGAAAATTTTTGATATGGTAGTTATTGGTGCTGGCCCTGCAGGTATTGCAGCGGGAGTAGAAGCTAAAATAAAAAATAAAGAAGTTATTGTTTTAGAAAAAACTGATGCGATTTGTCAAACCTTAGTAAAATTTTACAAAGAAGGCAAAAGAGTAGATAAAGCTTATAAAGGTTGTGATAGTACAAATCACGGGCATATAAATTTTGAAGATGGAACTAGAGAAAGTACGATAGAAACTTTCCAAAATGCTATCAAAGAACATAATCTTGAAGTAAAGCTTTCTAGTGAAGTTGAAAGTGTTAAAAAAGATGGAGAAAATTTCATTGTTAGCACCGCAAATGAAAATTATATTTGCAAAAATGCAGTTATTGCCATAGGTAGAATGGGTAAACCAAATAAACCAAGCTATACTTTACCTATAACTTTGACAAAAATCATCAATTTTAATGCAAATTCAGCAAGCCAAGGTGAAAAAATCTTAGTTGTAGGTGGTGGAAATTCAGCAGCAGAATACGCTATAGATTTAGCTAAAAATAACGATGTAACGCTTTGCTATAGAAGAGAAACTTTCTCAAGATTAAACGATATTAATCTAGAAGATATTCAAAAAGCTTTTGAACAAGGTAGTGTAAAAGCAAAACTTGGCATAGATATAACTGGCATTAAAGATGAAAATGGCAAAGCTAAAGTAAATTTCACTAATGACACAAATGAAATTTATGATCGTATTATTTATGCTATTGGGGGTTCAACTCCACTTGATTTCTTACAAAAATGCTCTATAGAAGTTGATGAAAAAGGTGTGCCAAGCTTTGATGAAAACAAAGAAAGCAATGTAAAAGGATTATTTGTAGCAGGTGATATAGCGAGTAAAAACGGAGCTTCTATTGTAGTGGGTTTAAATGATTCATTTAAAATCTGCAATCATCTTTATAAATGCTAAAACTCTTTCAATATTCAAAAGGCTATCGCTATAATAACGATAGCCTTTTACTTTTTGACTTTTTATCTAAAAATAATTTAAAAGGAAATATCCTTGATATAGGATGTGGTTGTGGAATTTTAGGACTTTTAATAAAGCAAAGATTTCCAAATTCAAATGTTTATCTACTAGATATCCAAGAGCAAAATATCAAACTAAGCTATAAAAATGCCAAAGAAAATAAACTTGAAATTCAAGGCATTTGTGAAGATTTTTTAAACTATAAAAGTGATATAAAATTTGATTTTTTAATCTCTAATCCTCCATTTTATAAAAAAAATACACAAAAAAGCCAAGATTTGCATTTATGTATATCAAGATATCAAGAATTTATGCCACTTGAGAAAATGTTTGCTAAAATAAATACTTTAATCAAACCAAATGGTAGTTTTTTTATGTGCTATGAGGCAAGTTTTTTAGATGAAATCTGCGCTTCTTTAAAACAATTTAAATTAAAACTGGTTTCACTTCAATGTGTTCATACTAATGCACAAACTAACGCAAGACTTGTTTTAATGTATATTAAAAAAAATAGCAAAAGTCCTTGCGCGATAATGCCTACACTTTTTATGTATGAAAATGATGTTTTAAATCCAAAAATTAGTGAAATTTATAAAAATACAGGAACTATAAGCTATGATGTGTGAAAAAGGTTTTGATTATTCTTTTGATGAAAGTGCTTGTGAAAAATGTGGTGGGAAGTGTTGCACTGGAGAAAGTGGGTATATCTATGCTAGCAAAGAAGAACTAGAAGCTATTGCTAGTTTTTTAAATTTAAACTTTGAAGCCTTTAAAGAACAATACCTCATCAAAGTTGGATTTAAATATAGCTTTAAAGAAGCAAAGTATGAAAATGGCTACCGTTGTATTTTTTTTGATACAATGTATAAAAAATGTTTAATTTACAAGCATAGACCAAAACAATGTAGAACTTTTCCATTTTGGGAGTATTTTAAAACACACAAAGAGGAGTTAAAAAAAGAATGTATAGGGGTTTGCTTTCACTAATTATCGTTTTTATCCTAACAAGCCTTGCTTTAGCTAAAGGTGAAGATAAAATCCTACAAGCACTTATTTATGAAGAGCATGGGCAATTTCAAAAAGCATGTGATATTTATACAAATTTATTTCATGAAAATAATGAAAGTATATATTTGCAAAAGGCTTTACTTTTAGCCTTAAGTGCTAATTTAAAACAAAAAGATGAGCTTTTAAAAGCTTCTAAAGACTTTTTAGAACACACAGCTATTGCAAGATTAAATGCTTTATATTTTTTTGAAATAGGAGATTACAAACAAGCTGAAGCTATACTTTATAAACTCGTTAAAGAAGAACAAGATTATAGAAATTATGAAATATTAGGCGATATTTTTGCCAAAAAAGCTTTATATACTAAAGCTTTAGAACAATACAATCTTGCTTATAAGCTTTTTGAACATGAAAATTTATTACTTAAAATAGTTGAAATTAATATCAAAAATAAAAATATCAACCAAGCTAAAAAGGCCTTAGAAGAATTTGTAAAAAGTTCACAATGCACTCTTAAAACATGTACCCTACTTTTAAAAATTTATCAAGAACAAAAAGATCATAAAGCAAGTATCCAAACCCTTGAAAAGCTATATAAACTCAACAATGATATTAAATACATCTACGCTATGATAGAATTACTAGTACAAGAAAAAAATTATACTCAGGCTCTAAATTTAACCCAAAAATATAACATAGATCCTGATACTAAAATTTTCTTATATACACAAACAAAAGATTATAAAAAAGCCTATGAAATAGCTTTAAAACATTATGAACTTAGTAAAGATAAAAAATATCTTTCTATGGCAGGTGTTTTAGAATTTGAAATTCATATGGATCCTAAAAGTAAAAAAGTCGCGGACCCAAAAATTCTAGCCTCTATCATGAAAAAATTTGAACAAAGCGTAGATGTGCGCAGTGATGCTTTATATCAAAACTACTATGGCTATGCCTTGATTGAATATGATATTGATATAGTCAAAGGTATGGAGCTAGTAGGCTGGGCGCTTGAACAAGAACCACAAAATCTTTATTATCTAGACTCTTTAGCTTGGGGGTATTATAAACTTAAAGATTGCAAAAAAGCTTATGAAATTTTACAAAAAACATTCCACGATAAAGAATTTGCAAATTCCCAAGAAAGCAAAGATCACTTAAAGGCCATTGAAAAATGTTTAAAACAATAGATTTAAAAAATCATTTTTCAAAAACACAAAAAATTCTTGAAAGTAAAAAAGAAATTTTTCCTTATGATATGTTAGGTAGAAGTCTAGCTTCTAATGCCTTTTATCCTAAAGATATTTATACACTTTTACTTGAAGGAAAACTTTCACATTTTTTATATTCTAAAGATTTAAATTTTGATCATGAAAATTTTGATGCCATCATCTTGCCAACAAGCCCTTTGCTTAATCAAGACATACAAAATTTAAGTCTTTTTAGACGCTATCATGAAAAACCTATTGTGCAATTTGATTTTATTTTTGATGAATATCAAATTTTAGAAAGCTTAGTATATGGGGCTGATGCATTTATTGTATTTCCTAAAATGCTAAAAACCATGCAACTAAAAAAACTTTATAATTTTGCAATACATCTTGGTTTAGAGGCCATTTTTTACCTTGAAAGCAAAAGTGACCTTAATAATGCTATTTTAGCAGGAGCTAGAATTTTTTTATTAGAAGATGAAAAGCTATTACCTTTGATACCAAAAAATAAAGCTCTTATAAGTAAAAATATTAAAAATCTTCATGCTTGCATAAAGGAGAGTTAATGGAGTATTTATACGCACCTTGGAGGGATGTATATTTTAACAATAAAGATAAAAATTTTTGCCCTTTTTGTCATTGCAAGTATGAACTTAATGAAGATGAAAAACTTGGGGTGATTTTTAGAGCTAAAGAATGCTTTGGCATTATGAATAAATACCCTTATAGTCCAGGTCATTTTATGATTATCCCTTATGAGCATTTAGAAAATATAGAAGATTTAAGTGATGATACATGGCTAAAAATTAGCCATTTTGTACGTATTGGAGTTAAAATTTTAAAAGAAAACTTTCATGCTAAGGGTGTTAATATAGGTATGAATTTAGGCAGCGCAGCAGGAGCTGGCATAGCACCACATTGTCATTATCATTTAATCCCAAGATGGCAAGGCGATACAAATTTTATCACCACCATAGGACAAACTAGAGTTTGCGGGAGCGATTTGGAAAAAGTTTATACCACCTTATGTAAAGCTTTTAAAGACTATGTATAAAGAAGTTGATTTTGAAAATTTTTTAAAATTTAATTTTGATCTTTTAATTGACGCAAGAAGCCCCAAAGAATACAAACTTGCTCATATAAAATCTGCGCAGAATTACTACGCACTCAATGATAATGAATTTGAAGAAATAGGCACACTTTATAAGAAAAACAAAGGTTTAGCTAAAGCAAAAGGCGCAAGTTATATTTGTAAAAATATGAGTGAGCATATTAATAAAATTTATCAAAATTATAAAATAGGCTCTTTGGTGGGAATTTATTGCGCAAGAGGTGGTAAAAGATCAAAAGCTATTGCTTTAATCTTAGCTGAACTTGGCTATAGGGTTATAAGATTAGAAGGTGGATATAAAGCTTATAGAAGTTATGTGAGTGAGTTTTTTAGAAAAGATTTAAATATTGAGTTTTTATGCCTTTGTGGTAATACAGCAAGTGGTAAAAGTGATTTAATCCAAACTTTAGATAATGCTTTAAATTTAGAAAAACTAGCCAACCACCAAGGATCTAGTTTTGGTAAAATTTATGGAGAACAACCAAGCCAAAAAGCCTTTGAAGATGAATTGTTTTATTTTTTAAAAGATTATACTTATAAAACTTGTTTTATAGAAGCTGAAAGCAGACAAATTGGAAATTTAACTATCCCGCTAAATTTATACAATAGCATGCAAAAAGCTAAAAAAATTTGGTGTGAGTGTGATATGAATTTACGCATTCAAAGAGTTTTAAAAAACTACACCCCAATGGATAAAAAAGTATTTTATCAATGCGTTGAAAAAATATCACCTTATATCAGCAAGGATTTTAAATTAAGACTTTGTCAAAATTATAAAGAAAACAATTTAGAACTTTGTGTAAAAATGCTTTTTGAATATTATGATAAAGTATATAAAAAACCTTCAAAAATTGATTATTTTATCAATAGTTCTAATTTAGATGAAGCTAAAAAACATCTTATGAGTTTAAACTCATAAGATTGTATTTACAAAGATAATAAAAATAATACTTGAAAGAATTCCAGCAACTGGTAAGGTAATCACCCATGCTAAACCAATAGGTTTCATCATAGCCCATTTAGCATCTTTATTAAATACCCCTATACCTAAAATAGCACCGATTAAAATATGGGTTGAACTAACTGGAATTCCAAGTTGGGTAGCTAAAAGTATAACAATACTTGCGCCAAGTTCAGCACTAAAGCCTGTTGTTGGTTTAATTTCAGCAAGTTTTGACCCCACAGTTTGAATAACTTCTTTACCCAAAAACCAAAGCCCAATAACCAAAGCTATACCAAACATAAGCATTACAGCAAAAGGTACTGGTGAGCTAGGATTAATGGTGTTATTTTTAAGTACATCTAAAATAGCAGCAAATGGTCCAAGAGCATTAGCTATATCATTAGCTCCATGTGAAAAAGCAAAACTTGAAGCAGTAAAAATTTGAAACCATGAAAAAATCTTTTCTATGGTTTTATTAACCTGAGTTTTTTTCATCAATCTCACAACTGCCAAAGTAACAATATAAGCAAAAATAGAAATAATCGAAACTATCCATAAATTTTGCATTACATCTAAAGTAGAAACATTATTTAAACCCTTAAATAAAAACATAGAAGCAATAGTTAATGCACCTACACCTGCTATTAAAGGAACGTGAAATTTCATTCTTGAGAAAACATCTATGTTTTTTTCTTTTTCTTTCAACTCTTTGATTTTTAACTTATATTCACTTCTTTTTTCATCATCATCTAAAACAATAGCGCTAAGTTCTTTGATTTGCTCTTCTTGGCTTTTGTTTTTTAAATTTTTAAAATATTCTTCTTTAAATGCTTTTTTTTCTTTTTTAATTTCTTTTACCACAAGAGTTATTTCTTCTGATGGCTTTAGGATTTTTTTATAAATATAAGCATAAATTAAATACGCCACAAGCCCACCAAGCAAAGGTGAAATAACCCAACTCATAGCTATTTTATAAATACCATTCCAATTTACCATAGATAATGCTTGATCTTGATCAAAAAATACAAAGCCCATAGCAATACTTGAACCTACAATACCTCCTATAATACTATGAGTAGTAGAAACTGGAAGTCCTTTTTTAGTCGCCACAAAAAGCCAAATTCCTGAACTTAACAAAGCTGAGAGCATTACACATACAAACACCATAGGATTAATTCCATCAGGTAAAACCACTATACCACTTCTTATAGTATTTGTTACTTCCTCACCTGCAAACACAGCCCCGCTTAATTCAAATACCGCTGCAATAATCAAAGCTTGTTTTATAGTAACAGTTTTAGCACCTACGCTAGTACCAAATGAATTTGCAACATCATTACCACCGACATTAAAGGCCATGAAAATACCAAATACACTAGCAAGGATAAATAATATCATGGAATTATTAGGAATATAATTATATCCCCAAACAAAAAAACATAAAACACTCACAATAAAAATAAAAAATGCAATAGCATTATCTTTACTCAAGTATTCTCCTTAAGAATTTATTTTAATGAATTAATTTTAGTAACTTTTACTTAGTTTTTTCTTTGATCTTTAAAAATTGCAAAGCAGATTTCACTGCTTGCATATAACTTTGTAAATTAATTTTTTCATTTTTATAAGCCCTATCATAAGCTGTACCATGATCAACGCTAGTACGAATTATAGGTAAATTTAAACTCACATTAATACTTTTTTCAAAATACAAAGCCTTTAAAGGTGCTAAGCCTACATCATGATACATACTCACCAAATACTTGCATTTACTTAACGCAAAAGGAGTAAAAGCACTATCAGCCACTAAAGGCTCACTTAAATAAATATTTTCCTTATAAGAAAGTTCTTTTTCTTTTTGACTTAAAAAATCTTCATTTTCTAAATTTTGTAAATTCAACGTGTAATCTTTTAAAAATACATTTGCCATTCTTATGGCTTTTTTTATTTCCTGCTCTTCTTCTCCACCTATTACACCATTATCACTTGCATGAGGGTTAAAACTTAAAACTCCAATTTTTTCAAATAAAGTGCATTGATAAAAATTAATTAAAAATTGCGCGAGTTTGAAAGCCTTAATTTCTTTATAAACATCTCTTAAAGCCATATGCTCAGTATATAAAGCCACAAAAAGCTCATCACACCCTAACATCATAATAGCATCTTGTTTGAAAAAATCTCTTAGTGCCTCAGTATGACCTTTATAACTCACTCCCCCCATTTGCCAAGTCTTTTTATTAATCGGTAAAGTTACCAAAGCATCTAAAAATAAATGCGTGCAATAACTAGCTCCTTCAAAACTTAAAAAAGAATAAACCCCACTTTTAGCGTCTAAATTCGCAGGATTTAACTCAAAATCAAAATCAATAATTTTACTAGCTTGATATGAAAACTCATAAATTAAAAAATTTTCTTTTTCTTCTTTAAAGATAAAATGTGGTTTTAAAGCATTAGAAATTTCAACTAAATTGATTTTAGATTTAGGATTTATTTTCAAAAGTTTATTTGCTTTTTGAAATAATTCATAATGCACAAAATAATAAGGTTCGCAAATTTTTACTAGCTCATCATGACAAGCTAATAAAATTTGCATACCTATGCCATTTAAATCCCCTATGCTAATAGCAATTTTTTTCATCTTTTAATCAAAGCTTTCATTTGCAATATAGCTTTTTCTAAGCCCACAAAAACCGATCTTGCTACTATACTTTGGCCTATATTTAACTCTTCTATTTCTAAAATATCTACAATATTTTTTACATTTTTATAATTAAGCCCATGTCCAGCTGCCACTCTTAAATTTAGACTCTTAGCCAAACTTGCACTTTGTCTTAATCTTTGGAGTTCATTTTCTAAAAGCTTTTTGAGTTCATTCTTACTTAAAATTAATTCAGGCAATGCATAAGAAGTTTGATTGATATTAGTATATAGTGCATTATAAATATTAGCATACAAGCCTGTATGAAGCTCTATAAAATCAGCATTTAAAGAAGATGATTTTTTAATATCTTCTAAATTTGGATCAATAAACAAAGAAACTTCGATTCGCTCTTGCTTTAAAGCATTAATAGCTTCTTGTAGTTTTTCATTATCTAAATTTAAACCACCTTCTGTCGTAAGTTCTTGTCTTTTTTCAGGCACTAAAGTAACGCGTGAGGGTTTGTATTTTAAAGCATATTCTATCATATCAATAGAGCATTCTAAATTCACTACACATTTGCAATATTTTAAAATATTTTCTAAATCAAACTCATTAGCATGGCGACGATCTTCTCTTACATGGATAGTGATTTGATCAGCTAAATTTGCACTCAAAAACGCAGCTTCAAGCAAATCAGGATCATTTACTTTTCTAGCTTCTCTTAAAACTGCTATATGATCGATATTAACCCCTAAAAGCATAAGTTTTCCTTATAAGTTTTTTGCTATTATACTTTAAATTTTTTAAGGAGAGCTAGTGCTAGGTATTGATATGGGTTCAAATACATTGAGAGCTGTTTTGATGGATGAGAATTTTAATAAATTAAAAAGCGAAGAATTTATCATAGGGGCAGCTAAAAATATGCAAAATGACACCATTAGTGATGAAGCTATAGAAAGAATTTTTAGCGCTTTGAAAATCTTAAAAGAAAAAAATTATAACTTAAGTCAAGCTAAAGCAGTCGCCACAGCTGCTTTTAGAAAAGCAAGAAATACTAAGCTTATTTTTGAAAAAATTCAAAAAGAATTTAAACTTGATATAAAATTAATCGATGCAAAAACCGAAGCAAAACTAAGCGTTTTAGGTATGCAAGAGCGTCTTAAAGCTCTTAAACTTTTTAGAAAAGACTTAAGTTATTGTGATTTGGGCGGTGCTTCTTGTGAAATTTCAAATGATAAGTTTAGCAAAAGTTATGATTTTGGAATCATTAGTTTTTATGAAAGAATGCATTTTAAAGCTATAAAATCAAGTGCTTATGTAAGATTTTTTAAAAAATACCCGCAAAATCTTGCACGTATTAAAGATGAAAAATTAAAAATTCATCTAAGCCCCTACCCTGCACATTTAAAACAACTTGCCCTAAAAGCTTTTAATCTTAGTAAAGATATAAAATTAAAAGGAAATTTTTTCATACTAAATTCAGGAGTACCCACCACACTTTGTGCTTATAAACAAAACATAAAATACAAAGATTACTTAGAAGAAAGTGTAAATGGTAAAATACTCAAACGCAAAGATTTTTTTGATTTTGCTTTAAAAATTTGGAATTTAGAACAAGAAAAAGCTAAAATTTATCTTGGAGAAAATAGAAAAAAATACCTCATAGCAGGCTCAATGATACTTTTTGCTTTATTTAATAAGCAAAAGCTCATTGTGATTGATGATGGTGTTAGAGAAGGTGTGTGTATAGCACATTTTAAAAATATCAAATTTTAAAGGAGAAAAAATGAGTTTAAAAGATCAAATTTTAGAAGATATTAAAGAAGCTATGCGTAATAAAGATGATTTTAAAAGAAACACTTTAAGAACTCTTAATGCTAGCTTTAAACAAATAGAAGTTGATGAGAGAATTACGCTTAGTGATGAAAGAATATACAAAATCATTGCGAGCGAGATTAAAAAACGAAATGAAGCAGCTTTGGCTTTTTCTAAAGGCTCTAGAGAAGATTTAGCACAAAAAGAACTCCAAGAAGTAGCTATTTTAAGTGCTTATTTGCCAAAACAACTTAGCGATGAGGAATTAGAAAGCGAGCTAAAAAAACTTATAAATAAATTACAAATTAGCTCTTTAAAAGAACAAGGTATTTTGATGAAAGAAGCTAAAGCAGCTTTTGGCGCAAGCGTTGATGGTAAAAGACTTAATGAAATGGTAAGAAAGCTTTTAGCATGAAAAAAGTTTTAACGCTTTGCGCCTTAGCTTTAAGCTCTTTTGCTTATACTCAATATGAATTACATCCTAGCTTTAAAGCTTATTTTAAAGACTGCTCTTTATTGATGGATAAATATTATTATATTAATTGTTATGATTATAATTATAAAGGCACTAAGGCTATTGCTTATAAACTAGAAGCTAAAATTTTAAATCAAGGACACATCAAAAAACGCCCAAGATTTCAAGAAGATACCAATATTCCTAAAAAATACAGAACTTATTGGGAGGATTATCTAAGAAGTGGTTATACAAGAGGGCATGTCGTGCCAAATCAATCCATGAATGCGACCCCACAAGCTCAACTTAGTACTTTTTTAATGAGCAACATAACTCCGCAAAAAAAAGATATTAATGCAGAAATTTGGAATGAAATCGAACAAAGAGAAAGATATTTAGCAAAGAAAAATAAAGAATTAGAGGTCTTAAATTTAGTACTTTATGATGATAAGCCAAAACGCATTAAAAACAACATAGCTATTCCTAGTTTTTATGTCAAAATTCTTAAGGCTAAAAATTTCAGCGAATGTTATAAAGTGCCAAATAATGATAATTTTGCAAGATTTGATAGAAATTATTTTAAGGAAGATTGTAAAAAATATATTGATTAAACTAGAAGCGCAAGGCTTCTAGTTTAGTTTTTACTCAACTTCAGCATCGATTACATCATCGTCTTTTTTCTTTTGAGCATTTGGCTCTTCTTTTTTATACATATTTTCTGCTAATTTATGAGAAACTTCGCTTAAAGCTTTCATTTTGCTTTCAATTTCTTCTTTAGAAGCATTAGCATTTTTCAATGTCTCTTTTAACTCATCTAAAGCTTTTTGAATATTTGCTTTATCATCATCACCTACTTTATCTCCAAGCTCACTTAAAGATTTTTCTACTTGATGCACTAAGCTATCAGCAGCATTTCTAGCTTCTACTGCTTCTTTGCGTTTTCTATCTTCTTCTTTGTGAAGCTCTGCATCTTTTACCATGTTATTGATCTCTTCTTCACTTAGTCCACTTGAACCTGTGATTTTAATCTCTTGAGCTTTACCTGTAGCTTTATCTTTTGCACTAACTGTTAAAATACCATTTGCATCAATATCAAAAGTTACTTCAATTTGTGGCATACCGCGAGGTGCTGGTGGAATTCCTTCAAGATTGAAATTTCCCAAAGATTTATTATCACGGCTAAATTCTCTCTCACCTTGTAAAACATTGATAGTAACTGCGCTTTGATTATCTTCAGCAGTTGAGAAAACTTGCTCTTTTTTAGTTGGTATAGTTGTACCTTTTTCGATGATTTTAGTCATCACCCCACCTAAAGTTTCAATACCCAAAGAAAGTGGAGTAACATCAAGCAATAATACATCTTTAACATCACCTTTAATAACCGCACCTTGAATTGCCGCACCTATTGCAACAACTTCATCAGGATTTACTGATTTATTAAGCTCTTTTCCAAAAGCTTTTTTAACTTCTTCTTGTACCAGTGGAACACGGGTAGAACCACCCACCATAACGATTTCTTTTACTTCGCTTTTATCAAGCCCTGCATCTTTTACTACTTCGTTAATCTTACTAATAGTTTCAGCAACTAAGCCATCAATCATACTTTCAAATTTAGCTCTTGTTAGAGTTTTAGTTAAGTGTTTTGGACCACTTGCATCAGCTGTGATAAATGGTAAATTAATATTAGTTTCATTAGCTGAACTTAATTCTTTTTTAGCATTTTCAGCTGCTTCTTTTAATCTTTGTAAAGCCATTACATCGTTTTTAAGATCAATACCTATTTCATCTTTAAACTCATTTGCTAAAAAGTCGATTAATTTATTATCAAAATCATCACCGCCTAAAAATGCATTACCACCGGTTGCTAAAACTTCTACAACATTATCACCTGTTTCAAGCACAGTAACATCAAATGTACCACCACCTAAATCATAAACTACAATTTTTTCACTTTCTTTTTTATCAAGTCCATAAGCCAAAGCTGCTGCAGTTGGTTCATTGATAATTCTTAATACATTTAATCCTGCAATTTGTCCTGCTTCTTTTGTAGCTTTTCTTTGTGCATCATTAAAATACGCTGGAACAGTAATAACCGCATCTTCTACTTTTTCACCCAAGAAAGCCTCTGCATCTTCTTTTAATTTCATTAAAACTTTTGCTGAAATTTCTTGTGGAGTATAAATTTTACCTGCTATTTCAATCGCACAAGCCCCATTTCTTTCTGTGATATGATAAGGTAAGCGATTTTTAGCTTCTTTTGCTGCTTCTTCATTGATCATTAAACCCATAATTCTTTTTATAGAATAAATAGTTTTTTCAGGATTAGTCACAGCTTGACGCTTAGCGCTATCTCCAACTAAAACTTCACCTTTATCTGTAAAAGCAACTACTGAAGGAGTAGTATTTTTACCTTCTTTATTTGGGATAACTTTACTCTCACCTCTTTCATACACACTCACACAAGAATTTGTTGTACCTAAATCTATACCTATAACTTTTGCCATTTTTTATCCTTTTTATTAAATTTTATTTTGCAACACTAACTTTTGCCGATCTAATTACTCTATCATTCATCATATAACCTTTTTGTAAAAGTTGGACAATATGATTGCTTTCATGATCAGCGCTTTCAACATGAAACATCGCTTCATGTAAATTTGGATCAAACTCACCATTTGCTTCTATTGCTTTAACCATATGTTTTTCAAGTTTTTTCAAAAGCAAGTCTAAAGTGTTTTGAACCCCTTCTTTGATTTTTAAACTTAATTCATCATTAGCTTCTACATTAATAGCCGCCTCTAATGCATCAACTACATCAAGCAAATCTTTAGCAAAACTTTCATTTGCATAAATTGTTGCTGAAATTTTTTCTTTTTCCATTCTTTTTTTGATATTTTCAAATTCAGCATTTGCTCTTAAATAAGTATCTTTTAACTCATTATACTCTGCTTGAAGTTTTTCTAATTCATTGTTTTGATTTTCTGAATTTTTCACTGCTTCTTCTTGTATTTGCTCATTTTGCTTTTCTTCGCTCACGCAGCCTCCTTTATAATATTTAACATTGTTTTAAAATCAGAATACACACTACCGGCAAAAACCACATTAGATTCTTTGCCTAAAAATGTACTCTTAAGCTTTAATCCCATAAAACCCTCTTCAAATAAAGGATCAAATTGCAATTTATCGTTAAAATAAAATCCAATTTGAGGAGATAAAAGCTTAGCAAATTCATCATTTTGATAAATTTGATAAGCTTTACTCTCATTATATCTATAATAAACCATAGCATCTTTTAACATAGCAATTTTTTCTAACAACTCTTTAAACTCAACTCTAAAAGCTAAATTTTCAATACTTTTTAGATCAAGTCCTATAAGTCTTTGTAAGAAAATTAAACTATCTTGACTAAATCTTAAAACCAACTCATTTTGTCCAAAATCAAGTATGATAAATTTATCATTAACCTTAGTAATATCTTGTAAAATAAGCTCATCACCACCATAAACTAAGGTATAAATTTCAAACTTATCAAGTAAAAACTCTAGCAAAGCAAGATCGTTAATCACAATCTCATCTTCGCAAAGTTGCTCATACCAATAAGCCTTCATAGCAGTAAAAGTTGGTATGCGACCACTGCTAATGTGAAGTTGTGTTAATACACCCTCATCACTTAATTTTTTAAAATAAACTCTTATAGTAGAAGCAGGTATGCTAACTTTATGATTTAACTCATTAGAACCCACAGGATTATTACCATCTAAATAGGTCTCAATGATGGTTTTTAAAATTAAATCTTTTTTACTATAAGACTTCACTATAAAACCTTAGTTTTTAATTTAGCACTCAATGTTTTTAAGTGACAAAATAATTATACAACTTTAGTATAATAATGTCAAGTTATTTTTAAATAAAAATATTTAAAATTATTTAGTCTATATAACTAAAGTTTATTTAGTTATTTATATATAATATATAAAAATTTATTTTTCAGTTTTTTTAAAAGAAAAGATAATATAATTGCATCTAGCAATATTTTTTAAAAGGTTTATAATAATGAAAAATCTTACTTTAAGAGAAAAGCAAGATCTAGAAGCTTATGTGTTTTCTAATATAGAAAGAAAAAAAATGGCTTTAGGTAGAATTTTAAAATTATATTATTTAAGATTTTTTAGATTAGTTTTTTAATTTATATTTTTTCATACCCTCTTTTGTGAAAGATAAGTCTTTAAAATCAGGAGATGAGATTAACTCCATACAAGTTTTATCTAAATTTTCCATTCCGCTTATTTGCATACTAGCTTGCAAATTTTCATCTAAATATAAATCAAAAACTACACAAGCTTGATTATTAACCTTGTAAAGAATTTTTCCACCTTTTTTCTCATCTAGTTCATACGCTTGTAATTTATAATTTTTACTCATTTTTTTAATTTCATTTGCAAAAGATTGATGTAAGGTATAATAAATCATAAAATCACGCATTATGTTTTTAATATCAGCAATTTCTTTTCTTAGTTTTGATAAATCTTTAGTGTATAAGCTTATAAATTGCGTATTTAAGTACTCATTTAGACTTTTTTCGTTTAAATTTTCACATAATGGATAAATTTTAACCACAAAAACCTTATCTTTAGCAAGTACTATATCCACACAAGCTTGTTTGTTTTGTTTGTATTCTAAAAATAAAGCTTGACTTGAGCTTAAATTTAGCGTGTTTTGTTTATTGTAAGCAAAATCACTTAAATCTTCATAGATATTTGCATAAGAAAAAATTCCCGCAAAAAACAATAATAAAATTTTCATTCAAATAAATCTTTATGGTGATTTTTTAAGTACTCTACTACTTCTAAGATCTCATCAACTCCTTCTTTTTGAGTATTTTGACAAACCTCATCAATACAATCAATATAAAGTCCAATTGCTTTTTCTAATTTTGCTCTTTTTACCCCAGCAAATAAGAGCATTGCTTCTAAAACTATGCTTAATTCATATTGTAAATTTTCTATTTCTTCTTTAAAATCATGATTTGTTTTCATTGTTTTCCTTTAATTCTTTGCTTTTAATTAAATCCACAAATTGTGCTTTTATAAAATCATAGTTAGAGCTATCTTTATACGCAGCGAACAATCCACCACTAGCATTTTTATGCCCTCCTCCATTGACCAAACTTTTAGCCATCAAACTCACATCGATTTTATTATTTGCTCTAAAACTTAAGGTTTTTCTTGAACTAAGATCAACGAAAAAATCAAAATCAGGATTTTGCATTAAAAAATCATTTCCAATTACAGAAGTATTACCTATATTTGAAGTTAATAAACCTTTACTTCCTTTATAAAATACACTAAATTTTTCTTTATTTACACTTAGTCTTTCTACCACAAATTTGGAAATTAAATTGCTTAAGGTGTCATCATTTTCTTTTTTGAAAAAAGATTTTTTTAAGCCATGCAAATCATCATCTAAATTAATATGAGCATTTTTTTGATGAATGTATTTTCTACAAACATCAAAAAGATAAAAAAGATATTTGATATTTTCTTGTGCAAACATTACTCTATTGATTTCTTTTGCTCCAGAAACCATACCAAGCAGTACTTTTCCAAGTTCAAAATTCTCATCTTCACTCAACCAAATATCTACTGCATTTACCACATCTACAAATTCTGACAAAGCCTTATTTTCGCCATAACATTTACTAAAAAAATCATAAACAATCTTAGTAGCACATCTTTTATCATCTAAAAAATACCAAGGATATTTTTGCATACATTCTAAGCCACTTTGATGATGATCTAAAAGTAAAAGTTTGATTTTCTTACCTTCTATAGCTTTTTGAAAATCTTCACATTGACTTAAAGTTAAATTTAAATCCGTGATTAAAATCACAAATTCTTCATTAGGATTTTGCTTTAAATCTTCCTCTATATTTTTAAAAATCACATTAAAATTTTCATTAATCTCTTTACCATAATTAGAATTATAAAAATAACAATTCTTAAAATAAAAATCTAGCACATACTGACAAGCATAACCATCTAAATCTGTATGTGAAAGATGATAAATTTTCATATTTTTCCTTTATAAATTATCAACTTTTATGATACCTTCTGTTTCAAATTTGGTATTTTCTGCAATCTCAGCAAAACTTAAAACTGTAATATTAATACCAAAATTAGAACAAATATCAGCAATAAATTTTCTAAGTTGTGGCTCAACACAAAGCAAGAAAGGTTTAATTCTTGTATTTGCCACACTTGCAAGTTCAGCTTTTAAAGCTTCCACTAAAGCACCAGTTTGAGCTACATTTATCATTAAATGATACGAACCATCTTTAAACTGCACATGCTCCATTAATTTTGCAGCCGCAGCTGCATCAAAAATATAAAAGCTAATTTGCCCTTTTTCATCCACATATAAATTTGTAATTGCTCTTGCTAAAGAAGCTCTTACATGCTCAATAATCATATCCAAACTCTTACTTACTTCAGCTATATCACTAATTGATTCTAAAATTGTAAGCATATCTTTAATAGGAATATGCTCTTTAAGTAAAGCTTTTAAAACTTTTTGGATTAAACCTATACTAGCAACTCTTAAACAATCATCTACTACGATAGGATAATCATTTTTGATTTTATCTAATAAATTTTGAACCTCTTGTTTAGTTAAAAGTTCTGAAGCATTGGCTTTTATAAGCTCACTCATATGGGTTGAAATCACACTTGCTGGATCAATTACAATATAACCATTTAGCGTTGCCTCATCTTTTAAAGATGATTCAATCCATAAAGCATCAGAATTAAAAGCAGGTTCTTTAGTAGCTATACCTTCGATAGGTTCAGTTATAAAACCACTATCCATAGCCAGATATTTATCTGGATAAATTTCAGCACTAGCTATACCCACACCTTTGAGCTTGAAAGTATATTCATTAGGCTTTAATTGTAAATTATCTCTAATTCTAATTTTTGGCATCAAAAAGCCTAAACTTTGAGCTATATTGCGTCTTGTTGATCTAATACGCTCTGTTAATTCACTTTCTGCTAATTTAATAAGTCCGTAGCCTAATTCTAATTCTAAAATTTCTAATTTTAAAATATCTGTGATTTTGTTTTCTTCTTCTTTTAAAATTTCTTCCTCACTGCGTTTTTGAGGTTTAGCTTGCTCTTGCTCATCAGCTTCTTGAGATTTTTTAGCCGAAATTGTATTGATTTGAATTTTACCTTCTTGTACTTGTTTTATCATATAACCAAGACCCAAAAATACCAAAGCCATAAAACCCAAAGAAAAATGTGGTAAACCAGGTACTAAAGCAAAAATAAATAAAACAAAACCTACAATTAATAGTGTTTTGTATTCTCCCAAAAGCTGATTAATAGAACCTTCAGCAAAATTATCCTCATCTTTACTAGCACGCGTGATGATAATTGCAGTTGCTGTTGAAGTGATAAGCCCAGGAATTTGAGAAACAAGTCCATCACCTATTGTTAATATAGTATAAGTTGAAGCACATTCTCCAAGCTCCATATCATGCTGAAAATAACCTATCATAAACCCACCAATTAAATTTACAATGGTGATGATAATCCCAGCAACAGCGTCCCCTTTTATAAATTTAGAAGAACCATCCATTGCTCCATAAAAATTTGCTTCGGCTATAATTTCTTGGCGTCTTGCGCGTGCAGTTTTTTCATCAATCAAACCTGCATTTAAATCCGCATCAATAGCCATTTGTTTACCTGGCATTGCATCAAGGGTAAATCTTGCTTGAACCTCAGAAACCCTTGTACTACCTTTGGTTACAACCATAAAATTAATCAAAACCAAAATACAAAAAACAACCATACCTATAACATAATTGCCACCAACAACAAATTCACCAAAACTTGCTACTATATCACTAACAGCTGCTGGACCTTGATGACCCTCACTCAAAATCATACGCGTTGTAGCAATATTAAGTGAAAGCCTAAAAAGTGTGATGATCAAAATCAACGTTGGAAAAGTTGTTAAATCCGTAGGCTTTGGTATATACAAAGAAATTAAAATAATTAAAACTGAAATGGCAATACTTAAAGCAAGAAAAAAGTCTAAAACTATACTTGGTAAAGGCACTATAATAATTGCTAAAATTGCAATAATTACGGCTACTATAGTTAAACTTTTTGCCTTTAAAATAGGCGCAACAAGTGGAGCAACCCAAGGCAACACTAAGCTAAAAATATCTCTTTTAGCCATTATTTTGAATAATATCCTCTAAGGTAATAGAAACTAAAAAATCATCGATTTTATTTTGAAGTTTCACTAAAACTGGCATAATTTTGCAATTATCCTCTTTTTGAGAAGGACAAATTCCATTACTACATTCAAAAACATTAATAGATTTTTTCTCTACGCTATTGATAATTTCTTTTAAAGTGTATTCACTTGGCTGCTTAATAAGCGCAAAACCACCCTTAGCTCCCTTGTAAGACTTCAAAAGTGCATCTTTAGCAAGAGCTTGTAAAATTTTTGCTAAAAAACTTTTAGGTATATCTAAGACATTTGACATAGTATCTACATCTTGTGGTTCTTGGGATTTTGCTATATGAATTAAAGATAATAAAGCATATTCGCTAGCTTTGGTAAATAACATTTGTTCCTTTCAAGTTATAAATAAAATATATTATTGGTTATTAATAAAAATTTTTATTATATCAAAAATAAGTATCGATAAATATTAAATTTCATATTTTTTAAATTTCAGCATTCTTTTTGGTTTTTTAGTTATAATTACACTTTTTATTTTAATACCGCTCAGGAGGTCTATTATGGCTTTAGATTCGGCTAAAAAAGCAGAAATAGTTGCAAAATTTGCTAGAAAAGAAGGAGACACGGGTTCTCCAGAAGTTCAAATCGCACTTTTAAGTGCAAGAATTTCAGATTTAACAGAACATTTAAAAATCTACAAAAAAGATTTTTCTTCTCGTTTAGGTCTTTTAAAGCTTGTTGGTCAAAGAAAAAGACTTTTATCTTATCTAAAAAGAAAAGATTATCAAGTTTATTCTAAATTAATTAGCGAATTAAATTTAAGAGATAAATAAGCTTCGTGCTTATTTATCTTTATACATTTTTTATTACATTTATTTACTACTACTTTAATTTAAGTTTTCAAAATTTCATCGTTTTATTCACAAGAGTTTCACAGTGTGAATTTACCTTCTAAGCACCTAAAAATAGCACTTTAAGTTTTAAACTAAAAAACATTTTTCACATTTAATTTTATTAATTTTTAATATTTTTTCACTTTTGCTATAAAAAACCCATCTGCATAGTCATCTGGTAAAACTCTTTTAGCAAATGATAAATCAAATTCATCACTCTTTGCACATATAAAATCAACATTAATCAAATTAAAATCAAGCAATTCTAATTTAAAATTTTCATTTCTTAATGCATTTTCTAAAACTGCTTCATTTTCTTCTCTTAAAAATGTACAAGTGCTATATACTAATTCTCCGCCATGTTTTAAAGCTAATAATGCTGAATGCAAAAGCTTTTTTTGCAAATTTGCAATTTGCTTAATTTCTTTTGTGTTTTTTTGGATTTCAAAACCCATTTTTGCAAAAGTTGAGCAAGGTGCATCAAGTAAAATTTTATCAAATTTCAAAGGACAAGCCTTGCCTATAATGCGTGCGTCTTTTAAGAAACATTTTGCAATTTTAACTTGATAATTTTCCATAGTTTTTTTTAAGGTAAAAAAACGTGTTTTAGATAATTCACAACTTGCTAAATAACCCTCATTTTGCATAAAATTAGCTAAATTTAGACTTTTTCCACCAGGAGCTGCACACATATCCAATACACTCTCACCAGCTTTAACACCCAAAGTTTTAGCGCATAAATACGAAGAATAATTTTGTATATAAAACTTACCCTCATTAAAAGCTTTCATTGAGCTTAGTTTGCTTTTGAAGATACATGGAATTTTATAACAATATAGATCAATTTTTTCAAATTCTATATTTTCATTATTTAAAATTTCTTCTAATTCATCATTATCAACAAGCAAGGAATTTCTAAAAATATTAATATATTTTTCTTGATTAAAACTTTGAAGGATTTGTTCTTTTTGCTCTTTTGTATAAATTTCATCTAAAGTTGTATTTAAATCAAGTAAGGCCATAAAAATCCTTTAAAAACAAATACGCAGCTAAAGAATCAAGTTTGCCATCTTTTTTCTTTAAATTCACCATGCCAAGTTCTTGTGCATTTTTAGAACTAAAACTCTCATCGACAAAAAAAACTTCTTTGTCAAAATCAAGTAAAGATATGAAATGTTCCACCCTTTTTCGCATTTCATCTTCACTAGATCCACCTAAAGGAATTCCTACTACTAAAGTATTTATATCATACTCTTTGATGTACTTTTTTACCTCATTTGCTGCTTGGTTACGGTTTTTTCTAATAATAGCTTCAAGTGGCATAGCTATACTTTTATTAACACACAAAGCAACACCAATACGCTTTAAGCCTATATCTAATGCTAAAGTTTTCATAAGCAAGATCTTATTTTCACTCCAGATATTTCCACTAAACCCTCAAGTTCATACTCATAAACTCTATCGCCAAATTTTTTCAAAACTTTTTCTAAATCGTCTTCATGTTTTAAAAAACTTAACAAATCATCTTCACTTTGCTCATAATGAAGCTCTCCAAACATTTTTGCAAATTCATCAAAATCATGAATTAAATTTGCCTTTTTTGTAGCTAAAAGCAAATTTGTTCCTTCGCTTTCATTTTTCCTATGAGGTAATACATATATAGGTTTATTCATACCTAAAGCAAGTCTTGCACTTTGCATAGAACCACTTTTTAAATCAGCTTGAGCTATTATAACAACCTCGCTTAAAGCAATAATAAGTCTATTTCTTAATAAAAAATCATAGGGTTTTGCCTTGTAATTTCCTTCATTTTCACTTAAGGCTAATGCATTTTCATAAATATTTAAAATTTCATTTGTGTTTGCTTTTGGATAAATCTCATCAAGCCCATTAGCAAATATAGCTATGGTTTGAGGGTAAGCTATTTTAGCTGCTTGGATATCAACCCCCAAAGCCCCGCCACTTACCACACAAACCTTAGCTTTTTTTAACAAAGTCACCAATTCAACAAGACAATTTTTAGTATAAACACTCATTTTTCTAGAACCTATAACAGCTACTTTTCTAGCATTTAAAAGCTCTAAATTACCTTTATAATAAATCTTTGAAGGCGGATTTAAAAGATTTTTAAAATCTTCAATATTCTCAATAAATTTCATTTAAATACACAAGCTCAACTGAATTTAGCAATTCTTTACTTTGCACCAAGGCCTTAAAAGTCTTTTCTCTTGGATGACCAATAGCGATAGCAAAACCTTTCTTTTTTGCCTCTTCTACTGCTTGTTTGAGTTGATTTTTAATATATGCTATATCATCTTCATTGTCCAAAAAAACATCTCTAGCTATATAAGGTTGTTCAAAATGACTTACTAAATTTTTAGCTTTAGAATTTCCTATAGTTCTTGAATCTACAAAAATAAAATCATTTTGTTTAAAGGCGCTAAATAATTTTTCCATAGCCTGCTTATTTGCAGTAAATAAACTTCCTGTGTGGTTGTTAATAAATTTTACTTTTGGAAATTGCTCTTTTACAAAAGCTACGCGCTTGCTTATTTTTTGCATATCATCACTAGGGTGTAAGGTATTTAATTCTGCCTTGTCATATTTTATAGCAGCAAGGGGCAAATGCACCATAAAAAAGTCAAAATCCTTTGTGAACTCAGCTGTATAGGGATGATGTTTATCAGGCGGAAAAAAAGATGGGATTAATTTTAAATTTGTTTTTTTAAGCATATCTACATGAGTGTGACTTGCCATATCATCTATAATAATTGCTAGACGAGGTTTGGTATTTTTTTGCACTAGGATTTGAGTTTTATTATCCTCATTTTTATCTGATATATTTTGCTCTTTATTGATTAATTCTTTGCTTGCATTTTGATCTATTATTTCTAAAATTAAAGTTTGATTATCCTCTTTAGTTTGATTTAACTCTGTATTTGCAGGGTTTAAATTTAAAATTTCACTAATATTTTTATCTAAAAATTCTAATTTTTCATTTTCTAAAGTCAAATTTATATCATTAAAACTAAAATTATTTTCTTGTTCTTTTGTAGGTGGTAATGGTTCTTTTTTAACTATGGTTTGATTATAGTCTAAGGTTTTATTTTCTTCTTTTTTTAAAAACAAAGCTCCAAATGCAAAAAGAAAAATTCCAAACACAACCAAACAAAGTGCTAAAAGCACTTTGTATTTTTTATTTATAGTTTTCAAATTAGTTTTTATCTTTATCAACTAATTTTTTAGCACTAATCCAAGGCATCATAGCGCGAAGTTCGCGTCCTGTTTTTTCTATCAAAGAATCATTCATTAATTTACGCTCTGCATGCATTCTTGCAAAATTTGCTCTTCTTTCTAAGATAAAATCTTTAGCAAAACTTCCATTTTGTATGTCTTTTAAAACACCTTTCATAGCCTCTTTAGTTTCTTTGGTAATAATCTTAGGCCCTGTGATATAATCTCCATATTCAGCTGTATTAGAAACAGAATATCTCATATCAGCAATACCACCTTGATAAATCAAATCTACAATTAATTTCATTTCATGCAAACACTCAAAATACGCCATTTCAGGCTCATATCCTGCTTCAACTAAGGTTTCAAAACCAGCTTGAATTAAAGCACTAAGTCCTCCACAAAGTACTGCTTGCTCACCAAATAAATCTGTTTCAGTTTCAGCTTTAAAAGTTGTTTCTATAATACCTGTTCTACCACCGCCTATAGCACTAGCATAACTTAAAGCTAAATTTTTAGCATTTTTACTCTCATCTTGGTGGATAGCAATTAAACAAGGAGTACCCCCACCTATACTAAATTCATGCCTTACAGTATGACCTGGAGCTTTAGGAGCTATCATAATCACATCTATACCTTTTGGAGCAACAATTTGTCCATAATGGATATTAAATCCATGTGCAAATGCTAAAGTTTTACCTGCTTTTAACTCAGGTTTAATTTCCTCATTAAAAATTTCACTTTGAATTTCATCAGGAGCTAAAATCATAATCAAATCTGCTTCTTTAGTAGCTTCTTTTACACTTTTTACTATAAAATTTGCTTTTTGAGCTTTTGCCCAACTTTGCCCACCCTCTTTTAAGCCTATGATAACATCTACACCACTATCTCTTAAATTCATAGCATGAGCATGACCTTGAGAGCCAAAACCTATAATAGCTACTTTTTTTGATTTTATTAAATTAATATCGCAATCTTTATCATAATAAATTGATACAGCCATTATGCACTCCTAAAATTAAAATTAAAGCAAAGATTATAACTAAAAAATATAAATTTAATCCTTTTATGATAAAATTTAAGTTTTGAAAAATTACTATAAAGAGTCTTATGAAAGAATTATTTAATCAACTAAGTTATGGTCTAAATGCTAATGAAATTACCAATAAAAATAAGCAAATCATTAGAGAATTATTAACTTGTGATATCATTAAATTTTATAAAAACAAATACTATTTAAAAGATGGCTTTACTTTTGGTAAAATTGATATTTCTGTTAATGGAACGGGATTTTTAGAAAGTTTTGATCCTGCTTTTAAGCGTGATTTGCTCATAGAAAATAAAAATTTAAAAGGAGCAAATTATGCTGATATAGTTGTGGCAAAATTACTCCCTCTTAAAAAAAAGCGACCAAGTGCTAAAGTTATTTTAATACTTAAAAGAGCCCACGAAACTTCTTTGGTTATGACTAAAAAATACGGCGAAGCAGTTCTTGGAGTAAATATTCAAACAGGACTTACATGTGCCTTAAAAGCCTCTCAAAAATCCTTAAAAACTCTGCCTTTAGGAACTATTTTAAAAATAGAAAATCATGATAACAATATCACTGAAGTGATAGGGCATATTGATGATGATTTTGTGGATGAAAAAATTTCCTTAGCACTTTTTAATAAAAATGCAATTTTTGATAATTTATGTGAAAATGAAGCAAAAGCTTATGGAGATAAAGTTGATGCAAGTATGTATCCATCAAGAAAAGATCTTAGAAATTTAAATTTTTGCACCATTGATCCAATTGATGCAAAAGATTTTGATGATGCAATTTATTATGATAAAAATGAACATGCCATTTATGTAGCCATAGCTGATGTAAGCGCTTATGTGCATGCTTATAGCGCCATTGATAAAGAAGCAAGATCAAGGGGTTTTTCGATTTATTTTCCTCATATTGCTATACCTATGTTGCCAAGAGCTTTGAGTGAAAATATTTGCTCACTAAAACCTAATGAAGATAGGTTAGCATTTTGTTTTAAAATAAGCTTAGATCAAAACAATGAAGTGATTAAAGAAGAGCTTTTCGAGGCTATTATTAACTCAAAGCGCCGTTTTAATTATGATGAAGTTGATGAGTATTTACAAACGCAAGAAGATTTAGGTGTGACTAATTGGCTTTATGAAGTTTTTAAAATCACTCAAAATTTACGCAAAAAACGATTAAAAAATGCTTGTGAGTTTAAAACCCAAGAGCTAAGAATGACTTTAGATGAAAATAATAAACTCATAAAAACACGCCTTGAAAATGACACGGCCTCGCATAATTTAATCGAAGATTGTATGCTTTTAGCTAATAAAGCTGCAGCAAAACTCATTGATATAGGAGTTTTTAGAAATCACTTAAGTCCTGATTATAAAAAAATAGATCAATTACTAGTTGATCTTTCAACGCTTAGTATAGATATTAATCCTAAAAATAATGTCATAGAATTATTTAAAGACATTCAAGTCTTAGCAAATGAGCTAAATATAAGAGAAGAAGTAGATAAGCTCATCATCAAAGCACAAAAAAAGGCAGAATATTCTAGTGAAAATGCGGGACATTTTGGCTTAGGTTTTGATAAATATACCCATTTTACAAGTCCTATTAGAAGGTATTCTGATCTTATTTTACATAGACTTTTAAAAGCCAAAATCAACAATGATGAAAAAATGTTTAATTATTTACTTTTAAATATACAAAGTACTTGTGAGGAATTAAGCTTACTAGAAAGAGAGGCGGATAAAGTTGCTTGGCATTTCATGGATAGAAAATTTGCAAGATGGGCAAAAGAAAATATAGGAAAAAGATTTAAGGCTTTGGTGGTAGAAAATCAAAGTTCATTACAAGTAAAATTAAATGATGAAATTAAAGGAGCTTTGATTACCATCATAGGTTCAAGGGCAAATTTATTAGAAAATGTAGAAGTAGAAATCACTGAAGTAGATATTGTTAGTGCTAAAATTTTTGGCAAAATTACCAAGCATTTTAGTTTAGAAAGAAACCAAAATGTATAAAAATCAACTCCAAAGCTTACTTAATAGCAATAGTTTTCCTAATTATTTCTTACTTTATGGAGCGGATAATTTCCAAATAGAGCTTTATGCTAAATTTATTAAAGACAAATACTCTTTTGATGAGAGTTTAAGATTTTATTTTGAAGAATATGATTTTAAGCAAGCCCATGATTATTTATCTAGTGCTTCTTTATTTAGCGAGAGAAAACTGCTAGAAATCAAAACTCAAAAGAAAATCCCAAGCAAAGAACTCAAACAACTTTTACAGCTTTGTCAAAATTCGCAAGATAATTATTTTTTACTTGAAATTTATGATGAAAGCTCCAAACAAAGCGAAGCGGAAAAAATTTTTGCTAATAATTTTTGTAGATTTTATAAAGTAAATTCAGCCAAAGAAGGTATGGAATTACTAGCTTTAAAAGCCAAAGAATTAAATATTAACATCACTCAAAATGCCCTCTATGCTCTTTTTTATAATTTTAATGAGAATTTGTATTTAGCAGCTAATGAGTTAAATAAATTTAGCGGTTTAAATATCGATGAAAAAATTATTCAAGAGCATTGTTATAGCTTAAGTACTATTAGCTTTGAAAGTTTTTTTGATAAATTAATGCAAAAACAAGATTTAAGAAATGAACTTGAAAATATTTTAGAAAATTATAATGAAATAGCACTGATTAACGCCTTATATGCAAATTTTTCTAGACTTTTTAAAATTGCATTACATGTTAAAATTTATGGAAATTTAGACTTAAAAGAAATTTTAGGCTATGCCCCGCCTATTTCTGTGGCACAAAATCTTCAAAAACAAGCTCTTGTGATCAAAATATCACAATATAAACATATCTTTTTAACACTTTGTAATTGCGAATATGAATTAAAAAAGAATTCTAAAATAGAAAAAAAAGAGTTTTTAATCGCAACACTTTTACAACTTAGCTCCATATTAAAAAGTTAAATTAAGAAAACTTATGGTAAAATAAAATTTGCATTTTATGCAAAATCCTTGCCTAAAAATTTTAGGCTTTATATCCATAAGGAGAAATTAAATGAGACATTATGAAGTTTTATTCATATTAAAACCGACACTTACAGAAGAAGAAGTAAGTGCTAAGTTGGAATTCGTAAAAGAAGTCCTTACAAAAAATGGCGCAGAAATTGAAAGCGTAGTTCCAATGGGAACAAGAAAACTTGCGTATAAAATTAAAAAATACGAAAGAGGAACTTATTTTGTGATTTATTTCAAAGCTCCTACAAATTTAATAGCAGAGCTTGAAAGGGTATTAAGAATCACTGAAGAAGTAATTAGATTTTTAATCGTAAAATATGAAAATAAAAAAGAAATTGCAGCTTGGGAAAAACTAAGCAAAGGTATCAAACAAAATAAAAAAGAAATCAAAGCTAGTGAAAATACAGAAGGCTAATTAATGTTTAATAAAGTCGTTTTAGTAGGTAATCTTACAAGGGATATAGAGATGCGCTATGCTCCATCAGGTAGCGCGATAGGCTCTTCTGCTATAGCTGTAACAAGAAGATTTAGTACAAATACAGGAGAAAAAAGAGAAGAAACCTGCTTTATCGACATTAGCTTTTTTGGTAGAACAGCAGAGATTGCTAATCAATACCTTAACAAAGGTAGTAAAGTTTTAATTGAAGGTCGTTTGAGATTTGAGCAGTGGAGCGATCAAAATGGACAAAATAGATCAAAACACAGCATTCAAGTTGAGAATTTAGAAATGCTAGGTTCAACTGTACAAAATAACCAACAAAACAATTTTGACAATCAAAATTATGGCTATAATCAAAATTTTAACCAACAACAAAGTTTTGACCCTTATGCTCAAGTACAAACTAGAACAAACCCATCTAATACTTATCAAAATCCTCAAAAGGAAGCTCCTATGAAGGAAATTGATATTGATAAATATGATGATGATACAGAATTACCATTTTAAAGGAAAAAACATGGCAGAAAAAAGAAAATATTCACGTAAATATTGCAAATATACAGAAGCTAAAGTTGATTTTATAGACTATAAAGATACAGCATTGCTAAAACATGCTTTATCAGAAAGATTTAAAATCATGCCACGCCGTTTAACAGGTACTAGCAAAAAACACCAAGAAATGGTTGAAGTTGCTATTAAACGTGCAAGACATGTAGCACTTATCCCTTATATCGTAGATAGAAAAGAAGTTGTTACTAATCCTTTTGAGGGACTATAATTATTAAATCAATCCCAAGCTTAAAAGCTTGGGAAAATAAAAGGTTGTCTTATGTTTTCAGATATAGAATCTGAAATTTATGCTATTTTACTTGCTTCTGTTGCTATTATAGCAGTCTTAAATCCTTTTGGAAATCTTCCACAATTTATCGCAATGACTGAGGGCTTAGATGCTGATACGAGAAAAAAACTTTTTAGAAATATCATTTATACTGCATTTTGTATTGTTTTAGTTTTTTTACTTTCTGGACCGTTTATTATGAAATATTTATTTAAAATAGATATTAATGATTTACGAGTTGCGGGTGGTTTGATTTTAATCATTATGAGTACTAAAAACTTACTTTTTACTCCATCAAGTTCTCAATTTCAACATTATCAAGGATTAAGTCATAAAGAATTATTGAAAAAAAGTATAGTTCCAATGGCATTTCCTATGCTAGTAGGACCTGGAACACTTTCAACGATAGTGGTTATTTCAGAAGATCAAAATTTAACTATAGCTATAGCTTCTATACTACTTACCTTTGCTTTTATTTTTGCTTTATTTCACTTTTCAGCTACCATTGAAAAAGTCATAGGAAAGCTTGTACTTTATGTTTTTTCACGTATTGCTTTAGTTTTTATTATGGCTATGGGGGTAAAAATGATAGCTATTGGAGTTCAAACTTACATTCAATCTAATTTAGGATAAACAAAAAAACTTTTTTGTAAAAACACTTCTTCATTTACCGCTTTATTATCATTTAGCAACACACTAATATTTACCGCTATAATGCTTTTTGCATTAGCATCATTTGCTATCAATTTATATCCTTTACACTCACCCAAAGGATAAGCATAATCAATTCGTATTTTTATATTATTATATTCAAAATTATATTCATTTAAACATTCTTTACCCTCTAAATAGGCTTGATATAAAAAATATTTAGAAAGCTCTTTTGTATCATAAAGCAAAATCTTTCCTTGAGTATAAAGAGTTAAATCTTTCATAATTCTTGGAGAATATGAAGAAATTTTTATTATAAATACCATAACAAAAGAGATAAATAAAATAAAAGATATTGTATAAACCATAGCAAACGATTTTTTCATAAAAACATCCACTTAAATAAACATTCATTTTGACTTTTATCGCATATTAAAACTTTTAGTGCCTTATCATCTTGCTTGAAAATAAGCTTTGAAATATTTTGAGCTAGTAAAAAAGATCGTTTGTTATGATTTAAATCATCTATTTGCATATAAATATTTTCATTTTCTAAATATACTCTAACATAAGCATATAAAATAGTATAAAATCCACTAAATTTCTCATTATTAAAATGGATTTTCTCTCTATCATTCACTAATGCTTTATAAATTTTTGAATTTTTTATATCATAAAAATACATATAATCATTAGCATATATTTTTAACTTTTTTTCGCTATGGATATCTTTATAATTACTTAAAATTCCTTTAGAATTTCCATTTTCTATAAAATGTAAATTGCTTTTTGGACTAAAAAAACTTTCATTGTTTTCTAAAATAATGCCACTAAAGTTTAATTTTTTCAATGATACATCATAAAAAATATCATCATTTGCACTCATATAGCACTCAAAAGAACTACTTGTCAATGTCGCATTTAAACAAGAATGATAAATTTTTTCCATACTAAGCAAAGTTTGATTTAAATTTAAAAATACTGTGTTGGAATTTTTAATTTTGTAACTATGATTATAAAGATGTATAGCCGGATTGCTTAAGATAACAATCAATACACCCAAGATAACAAGGCTTAGCACAAGCTCTAATAAACTAAAAGCTTTTTTCATCTATAAAGGCTTCTTTATAGGATAAATCTTTTATTTTTAAAGATTTGAGTTTAAACTCATCACTAGTGTATTCTAAAAAGTTATAAGTATTTATATTTACTTCTTTTGCTTTATATGAAGGATTTTGCATAAATAATTCTTTTTCTTCATTAAAAAGGATTTGATTTTGCCATATAATATTTAAAGATTTATTTGCAAATATAAGATAATAAGATCCAAAAACAAAAGATAAAATTACAATACAAAAAGCAAGCTCTAGGAGACTAAAAGCTTGCTTCATTTGTTTAAACTTACATTAAAAGCTTCAAAAAAAGCACCGCGCAAAGCTCTTTTTTCTAAAGCCTCAACTCCTCTTATAGTCACTCCTGCTGGAGAACAAATTTTTTCTTTAATAATAGCAGGATGTGTATGATTAAATAAAGCACTAAAGCTTTCAAAACAAGCACGAGTAAGCTCATAACTAAGCTCATTTTTTAGACCATTTTTCACACCTGCATTTGCTAAACTTTCTGCTACCAAAGCCAAAAACGCAGGAGCACAGCCACTTAAAACCATAGCCACATCAAATTCTTTTTCATTTTGCAAACCTATGGCTTTACCAAAAGTATTTAACAAAGATAAAATTTCATCTTTATATAAATCATTTTCCATCAAATACGCAGTCGCTGAGGCTTTAAATTCAGCTGCTGTATTTGGCATGATTTTTATATAATTTTGCGCATTAACACAATGAAGTTGCTCAAAAGTAGTATTTGCTAAAACTGAAATAAGCCATCTTGCCTTGCCTTTTAATTTAACAGCTACTTCTTCTAAAGCATAAGGTTTAAATGCTAAAATAACATTTTTATCTTCTAAATCAAATTCTTCATAAGATAAAACTTCTAAATTTAAGCTACTAGCTTTTTTTAAATCCCTAGCAACAATAACTACTTTATAAGTATCTTTTAAACCTTTAGCTATAGCACTTGCCATAGCGCCATTTCCTAAGATATAAATTTCAGACATTATTTTGCTTGTTTAATAAAAGCTGAAATCTTTTCAGATTGAAAATAATTAGGATATTTGCTTGTATCTAAAATCACTTGTACTAAAGAATTATTATCATAATTCATCACAACAGGTGCTAAAAAATTAACTGTAGATTCTTCTAATGGCTCATTAATAGCGACAATAACAAATACACCAAAATTAGTTTGTTCATTTAAAGCTAATAATTCTTGATAATAATCAGGTACTTCAAAATCATAATCAGGACGGATCATATAAGGATCAATCATCACAAAAGAAAAATCTTTACCATCAAGGCTTTTAAGTCTATAAAAAACCTCATCTATTTTATAAAAGTTCATATTTTTGGTATCTTCAAACCCCAAAATAGGACATTTAACCTCTAAGTTCATTTTGCCTCCTAAAATCTATTGACTAAGAAATTACAACTCATAAAGCAATTTTAGTTCCAACTTTTTAAATTATGCTAATTAAAACTTTTTGATTATAATTTTAATTCAAAAATTAACATTTTCATAAACATAAAAACACTATAATTATAAACTATATAAATTTATAAGGTAACATCATGAAAAAACTTTTTATTTTTTCGTTTATTATCGCAGGTTTATTTTTAGGGGCATGCAGCTCAAAAAAAGCCGAAGATTTGTATAATCTAAGTTCGATGGAATGGTATCAACAAATTATAAAAGATTTACAAGAAAAAAATCTTGAAGCAGCTGATAAACATTATACTTCAATGGCAGCTGAACATATAGCTGATCCATTATTAGAACAAACTTTGCTTATATTGGCTCAAGCTCACATTAGTGAAGAAGAGTATGAAATGGCAAATTTTTATCTTGATGAATATTTAAATAAATTTGGTGATTCACAAAATGTAGCTTATATAAGATATTTAAAAATCAAAGCCAAATTTGACTCTTTTGCTGTTCCAAATCGTAATCAAGCACTAATGTTAAAAACAATAGAAGAAATCAAAGAATACAATCAAAGCTATCCTAATGTGCAATATAATGATTTAATTGACACCATGCTTACTAAATTTAATCTTGCGGTTTTTTACCTTGATACCAGCATAGCAGAGTTATATCATAAAAAAAATAAAGAGCAAAGCTATGAGATTTATAAGCAAAAAATAGAAAATTCCGATTTTAATAAAATCGATATGATTAAACCAGAACTTCCATGGTATAGAAAAATATTTGAAGAAGGTATAATGTAATGAAATTAGAAAATACTCAAAACTATCCAACAAAACTTCCTGTTCTTGTGGAAGATGAGCTTTTTTTATACCCTTTTATGATAACACCAATTTTTTTAAATGATATGCAAAATATCAAAGCCTTAGATACTGCTTTACAAAATGAAAGCATGATTTTTGTAGCACCATCTAAGATTGAAGGCGGACGTGGTTTTGATGAAATTTATGATTGCGGGGTTATTGGAACCATTATGAGAAAAGTTCCATTGCCTGATGGTAGAATTAAAATTTTATTTCAAGGTTATGCCAAAGCTAAGATAGTTGAAAAAATTTCAGATGACCCCTTACTTGCTCTAGTTGATTTAATCCACCAAGAACCATTATGCAGCACAAAAAAAGAAGCAATCATCGAAGTAGTAAGAGAAAAAGCTAAGGCTTTATCTACCGTGAGTCATTATTTTCCACCCGATCTTTTAAGAACCATAGAAGAAGATGTCGAGCCTGGTAGAATTTGTGATTTAATACTAAATTCCATTAAAATCAAAAAACAACAAGCGTATGAATTTTTCATCGAAACTAATTTAGAAACCAAGCTTTTAAATTTAATTGATTATTTAGCTAAAGAAATTGAAGCAAATAAAATTCAAAAAGAAATCAAAAACAAAGTTCATTCTAAAATAGATAAAGTCAATAAAGAATATTTCCTAAAAGAACAGCTCAAGCAAATTCAAAGAGAGCTTGGAAGTGACATACAAAAAGAAAGCGAAGTAGAAGAATATAATAAAAAATTAGAAAAGAAAAAAGCTTTTATGTATGAAGAAGCTTATAAAGAAATCAAAAAACAAATTCAAAAATACGAAAGAATTCATCAAGATAACTCAGAAGCCTCTATGGTGCAAACTTACATAGAAACGGTTTTAGACATACCTTTTGAACACTCTTCAAAGAAAAAACTAAATTTAAAAGATGTATCTTTACAACTCAATAGTGATCACTATGCCCTAGAGAAACCAAAAGAACGTATTGAAGAATATTTTGCAGTAAAAGAGCTTTTAGAAAAACGCAAAATTAAAGATAGAGATGGTGCTAAAGTTATCTTGTGTTTGGTTGGACCTCCAGGTGTTGGTAAGACTTCCTTAGCAAATTCAGTTGCAAAAGCACTAAAAAGGGAATTAGTACGCATAGCTTTAGGCGGTTTAGAAGATGTAAATGAATTAAGAGGGCATAGAAGAACCTATATAGGAGCTATGCCAGGACGCATTATACAAGGACTTATAGAAGCTAAACAAAGTAATCCTGTAGTAGTGCTTGATGAGATTGATAAACTAAGTCGCAACCATAGAGGAGACCCAAGTGCAGTTTTACTTGAAATCTTAGATCCTGAACAAAATACTAAATTTAGAGATTATTACCTAAATTTCAACATTGATTTAAGTAAAATTATTTTCATAGCTACTGCAAATGATGCAAGTTTAATCCCACCTGCTTTAAAAGATAGAATGGAATTTATAGAGCTTAGCTCTTACACCCCTCAAGAAAAATTCCAAATAGCTAAAAACTATCTCATACCTGATGAAATAAAAAAACATGGACTAAAAGAAAAAGAAATTAGCTTTGATGATGAAGCTATAGAATTAATAGTCAGTGAATATACCAGAGAATCAGGTGTAAGAAATTTAAGAAGAAAGATTGCTGAAGTTTGTAGAAAATGTGTTAAAAAACTTCTTTTGGAAGAAAATATTAAAAACATTCATATTAATACTAAAAATTTAAAAGATTTTTTAAACAAAAAAGTCTTTGAAATAGAAAAACATGAAAAAGAAAATAAAATCGGTCAAGTAAATGGACTTGCATGGACTGCAGTGGGTGGAGATGTTTTAAAAATAGAAGCTATTAAAATCAAAGGTAAAGGTGAGTTAACTCTTACAGGAAGTTTGGGTGATGTGATGAAAGAATCAGCAAAAATTGCTCAAAGTCTTATTAAAAATTTAATTGATGAAGAACAAATCAAAACACCAAAAAATCTTTTTTATAAAAAAGATGAAAGCATTTACAATCAATACAATCTTCATATTCATGTTCCAGATGGTGCAACACCAAAAGATGGGCCAAGTGCAGGCATAACAATCACTACAGCTATTGCCTCTATTTTTAGTGACAAAAAAGTAAGATCTGATGTTGCAATGACAGGAGAGATTGACCTAATGGGTAATGTTTTACCAATAGGTGGTTTAAAAGAAAAATTAATTGCTGCTTATAAAGCTGATATTAAAACGGCTATTATTCCACATAAAAACTACGAAAGAGATTTAAAAGATATCCCAGAGGAAGTAATAAAAAATATGAAAATAATTGGGGTAAAAACTTTAAATGAAGTATTAAAAATAGCTCTTGTGTAAAAACTAGAAGCTTATTAAGCTTCTAGTTTATCCATAATTAATTTACTATCTTTTTCCAACTCTCTTATGTCACTAATAATTGAATCATAATCTTCTTTTGAAATATTTTCTTTTTTAGCTATTTCTATAGCTTTATTTGCAGAGTATTGTATTTTTTCACTCTTGGAATCCATTTCATTTTGAGAGATTAAAGGACAGAAAATACTTTTTGCATCTTCATCTTTACATAGACTAGAGATTGGATCAAGATTTTGTAGATTTTGCTGAGAACCATTAAGAGTTAGATAAACATCTGATTTATATAAAATATGATCTATTTTCATAGCCGATAAAGTCAAATCAGAAGCAAAATTTACAAATTCTTTTCCTAAATGAGAACTTTTATCCTCTAATTCTCTAAATGCTTCACTAAAATCAGCGATTTTGCTATTAGAAGAATTTGCGATATCAAATACCTTTTCACTATTTTCTTGTATTGAGCCAATTTCTTGATTCATTACTTGAATTGCCAAGGTAATCTCGCCAGTTGCTTTTTGTGTTTTTTCAGCAAGTTGTCTTACCTCATCTGCAACCACAGCAAAGCCTCTTCCATGTTCACCCGCACGAGCAGCCTCAATAGCTGCATTTAGTGCAAGAAGATTAGTTTGATCTGCTATATCTCTAATAACTTCTACAATTGCATTAATACTTTGGGCATTTGAGGCAAAAGTATCAACAGCTTTTTTACTCTCATCGGCTACTTGCATCATAGAAGAAATCGAATCTTGCAAATTACCCACTTCTAAACCATTCTTTTGAGCAGTATCTGATATTATTTTAATATCACCAAAAACTTCTCTCATCAACTTAATAATACCATTTAAAGCAGAAGATAAGTCATTTAAATTTTTATTTTGACTATTTAAACTCAAATCCATCAATTCTCTTGATAAAGCATTTTTAAAAACAGATTTTCCTGTTTTTTCTATATCATCTAAGGCTTTATTGATAAAGTTAATATTATGAACAAAAATTCCTTTTAAACCTTCAGGAATAGCTCTTCTAAAATACTCACCCTTTTGAGAACAAGCAATAGAAGTATTAATTTCTCTCAAATAAGCTTCTAAACCATCTATAGTATTATTAAGATTATCCGCAATTTCTTTAAGTTTTTTATTGCTACATTTAATATATACAATTCTTGAATCAAAATTACCATTTTTTAATTCTCTGCTAAGATCTAAGATTTTATCACTAAATTGATCTTCTTTTTTTAAAACAACAAAAGCAAAAGCAAACAATAATAACAAAGCCAAAGAAAACCCAAAAGAAATAAAATCCATAAAATATATAGAATTTGCACAAGATAAAATACCCAGACCAATACCAACTAATACTATATTTTTCATCAACATCCTTTTATTTTTGAATTTGCATTATTAATTCATTGTAGCTCATCCCATAAGATTTTACTACAGCATTTAGTTCTTCAAGTCCTGCTTTTATACCGCCTTCCTTTTCTTTTCTTATAAGAACTTTATAAATTTCTTCTATTGTTTTAACAGCCTCTGCTTTAGGCTTTCTTCTTACTGAATAATAATTTAAAATATTTTCATTAGAATCACAAGAAGCTGTTATGTTTGCAAAAACCCAATAATAATCATTAAATTTTGTTTTATTTTTTACAAAAGCAAAAACCTCTCTTTTCATTTGAATATTATCCCATAAATATTTAAAAACAGTTCTTGGCATATCAGGATGACGCATAATACTATGAGGTTTATATAAAATTTCATCAATTTTATAATCAGAGTATTTTAAAAAATCCTCATTGGCATAAATAATTTCACCTTTTAAATTGGTTTTTGATGTTATTAAAACATCTGAAGTTAGAACTTTTTCCAAAGACATAGATAAATTCCTTAAATTTAAATTAATCAGACCGATTATACCTTTTTTGTAAAAACATTTTTTAAATATTTTTATAAAATTATTTTTGAAGCTCTAAAATTAGCTGATTATAACTCATACCATAAGAATTAACTATCTTCATAAGTTCATTCACTCCAGCTTTTATACCTCCAGTTTTTTCAGCTTCTAGTAAAACCTTGTAAACTTGCTCTATAACCGGTATGGCCTCTCTTTTAGGTTTTCTTCTTACTGAATAATAATTTATAATATTTCCTTGATTATCAAATGAAGCTGTAACATTAGTAAAAACCCAATAATAATCATTTTGCTTGGTTTTATTTTTTACAAAGGCAAAAATTTCTTTTCCATCTTGTATATAATTCCACAAACATTTAAAAACCGTTTTTGGCATGTCAGGATGACGCACAATATTATGTGGTTTATACAAAATCTCATTCATTTTATAACCAGCATATTTTAAAAAATCATCATTAGCATAAATGATATCTCCTTTTAAATCTGTTTTAGAAGTTATTAGTGTATCTGGTTCTAAAATTTTCTCTTGTGACACTTTTACCCTTTTTTTGGTTTTATTTAAAAAATATTATATTTAATATATCATAAAATTTCATTAAAATTAAAACCTTTATCATAAAGTATCTTTCTAACTAATTCTTGATGCTCTTTTCCTTTAGTTTCTAAGGTAATTGAAATCATTGCATCACCATATTCAAGCTTGGTTGAAAATCTATCATAGTCAATTTTAACTATATTAGCCTGAGCTTCCTTAATTGCATCACTTAAAGTACTTAAAGCCCCTGGTTTATCAACTAAAGTAACATTAATAAGCATTTTTCTAAAAGCTTTAAATAAGCCTTTTTCTATAATAATATTTAACATTTGTACATCAATATTTCCACCACTTAAAACCACACCGATTTTCTTATGATTTTTTAAATCTATTTTTTTATGCAAAAGTGCAGCTACTGCTGATGCTCCTGCTCCTTCAACTGTTATTTTGTGTTTTTCAAGTAAATACAATACCGCATTAGCTATTTCTTCATCATCAACTTGAATAAAATCATCAACACATTCAAGAATAATATCAAAATTAATTTTATTCACATCACGCACTGCTATACCATCAGCTATAGTTCTAACAGCTTTTGAATTAATCATTTTTTTACTTTTAAAACTCTCATACATCGCAGGAGCTCCCTTAGCACTCACTCCGATAACTTTTATAGCAGGATTAATTTGCTTAGCAGCACTTGCCACTCCACTAATCAAACCCCCTCCTCCAACTGGAGCTAAAATCATATCCAAATCACTTATTTCATCAAGCATTTCAAGCATTAAAGTGCCTTGTCCTGCTATAATACTTTCATTCTCAAAAGGATGAATGAAATTTAAATGATGCTCTCTAGCATAATTTAGTGCATAAGCATAAGCCTCGTCAAAATTATCCCCTTTTAAAATCACTTTTGCGCCTAAATTTTTAGTCGCACTTACTTTTAATAAAGGCGTAGCTTCAGGCATAACAATCACAGCTTCTATGCCAAATTTTTTAGCACTAATTGCTACTCCTTGTGCGTGATTTCCTGCGCTTGCAGCTATTACACCTGCTTGTTTTTGTTCTTTAGTTAAATTAGCTATTGTATTATAAGCTCCTCTGATTTTATAAGCACCTGTTTTTTGCAAATTTTCACATTTTAAAAAAACATCAGTTTCCAAAAACTCACTCAAAAAAGAAGAGTGCACAAAAGGGGTTTTTAATACAAAATCTGCGATTTTTTGTTTTGCTTGATAAATTTTATTTAATTCAACCATGATTATCCTTTTTGTAGTTCTATTTTAATGCAACGATCTTGAACGCAATTTATACCATATTTTTTACATTTTTGCATTATTTCTTCATTGATAATGCCAAGTTGCATCCAAAAATTTTTAATCTTTTTACTCAAAAGATCTTCAAAAATTTCATTTGCAAAACTTGCTTTTCTAAACATTACAACCGTATCAACTTCAAAAGGGATTTCTTTTAAGTTTCTATAAACTCTTTCATTTAAAATAAAATCTTCTTTAGGGTAGATAGGATAAATTTTATAACCTAAATCTTGTAAATATTTGCTTACAAAATGAGAAGGTTTATCTTGATTAGGGCTAAGTCCTATGATGGCTATATTTTTCATAGTACTTAGTATTTTATAACTATCACACAATGCTTTTTCCTTTTTAAAGCATTGTATCTAAAATCAAATTAACAAGAAGCTTTTTTTACAACCAACAAACAATACAAAATCAAAGCCATTGCAACTAATAAAGCACAAAAAGCATAAACATTAGCAAAACCTATACTTGGCTCTATAATGCCTAACAAATAAGGACTCACTCCTATACCAAAATCTAAGGCTATAAAAAATGTAGAATTAGCCAAGCCCATTTTTTCTTTAGGTGCAAGTTTTATAGCTAAAGCTTGAGCACTTGAAGTAGCATTAGCATAACCTAACGCACAAAAAACTCCAGCTAAAATAATCATATAAAAATTTAATGCAAAAGCAAGTAAAAGCAAACATACTATAAAACTCAAAAAAGAAAAAATCATCACAATATTAGCACCATATTTATCAAACACTTTACCAGCAAGTGGTCTAAAAATCATAGAAAATCCAGCATATATCACAAAAAACATAGATCCAGCAAAAGCTAAATTTAACCTTTGGGTATAAGCACTCATATAAGCTATAATAGCGCCAAAAGGGCATGCAAGCAAAAAGGTTACCAAGGCTAAATTTAAAACTGATTTTTCAAAATAATTATAAATACTAAATTTTCTTTTTATATGATGATGTTTTTTAAATCTTCTTACTTTTAAAAAAATAGACAAAACCAATGCAAAGACAATACTCAAACAAGCTATTAAAAAACTAAGCCAAAATTGATTGATAGAGTCAAGTTTTATGGCCAAAAAAGGACCTAAAGCTGAAGTTAAAACAACACTTGTAGCATAATATCCTATACCAACTCCTCTTTTATTGCTAGGTATTATCCTAGCAATAGCTGCCCCACAAGCACAAGAACAAATTCCATAGCAAATCCCTGCTAAAAAGCGTATCAAAATCAAAAAATATACATTATAAAATTTCAAATACATTAAATTAATAAAAAGATAAAACAAAAGCGAAAACACTATAACCTTTTTTATATTAACATCATCAATTATAGAACCAAAATAAAGTCTAGATAGCAAAGCGCCTATAACAAAAGCTCCCATAATAAGACCTGCGGTGCTAGTTTGAAGGTTTAAAACACCTAAAACATAATCTGTACTAGAAATAGTACTCATATAAAAAACAAGACAAATAGCAAAATTTATCCCAAAAATACAGAAAAAATTTATATTAAATAAATTATATTTTTTACTTAATCCCATGAAAAAACCTTTTAAATTTTCTCATTGATATAATCAAGTAATTTTAAAAGTCTTTCTTGATCTTTTACATCTAAGATATCTAAAATATTTCTTTCATATTTTCTTATATAAGCATTTGCATCTAAAAAAATTTCCTTACCTTTAGCGCTTAAAGTAATGATTTTTTCTCTTTTATCATCTGCTTTTAAAAACTGTATATATTCAAGTTTTGCTAATTTAGAAACAACTCTAGAAAGTATAGCTTTATCCATCTGATAAAACTCACATATTGGAGCTAAAGTACTATAGCCATGCTGATTTAAATATACAAAAACCCTCCAATCACTTGATTTTAATCCAAAGGGTTTTAAAATTTCATTGACTTTATAGAGTATTTTTCTATTTGTATAAGTAATTTTTTGAAATAAAATAAGAAATCCTTTATAAAAATTAATTGATTAAATCAACTATTTTTATAATAACAAAGCTTGTATAAATTCTAACTTATACTAAGCTTTTATTTTTAAATGCACCCCACATTCAAGATGAGGAGTATTAGCAAATTGATCAAAAAAGGCTAAATTTAAAATTTCATGACTTTGACACAAGATTTCAAGATTTTCTTTTAAAGTGATAGGATTACACGAAATATAAATGATATTTTCATAATTTTTAATAAGTTCAATCACGCTTAGATCAAGCCCTGCTCTTGGAGGATCAACCAAGACATGAGATATTTTAAAGCTATCTAAATCTATGTTTTTTAAACGGTTAAATTCTCTTTCTTTTTTCAAAGCTTGACTCAACTCTTCACTAGAAAGTCTTGTAAAAGTTATATTTTCAATAGAATTTAAAACACAATTTTTTAAAGCAAATTCGATATTTTTTTTAGAAATTTCAGTTGCCAAAACTTTGTTAAAATTTCTTGCTAAAGCTATGGTAAAATTTCCATAACCACAATAAAGCTCTAATAAATCTTGTTTAAAATCACTTCCAATGCAAGATACAACCCATTCAATCATCTTTTCATTGATAAAAGTATTAGGCTGGATAAAACAATCATTATTAAACTCATATAAAAATTCATTTGTATTGATTTTTAAAGCTTGTCTTAAATTTTCTCCATTAAATACAAGTTTTTTACCCCTGCTTCTTGCTATGAGTTTGAGATTTAATTTTTCTGCTAATTCTTGTAAATCTTGTACAATTAACTCTATATTTTTATGAAAAAGCAAAGTAATACTTAAATCTAATTTTGTAGCTAAAAACTCTACTCCAAAAAGCTTATGTTTTAAATTTTCATTTAGATTATTTAATAAAATAGGCATACAGTCTTGAATTTTTTCATCTGCTATATCAAATTTTTCAATAGGATTTTTTTTCTTATTTTCAAACATTGCATAAGAAATTTCCCCATTTTCATGATGATATATAGAAAATTCTGCCCTAGTTCTATAAGCTTTTAAAGGTGATTTAAAGCACTGAATTTCTTTATCATATAAAGAAGAAAACAATGCTTTATTTAAAGCAATTTTTTCTTCAAAATGCATCTATGCATCTACCTTTTTGCCAACTACAAAAAGTAAAGCTATCATAGCTAAGATTCCAAAAACAAGCCCTAGCCATACATTAAGTCCTAGTGCTACTGGTAAATAACCACAAAGTATACTAATAGCACAAACACTCAAAGCATAAGGCATTTGCGTGCTAACATGAGCTAAAAGATCACACTTACTTCCCATAGATGAAAGTATAGTTGTATCAGAAATTGGCGAGCAATGATCTCCAAAAATAGCTCCTGTTAAAACCCCTGAAATATTAATAATCATATATTGGTGCAACTCTGCTCCGCTTAATTCATTATGAACACCAACAGCCATAGCTAAAGGAATAGCTAAAGGCATTAAAATACCCATAGTCCCATAACTAGTTCCTGTTGAAAAAGAAATAATAGAAGCAAAAATAAAAATTGCCGTAGGAAGCAAGTAAATAGGCGTTTTATCTGAAAATAAATCAATTAAATATTTAGAAGTTCCTAAATCCTTAATCACAGAAGCTAATGACCATGCACAAAGTAAAATAATCACAGTCATAATCATAGTTCTCCAACCATGGGTCCAAACCGCAATAGCTTCTTTTAAAGTAAATATTTTTCTATACATTCCTAAAATAATAGCTACTATGGTAGCTAAAAGTGCTGCTTGAAATAATACAACCGAAGCATCAGCTGCACCAAAAGTTTCTCTAAAAGCAAATAAACTAAGCGGTGCTGCATCAATTTGTGCTTTAATACTCGCATCATCTAGAGCATTATAACCACTAAAATAAAAACCTATAAATGAAAATACAATCAAAACAGCTAAAGGTATAATAGCATTAGAAGCTTGTAATTTCACATGCTCTTTTGGCTCTAAAACCTTATCTTCTATATTATCAATTTGCTCGTGACCATGAGAAAATTTACCCGCTCTAGCTCTAAGCTCAGCTTTTAACATAGGTCCAAATTCTCTACCTGTATAAATAGTTAAAACAACAAAAATCAGCATAAAAAGATTATAAAATCTATAAGGTAAGGTTTGTACAAAGATTTCAAAAGCATTGATTTCTTCTTTTACTATACCTAAATGCGCAAAAGTTGCATTATCGATTAAATCATATCCGCTACGAATTAAAGAAATTTCAAGTCCTATCCAAGTAGAAATGATAGCAAGACCGGTAATTGGCGCTGCAGTTGCATCCATAATAAAAGCAAGTTTTTCACGACTTACTCTAAATTTATCTGTTACCGGGCGCATGATAGGACCTACAATTAATGAATTAGCATAATCATCAAAGAAAATAAAAATCCCCATACACCAAGTAGCAAATTGTGAGCTTTTTGCCTGCTTAGCTTTAGTAGAAAGCCAAACAGCCACAGCTTTAGTACCACCTGTTTTAGTAATAAGAGCTACAACCCCACCTATAGTTAAAACTTGCAATAAAATTCCTGCATTACCAGGACTTGCCATGGCATTTACCACTTTAGAAATAAAGCCTGTAAAAGAAGCAATAATAGCATGATAAATGCTATTTTCAATAAGTCCTAGCATAAAAGTACCACTTAATGCACCAATAAACAACGAAAGCACTACATCTTTAGTGATAAAAGCTAAAATAATAGCTATCACCGGTGGTAAAAGCGTCCAAACTCCAAAAAGTTCTGCATTTGCTTGTGCATCAGCAAATAACAATAAAGGAGCTAATAATAAATAAAAAATTTTCATATTTTTCCTTAAGTTTTTATATTTTCTCGCTAAAAGTTCCTGCCCATGTTTGAGTCACAGGCATAAGTTCAATTTCGTTAATATTAATATGCTCAGGCAAGCTAATAATAAAAGTAATAATTTTTGCTATATCTTCAGCTTTAATATATTTAGTATTTTCATAAACCTCATCAGCCTTTTTAATATCACCTTTAAATCTCACTTCACTAAATTCAGTTTTACAAAGCCCTGGAGCTATATTTGTTACCTTTATATTACTTCCGCGCAAATCTGTTCTTAAAGCTTTAGAAAATTGTGCCACAAAAGCTTTCGTACCACAATAAACATTACCTCCATAATAAGGCACATTTGCCGCAATTGAACCAAGATTAACCACATGAGCATTTTTTGCCTTTCTAAGTAAAGGTAAAGTAGCTCTTGCTATATATAAAAAGCCTTTGATATTAGTGTCTACCATGGCTTCAATATCTTCAATATCCAAAGAATCAAACTCATTTAAACCCAAAGCAAGACCTGCATTATTAACAAGTAAAGAAATATTTTGTAAATCTTGAGGTAAATTTTCAATTGCTGTAAAAACCGCTTGTTTATCCCTAACATCAAGCACGATAGGATAAATTTTATCCCCATAAAGCTCTTGTAGTTTTTCTAACCTTTCTTTACGTCTTGCTATGGCTATAACCTTATAATCAAGTTCTATTAAGGCTTTTAAACTCTCTAGTCCAAAACCTGAACTTACCCCTGTTATTAAAGCAATTTTCATGGTTGAGCCTCTTCATACAACATCAAATTTTCATTTTCTTTTAAACCAAGTTTTTTTAAAAATTTAATATTTTCTTCTTTTTTTGCAATGATAGCAAAATCAAGAGCATTAAATCCTAAATCATCTATTTCTTTATAATTAGCTTTATAATCTATAAGCAACTTAAGCATTTTTACATCAGCATAATTTGCTCCATGCATAAAGATATTTTTAGAAGTATGCTCAAGCGCACATAAGGTGATAAAATATGGCGTATTGCTTCCCATACTGGCAATAGAAAGTTTTTCATTATCATTAATGTATTTTTGATTTACATTTGCACCATTTTCAAGCAAAAGCTTGGCAATCTTATAGTTGTTATATTCAACAGCATAAAACAAAGGTGTTTTTCCAAAAGAATTTTTATAATCAACCACCGCTTCATTTTCAAGCAAAAGCTTAACATTTTCTGCATTATCTAGTGCAAAAAATAAAGCAGACTCATAACCTTCATTTATTTTTACACCCAATTTAATAAATTCTCTTATAATCTCACTTTCTCTATTATTTAACAAGGCTGATTTAAAACCATTGTTTAATTCTAAATTACTAATTTTTTTAGTATAAATATACTCTTTAATCTGCTCCAAAGAATTATTTTTATTAGCTACAAATTTTTCAAAATCTGAAATATCTTTAAAGATTTTAGTCTCGCCAACTGCCCAGTTTAAAAATTCATTCAAAGCATTACTAGCAAAATAAATTGCACTTGCTTTATCTAAATTAAATTCCTTTTGAAAATATCTTGTTAGAGGGTTAATCGCATTATTATATTCTTTCCAAAATTCCTTAAAAAGTTTAAAATTTCCAATGCTTTGATAAGCCCAATATCTAAAATACGCTTTTAATTTTGCAAATTTTTCTTCAAGTATTATAGGATCTTGTAAAGTCTTTTGATAGCCTTGTGGATCAAGTGCAATTTCTAATAATTTAAAATCAAATTTTCTCAAATCACTAAAGTATTCTCCACCCATACAAGCACTATTGCTTCCTCTAATTTCATTAGCAAGTTCATATAATCTTTTTGTGATTTGATGATTTTTTAAAGAAAAAGCGCAATTTAAATCCACTTGAGAAAAATCTTGTGTATTTTTTGGCTCAAACTCTTTAAAAAAATCAGCCTTATTTTCCTTAACATACTCACAAGTATAATCCAAAGCTAAAGCATTTAAACTTATAATCAAACTAAATAATAAAATCTTCAAATATTTTCCTTGAATATAAATTAAATCACTATTTTAACTAAATTTTTGCTTTAATAACAATTAATTAATTTAAAATTCATACAATGCTTGCTTTTAAATAAGGAAAAATATGTATCAAAGTTTTTATAAAGCTAGTTTTGCTTATATTCTTTTACAAAGTGATAAAGATAAGCTTATTAATGTTGATTTTGCTATATATAAGCCTGATTTTACCAAAGATAAACACCCTGTTTTAGAACAAGCCTTAGAAGAACTAGACCTTTATTTTAACAAAAAGCTTTTTACTTTTAGCACTCCCTTAGCTCTTCAGGGAAGCGAATTTGAACAAAAGGTATATAAAGCTTTGATAAAAATTCCTTATGGACAAACTAAAACTTATCAAGAAATTGCTTCTTTTATCAATCATCCAAAAGCTTTTAGAGCAGTAGGCAATGCAAATTCTAAAAATAAACTTGCAATTTTTATACCTTGCCATAGAGTAGTAGCTAAAAATCACTTAGGTGGATACAATGGTGGTTTATTTATCAAAGAAACTTTACTTAAATTAGAAAGCGTACTTTAAAATGCCAAGCTTATTGCTAGCAAGTTTTATTTGGGCTTTTTCTTTTCCATTAATTGGGCATTTTATTACCTTAGAAATGGATAGTTTTTTTGCAGCATTTGCAAAAGTTTTTTTATCTTTATTGGTATTTTTACCTTTTTTAAATTTTAAGCTAAATTTGCATTTAAAACTAAAACTCATAAGCATTGGGGCTTTGCAACTTGGCGTGATGAATTTATTTTATTATCATTCTTTTTTATATTTAAGTGTAAGCGAAGTAGCGCTTTTTACGATTTTTACACCTTTTTACGTTGTGCTTTTTTATGGGCTTTTTTCAAAAAATCTTAGATATTTATATTTTATAAGTATTTTTATATGCATTATGGGTGCTTTTGTAGTTAAATTTGATAATATTAACTCTAATTTTTTATATGGATTTTTACTTATTCAAGGAGCTAATTTAGTATTTGGTGCTGGACAAAGTTTTTATAAAATTTTATTAGAAAAAAATACAAATTTAAGCCAAAAAGAAGCCTTTGCTTATTTTTATCTAGGCGCAACCAGTATAACCTTACCTGCTTTTTTATTTTTTGGAGATTATAATAATTTACCATCCAATTTAAGTTCTTGGATAGCCTTGATTTATCTTGGGACTATTGCTTCGGGACTTGGATATTTTTTATGGAATAAAGGCTCTACGGAAGTAGATAGTGGGGTTTTAGCCTTGATGAATAATGCCATTATACCTATAAGTATTTTTATCAATATGAGTATTTTTGGAGTAGATGTAGAGCTGCTACCTTTTTGTATGGGGACTTTAATCATTCTTTTTTCATTTTTTATACATAAAAAAATCATGCATTATTATAATAAGAAATCTTACTCAAATATAAACCACTAGCAGGAGCTAAAAATCTACAATGAGCTTTTTTAGCATTAATTTGCTCTAAAAGCTCATTTTTGCTCATTTTTCCTTCTAATACTTTTAAAATGCTTGCCATCATCATTCTAATTTGTGATCTTAAAAAGCCATTTGCTTCAAAATAAAACACAGTGTAATTTTTATAAGCATAAACTCTAGTTTTATACATTTTTCTTATACTTGTTTTATTATCAGAGCCTTCTTTTTGAAAAAGTTTAAAGTCATACTCTCCTTCAAATAAAAATGCAATTTCCTTGGCCAATTCAATATTTATTTTTGGATAAAAATGTACATAAGAGGCTAAAAAAGGATTGTATTTTTCATGACTTATAATATAGCGATATGCTCTTTTTTGCACATCAAAACGCACTTGGAAATTTTCTTGCATTCTTTGAATATGCTTTATATGTATAAATGGGTGCGCAAAATGATTGATTTTATTTTTTAAATATACAAAATCTTTAAAATGTTCTCCCGCTTTAACACAAGCAACTGCATTAAATGCATGCACACCTTTATCAGTTCTTGAAGCAAATAAAGGCTTTTCATAAATACCCAAATGCGACAAGGCTTGCGCTAAGGTATCTTGGATACTAAGCTTGTGTGGCTGGGTAGCTGAACCTTGAAATTTAGAACCATCATAAGAAAAAGTTAATTTTAAAAGCATTAATACTTACTTGCAATTTTTGCTTTAAAATAAAACAAAGAAGTAATTAAAAAACTTGAAAAAATCACAGCAATAGCTACAAAAGGAGGATTGTAAAAACTAATCAAAAGCGTAAAATAAGCAAAAATAATCACAAAAATTCCAAAATAAGCAAAACCTTTTTCATAACGATAAGTTACTATACCAAAAGAGAGTGCAAAAAGCACACTAGCCAAAGGAAATAAAGCTATAAGAATATAAATAACAAATTCTTTTGCTTTTTCTTTATTGCTTGTTACATCAGACCAATACCCATAAAAACTTTGAGTATTTAATTCTTTAGAAGAAAGTTTGCTTTTAATTAATAAATTTTTAAAACTAGAAATATGCCAATCTTCTTCTTTAATCTCATAAGCTTTTCCCTCATCTAGCTTAAAAGTAATAACCCCATCATTTGTTTCTAACTTTCCTTCTTTGGCCAAAATCACTTGTTCTTTATCTTGTAGATTTTTCTTTGGATGATACATTATGATATTTTTATAAGTTTCATCAGAATTTTTAGCATCAATAAAAACAAGCCATTCCCCATATCTTTGTCCAAATTCTCCTGTTTTTATACTTACTTTAGCGCTAATTTTTTTATAATCTACAAAATTATCAAAAAGTTCAAAAGATATAGGTATAAAAACCAAAACCACCACAAGCATAAAAGCACTTACCAAAGCTGCAATTTTTGCAAAAAAACTTGCTATCATACTTGGAGCTATACTCAAAGCAAATAACACCGTGCTTTCATTTTCCCTAGAAAGCCTATAAAATGCCAAAGTCAAAGCTATGAAAAAAGATATGGGTAAAGTAAAAATCAATATCTTTGGTAAAAGAAAAATATATAATTTGATTAATTCAAAAAAAGTAATTTCAATATAAGCAGTAATTTTAGCAAGTTGTATAAAAAATATAATCGAAACAATAATAAATAAAGTAAAAAATAAAGACAACATTGTGCTTAAAAACTGATTAAGCAAATACTTATAAACTAGTTTCATAATATACTTTCTATACTTAGATTAATCAAAATTCCGCAAAATAAAAAAGGAATCATAGGCATTTGTAATCTTTCTTGGCTATTTTTATAAACATCAAAAGACTTAAAAAACTTGCAATAAATAAAATCAAAAAGCCTTTTTCATAGCCAAAAATTCCAAAAATCAAAGCTATTATTATAACATCACCTTCCCCTAAACTTTCTAAAATTTCATCTCTTTTTTTAAAATTTTTAATAAAATTAATCACACTTTTTAGTATGAAAATTAACCCCGCCCCAAAACACACTCGAAATAAAAAGCTATCTTGAAAATCCTCTAAATTTAAGCCATTTTGTAAAAAATCAAAACAAAAAGCTAAAATAAATAAAATCCAAAGCCAAAGCTCACTCACTGCTTTTAGATAATAATCCATCCAAGAAAGCGCTAATAATATAGCTAGCATACAAGCAAAAATTAAAATTTGAAAAAGATCTTCGATTAAATAAAAAGCAAAGACAAACAAACACGCACAAATAAATTCATTAAAAGGATAAATCAAAGAAATTTTTTCCTTACAAAAAGCACATTTGCCTTTTAAAAATACAAAAGATAACAAAGGAAAAAGATGATAAAATTTCAAAGTTTTAAGACACTTAGGACATTTTGATCTTGGACTTATTATACTTTCTTTATTGATCGTTCTTAAAACCAAAACATTAACAAAAGAACCCACGCAAAGTCCTAGTAATAAAAAGAAAATTATCATTTACCAAAGGTTCTTTTGCGTTTTTTAAACTCAGTAATAATATTTGCGATTTCTTTTTTAGTAAGTGCAGGAAATAAGGTTTGACTAAAATAAATTTCTGCATAACTTGACTGCCATAATAAAAAATTTGAAATTCTTTTAGCACTCCCTACCCTTAAAAACAAATCCACATCCTCGCTTAAGTCAAGATTTGCTTGTATATTTGCTTCATTAATTTCAAGATTTTTTTCAATCACCTTTTTAACCGCTCTAACTATTTCATCCTTGCCTCCGTAAGAAATAGCTAAATTAACGCATAATTTTGTGTAATTTTTAGTTTGTTCTTGAAAATTTTGTATTTTTTTTAAGGTTAATTCATCTAAAAGATTTAAATTTCCTATGGCTTTAAAACGCACTTCATTGGCTATAAATTTATTCAAAGACTCATCAAGATATTTATTTAATAGCTTAAAAAGAAACTCCACTTCTTCTTTTGGTCTTTGCCAATTTTCTGTACTAAAAGCATAAAGGGTTAGATTTTGAATTTTTTCATCTATACATACTTCTATGATTTTTTCAACAACTTTAGCACCTTGACTATAGCCAATTTTTTCTAAAAGTCCATTTTTTCTAGCCCATCTTCTATTGCCATCCATTACCACAGCAAGATGTTTTAACTCATTCATTCTATCCCTTTATATCCATCAATCTTCTAAAAACAAACATAGGATTAAGCGTATTAACTACTTCAAATTTAAAATACTCATTTAAAAAATGCGCTACTTTAGCAAAAGGTGTTTGTATGCGTGTGATTTTACCATTATCAATTATAATTTTTAAAGCACCAAAAATTTCAAAATACAAATACACCTCTAAAATATTTCCATTTTTCTTAGCTTCAAATAAAGCCCTATTTCCCTCATAAACAAAAGGTATATGATAAATTCCTTCAAAAAATGCGAAAAACATTTCCTTATAAATTTCAAACTCATATGCGCTTTTACTTTCTATAAGCCTTTGAATAATGAATTTTTTATACCAAGCTTTTTCATCACCTTCTTGCAAAAGCTTTTCTATAAGTTCAGCCCCTTCTTCAAAAAGTCTAATTTTAGGCTTTTTCAAAAGATTTTTAAAAGAAATCACGCCTTTATTTTCATAAACTTCAGCTAAATACTCCTCCCCTACTTCAAGCTCTATCAAACTTTTTGTTTCAAGCTTTTTAGTGTTTAAAAGCAATACATAGCGATTATATGCACGTTTTTCCAAAATTTGCATTCTTACAGGTAAAGTTGAGTTGATGATATTCACCAAAGTTTCCTTAATTCTTGTGCCAAAATAAAGCCAAGTTTTTCTTTGCTTTGTTTAGAACTTTGAGAAATACTATCTTTAGTGATAAAACAAATGCTATTTTCATCACCTCCAAAGTTCATTTGCTCATTTAAGACATTTAAACACACCATATCTAAATTTTTACTAACTAAAGATTTTTTAGCATTTTCTAAAGCATTTTGCGCATCAAATTCCATCTTAAAGCCTATTTTTTTACCTTTAAAATCTAAATTTTTTAAGATGTCTTCATTCAACTTTAATTTTAAATCAAGTCCGTTTAAATGCTCATTTTTCTTAATCTTACCCTTATAAGCCTCAAGAGTAAAATCACTCACAGCAGCAGCCATAATTAAAGCATCAAATTCTTTGTATTTTTGCAATTTTTCTTTTAATTCTAAAGAAGATTTAAATTTTTCTAATTTATAAGGTGTTTTAAACTCTACTGAGCTAACTAACACTACTTTAGCACCTAAAAAATACAAAGCATCAGCAACCGCCTTTGCCATTTTTCCACTTGAAAAATTACTAATACATCTTACATCATCAATTTTTTCTTTAGTCCCACCACCGCTTATAACAAAACTTTTATCTTTAAAAAAATCTTCTTGCATTAGACTTTTTTTTAAAGCATTTATAATACTATCAAGCTCAGCCAAAGCTCCTAAGCCCTCATCTTTACAAGCTAGAGTTTTAACTATAGAATCAATGATAATATAACCTTGCTCTTTTAAATTTTTTAAAGAATTTTGAGTGCTAAAATGTAAATACATGTTTGTATTTGCAGCGGGTGCGATTAAAAATGGTTTATTTTTATCTACTGCTATTAAAGTTTGAATAAATAAATTATCCGCTATACCATAGTTTAATTTATTAATAGAGTTTATACTAGCAGGCGCAAAAAGCACACAATCACAAGTCTTACTAAAGGCTATATGATTATTAGTATTTTGCCAACTTTCATTATCTTCACATAAAATTTCATCTGCTAAAGCTTCAAAGCTAAGCTTAGTGCCAAATTTTAAAACTCCTTGACTTAGCAAAACTTTAACCCTAAAGCCTTCTTTTTTTAATAAAGAAATAAGCTCATAAGCTTTATAAAAGGCTATGCTTCCACTTACTGCTAGTAAGATTGTTTTCATTTTTTACCTAGTTTTTTATAGTAAAAATCTTCTATGATTTGCACTTTTGCCCTATTGATATGTAAAGAGCCTTTTTCTACATCCTTACACACAGTACTTCCTGCTGCGATGATTACCTCATCTTTTATTTCAACCGGAGCGATAAATTGCGTATCTGAACCTACAAAAACATTTTTACCTATTTTAGTTTTATGTTTTTTAACCCCATCATAATTACAAGTGATAGTACCACAACCTATATTAGTTCCCTCATCTATTTCACAATCACCCAAATAACTCAAATGCCCTGCTTTAACTCCATTTAATAAAGCATTTTTACATTCTACGAAATTTCCTATATGGGTATTTTTGAACTGGCATTTTGGACGCAAATGCGCCAAAGGCCCTACATCGCTATTTTCCACTATACTATCTTCAATCACACTTGAACTTTTAATGATAGAATTAATGATTTTTGATTTTCCTTCTATACGCACATTTTCATATACTTCACACTCACCTACAAACTCAACCTCATCTGAAATAAAAGTCGTCGCAGGCATGTGAAAAATCACGCCTTGCTTCATCCATTCTTTTTTAATCGCTTCTTGCATAAGATCTTGAGCTAGGCAAAGCTCAATTTTATCATTCACCCCCATAAAATCTTGCTCATTTACAAACACTGCATCGATTTCATAGCCCTTTTCTTTTGCTAAATAAACCGCATCGGTTAAATAATATTCTTTGGCTTTGTTATCATTTTTTATCAAAGGCAATACTTCTTTTAAAATTTGTGCTTTTATAGCATAAACACCACTATTGCAGATGTTTATAGCAAGTTCTTCTTTGCTTGCATCTTTTGTTTCTACTATTTTTTGAATTTTATTTTCTTTTAATACTATTCTTCCATAACTTTTTGGATCTTTTGCCTCAAAAACTGCCACATTAAAATCACTTTCATTTAAAGCTATTTTTTCTAAATCATCTGCCTTAACTAAAGGCATATCACCACATAAAATCAAAACTTTTTCATGCTTACTCTCATAACCCCTTAAAGCCCCTGCAGTACCTGGAAAATTTTGCAAGTCTTGCTCTAAAAAGCGTGTATTTGAAAAATGCTCTAAAACAACTTGCTCAACCTTTTCTTTTTGATGAGAAAGCACCACACATACATCATCACTAATTTTATATGCTTGTTTTAAAATATGTAAAATCATTGCTTTTGAGCAAATTTTTTGAAGCACTTTTGGATTTTGTGATTTCATACGCGTGCCAAGTCCAGCAGCCAAAATAAGCACAGAAATTTTCATAATTTACCTTTGTTTTAAAAATTATTGCTTATTTTAACAAGCTAAAGTAAAAATTCTTATTTTTATAAAATCATTTTTATTCTTTTAAGAGTAAAATTGCTAAAATAACGCTTTTAATTTTAACCAAGGAAATATTTTGAGGGTTTTACTAGCTTTATTTTTATCAAGCTTGGCTCTTTTAGGCGCTGAAGCAACTATACCAACTGTAAATTTAAGCCTTAGTGCTCCAAATAGCCCACAACAACTCGTAACAACCCTAAATATAGTTATAGTTTTAACCATACTAGCTCTTGCACCTACCATTGTTTTTGTAATGACTTCTTTTTTAAGACTTGTTGTAGTATTTTCTTTTTTAAGAACAGCCCTTGGTACTCAAACTATGCCACCAAATACTATTTTAGTTACCTTAGCTTTGATTTTAACTTTTTTCATTATGGAGCCTGTGGCTACAAAATCATACAATGAAGGTATAAAGCCCTATATCGCTGAGCAAATAGGTTATGAAGAAGCTTTTGCTAAAGGCGTTAAGCCTTTTAAAGATTTTATGCTAAAAAACACTAGGGAAAAAGACTTAGCGCTTTTTTATAGGATTAGAAATTTAGAAAATCCAAAAACCATAGATGATGTGCCTTTAACAGTTTTAGTACCGGCTTTTATGATAAGCGAGCTTAAAACTGCTTTTGAAATAGGCTTTTTACTTTTCTTGCCATTTTTGGTTATTGATATGGTAGTAAGCTCGGTATTAATGGCTATGGGTATGATGATGCTACCTCCTGTTATGATTTCTATGCCTTTTAAACTTTTGATATTTGTGCTTGTAGATGGATGGAATTTACTCATACAAAATTTAGTCAAAAGCTTTTTAATTTAGTAGAATAAAATGTATATTTTTTCTTCCTTATTTAGTATATTTTGTTTGCTTTTTGGTGGATATTTTGCTAAAAAAATCAAAATTTTAAAACAAAAACAAGCGCGCGCTTTTTTAGATTTTGCTATTATTTTTGCCTTGCCTTGCTTGATTTTTGAGCGCGCTTATCATTTAAATTTTGATTTTTCTTTGATTGTTATTATATTGCTTGGGTTGGGTTGTGCTATTGTTTCAGCATTATGTTGTGTATTTTTAGCTCTTTGCTTTAAATTTAGCAAAAGCACTCTTGTAAGTATTTTTTTACTTTCTAGCTTTGGAAATACTTTATTTGTAGGTATACCTATTATTAGTGGAATTTATCAAGATCCTCATTTTTTGGGCGAGATTATCCTTTATGATGCGCTTGCTACTTCTTTGCCCGTAGCTTTACTTGCTCCCTTTATCATCTCTTTAGCTAGCGAGCAAAAGGTAAGCTTTTTGCAAAATCTTAAAAAAGTTTTTACTTTTCCACCTTTTGTTGCTTTGATTTTAGGACTTTGTTTTAAGTTTACTGTACTTCCTGATTTTATCTTTGAACCTTTGCGTATGCTTGGAGCTAGTGCCACACCTATAGCACTTTTTGCCATAGGTTTAAATTTAGGCTTTTTAAGTATAAAAACTTCTTATAAAACAACTATAATAGTCATTTTTGGTAAAATGATACTCACACCTTTAATCTTTTTAGTGCTTTTAAAGCTTTTAAATTTCAAATTAAATCCTAGCTCTATCATTGCTTTACTTGAATCAGCTATGCCTACTATGACAATGGTTGCAGCTATGATTATGAAAGCAAAACTTGATACGAATTTAGCGGTTAGTTCTGTAGCTTTTGGTATAGTTTTTGCCTTTATTTCTTTACCTATTTGGGTATATTTTCTAAGCTAAGGATATAAATGGCATTTGCTATCTTTGGAAAATATCTTTATGACAATCTTGTCTTCACTCTTAAAGCTCACACTCAAAAAGAAAGCAAAAAAGCTTTTAAAGCTATAGAAAAATATAAAAATCAATATTATTTTTTAGGTTATATTCAATATGAATTTTATAAATATCTAGAAGATAAAAATTATAAAAGTAAAGAACCTTTTTTATATTTTTTTGCTTTTAAATCAAAAAAAATCTTTACAAGTGAAGAAAAAAATTTAGACTTTTATCCAAGTTTTTCATCCAATTTAAACCAAGAAAAGTATTTTGAAAACTTTAACAAAGTTAAAGATGTTATAGCTAAAGGTCAAAGTTATCAAGTTAATCTTACTCAAGAACTACATTTACAATCAAATCTTAATGTGTATGAGAGTTTTTTAAGCCTTTATCCTAAGCAAAATACCCCTTATAAAGCTTATATGAAAAATGAATTTTTAGAACTAGCTTCATTTTCACCTGAGCTTTTTTTTAAAATCAAAAATAAAAAAATCATCACAAAACCCATGAAAGGCACAATCAAACGCTCAAATGATCCAAAAGAAGATGAAAATCTAAAAAACTTTTTAAAATGCGATGAAAAAACCATTAGCGAAAATGTAATGATAGTTGATTTATTACGCAATGATATTTCAAAACTCATCAAAAAACATTCTTTAAAATGCGAACTTTTTAAGGTTAAAACCTATCCTACCTTACACCAACTCATTTCAAAAATAAGCGGAAAATTAAAGCAAAAAAATGATTATTTTAAAATTTTCAAAGCCCTTTTTCCATGTGGATCTATCACAGGCGCACCCAAAATAGAGACCATTAAACTCATAGAAAATTTAGAGCAAAGAAAACGCGGGGTTTATTGTGGAGCTATAGGTTTAATCTACAAAAACAAAGCAAAATTTAGCGTAGCCATACGCACTTTAGAGAAAAAAAATAATGATGATTTTTTAAGATATGGTGTGGGAAGTGGGCTTGTGTGGGACTCACAAAAACAAGATGAATTTGAAGAATTAAAACTAAAAAGCAAAATTTTAGAACCTAACTTTTACTTGTTTGAAACAATGTATTATAAAAATCATTCTATTTTATTTTTCAAAGAACATTTACAAAGAATTTTAAACTCAGCTAAATTTTTTGGCTTTGATACCCAAAGATTAATGCATGATTTTAAAAATATACTAGAGAGTAAAGATAAAAAATTCCATTTTAAATCTTTACAAAATTTCAATAATTTTGTTTTCAACCATCATCATTTTTTTACAAAAAGTAATTTTACTCAAAAAGGCTCAAAAGCTATTAAATTAAAACTTTTCAAAAATGGTCTTTATGAGTTTGATTTTAGCAATATACAAGAAAATTCAAGTAAAAAACTACTCATAAGTAAAAACATCGTAAAAGTAAATCTTTTAACACACCATAAAACTTCTCTGCGTAGTTTATATGAAGCAAATTCTCATCTATGGAAAGAAAATATTTGCTATGATATAGTTTTTTTTGATGAAAAAGGCATACTTTGTGAGGGTTCAAGAACTAATATTATCATAAATTTAAATGATGAGTATTTTACTCCTTATGCTAAAAACTGCCTCAATGGCATTTATAGACAAACACTCTTAAAACACAAGCTCATCAAAGAAAAAGATATCACTAAAGATAAGCTTTTAAATGCTAAAGAAATTTATGCTATTAATTCTTTAAGAGGTTTAAAAAGGGTATTTCTGTGAGAGTTTTGATTATAGATAATTATGATTCTTTTACCTACACTATAGCCTTTTATTTAAAAGAATTAAATATTACTTATAAAATCATCAAAAACGATAAATTTAAAAACCCAAAAAAGCTTAAAAAATATGATTTTACCCATCTTTTAATCTCCCCTGGACCAAATTCTCCAAAAGAATCAAAGCTAAGCTTAAAAGCTATAAAATATTTTAAAAAAGATAAAAAAATTCTTGGAATTTGTCTAGGACACCAATGCATAGCACATGTTTTTGATGGTAAAATTTCTAAACTTCCAAATCCAACTCATGGTAAGGTAAAAACTATAAAATTTAAACCAAATCCACTTTTTAAAAATCTTAAGCAAAATTTTAAAATTTGTTTATATCACTCTCTTTATGTTAGCCATATAGGTAAAAAATGTGAAATTTTAGCCCATAGTGAAGATAATGTCATCATGGCTTTAAAACATAAAAAACACGACATTTATGGAATCCAATTTCATCCTGAAGCCATACTAAGTCAAAATGGTAAAAAGCTACTTAAAAATTTTCTTGCTTTATAATTACTTTAAGTTATATTTTCTATAATAAAACAAAAAGTTTAAAAATGAAAATTTTATATTTACTTTTCTTGCCTTTATTTTTGCTAGCTAATAATCTTAAAGAATTTATAGATTTAAGTTTAAACAATGAAAATTACTTACAAAAGCAACTCCAATTTTCAAAAAGTATTTTAGAACAAGAAAGCGTGCAAAATGCTTATTTGCCAAGTTTACATTTAGGTGTTTCTTATCTTGGCTCAAACAAAGATCGCTTTATCATAGAACCTCAAGAAAGTCTAATGAGTACTCTTTCGCTTAAATTTTTACTTTTTGATGGGGGCAATAGAGAAGCAAAAATCGCTAGCATGCAAAGTCTAAAACAACTTGCTCATCTTGAAAAAGAAAACATGACAAATTATATGGCGCTTAGTGCTAGTGTTTTGTATTTTAATTATCTTAGTTTAGAAAGTATTATAGCAAGTGATAAACAAAAAGAAATCACTCTGCAAAATCAACTCAAGCGCTTAGAAAATTTTTACCAAGCTGGACTTGCTAGCCAAAGTGAGCTTGAGAGCATAAGAGCAAAATTTGAGTTAAGCTCTTATGAATTGGCTCAAAATGAATTAAAACTATATGAATTAAAAAATGAAATTTATAATCTTAGCAAAACGCATTTTACGCCTTCTTTTCAAAATATTTTACAAGAACCAAGTGCAGAAAAAAACAAAAGCTATGAAATAGCCCTTATGCAAGAAAGATTAAATTTAGAAAATTTAAAAATAGACTCTGCTAGAGCTGAGTTGTTTCCAAAAATATTTTTACAAAATAGTTTTAGTTTTTATGATATGAACTACAATCCTAAATTACCGCATGAGCTAAAATCAACAAGCGAAAGCTTTTTAAAAGAACATGGACAAAGCAATCGTTTTATTTTAGCTTTTGAGTGGAAAATTTTTGATTTTGGTGCTAATCAAAAAGCCTTAGAAGCTCAAAAATATACAAGTAAAATCACTCAATTAGAGCTTGAAAAAACTAAAAGAAAAGTAAATATAGAACTAGATAATCTTTTACAAGAAATTGAAATTTCTAAAGTTAAAATAAAAGCATTAAATGCAAGTTTCAAAGCAGCTAATTTAGCTTTTGAGGCCATTGAGAAAAAATACATTGCAGGACTTTGCTCATATGTAGAATACCTAAATGCATTAGAATTAAAATACAAAAGTCAAAGTCAGCTTGAACTAGCTAAAAATGAATATGAAATCACGAAAGCAAGGTATTATTTTACAGCTGGAATTGATATAAAAACAAAGGTTTTAGAATGAAATTAGTATTTTTAATTTTATTTTCTCTACTCACTTTAAAAGCTGAAGAAATTTATGCTAGTTTTGATGTGCTTGCACAAAATCAATCAAAATTATCCTTGCAAAGCGCTGGTATAGTTAAGGCAATTTATGTGAATGTTAATGATAAGGTAAAAAAAGATCAAGTTTTACTTAAACTTGAAGATTCTAGCGAGCAAATAGCCTTAAAATTAGCACAAAATGAATACAAACTTGCCACTCTTGCACTAGAACATGCTAAAAGTTCTTTAGAAAAATTTAAAAAGGTACAAGAAGTTATAGATAAGCAAAGTTATGAAAATGTTTTATTTGAGTTTCAAAAAGCACAAAGCTTGCAACAAAAAGCCTTTTTAAATATACAACATTACAAAGACTTAATTGATAAAAAAACTCTAAAAGCACCTTATGATGGGATTATTTCTAACAAATATATCGACATAGGCGATGGAGCTAGGGGAATTTCTCATGTTTTATTTGATTTTTTTTCTTATCCAAAAGTAAAATTGCTTTTAAGTTTTGATGAGAAATTTAAAGATAAGGTAAAAATTGATGATATTTTTATTTATAAAATAGACTCAAATGAAAAAGAATACCAAGGCAAAATCACACTTATTTATCCAAGTATAGACATAAAAACACGAAAAATTTATGCAGAAGTTGAGGCCTTAAACTTTACTCCAGGTTCTTTTGGAGAAGGAAAAATCATCACCAAGGATTAATCTTGTATCGTTTTGCTATTAATAATCCTATTGCTGTTTTGATGTTTTTTATCGCTTTAGTGATTTTTGGTATTTTTTCTATTTTTAGTATGCCCATTAATCTTTATCCAAAAGTAGATATTCCTTTGATTAAAATCACCACAACCGCTAATGGGGATTTAAAATTCATAGAATCTAAAATAACCAAAGAAATAGAAAATGCAATTTCAGATGTACAGGGGATAAAAAATATCAATTCTACAAGTTATAATAATTTTTCTATTTCTGTTGTTGAATTTGAACTAGGCAAAAACTTAGAAGTAGCTGCAAATGATATTAGAGATAAACTTAATACTATTAATCTTCCAGCAAAGCCAACCTTAGAAAAAATATCCCCTGATGCAGGATCTGTTGTATCATTATTTTTAAGTTCCAAAGATCATTTAAAACTTATGCGTAAGATTGACAATGATATAAAACCATTTTTACAAAAAATTTCAGGAGTTGGAACGATCAATGATATAGCCTTTTTAAAACCACAAGTTCAAATCAAACTCCTGCCTAATGCCTTGCAAAAATACCACATTAATGCACTTGATGTAGCTAAAATCATCCAAAGTCATAATTTTAAACAATATCTAGGTGAGTTTGAAAATTCAAAAGATAATTTCACCATCAAAGGATATTTTGAAGCACAAAATTTAAAAGAGTTAGAAAATATACGCATTTTTAGTGGAATATTTTTAAAAGATATAGCAAATATTAGCTATGGCTTAGAAGATCAAAAGCAGTTTGCAATACTTGATACAAAAGATGGGGTATTACTTGAGCTTAATAAAATTTCTGGTTATAACTCCTTAAAAGTTATAGAAAATATCAAAAATTCTTTAAAAACATTACAAACAATAGCAGGCAATGAGGTAGAAATTAAAATAGTTTATGATAAAAGCCAAAACATCTTAAAACATATCAATCAGGTTATTTTTGATATGGTTTTTGGCGTGATTTTAACACTTTTAATAGTGTATGTATTTTTAAGAAATATCAGCGCGACTATTTTAGCTTTTATTGTTTTACCAACTTCAATTATTTCTAGTTTTTTTCTCATTAATCTTTTAGGTTATGATATTAATCGCTTAACCATCATAGCTCTTACTTTAAGTATAGGAATTTTTATAGATGATGCTATAGTCATCATTGAAAGTATAGCCAAAAAAGCAAAAACACTCCCTCCTTTACAAGCTTCATTTGAAGGGATCAAAGAAATAGGCTTTAGTGTCTTAAGCATTAGTGCAGTTTTATTATGCGTGTTTATACCTATTGCTTATATGAATTCAGTTCCTGGTTTATTTTTTAATGTATTAGCTACTAGCGTTGCTTCTGGTGTGATTATAAGCTATCTTGTAAGTGTATTTTTAATACCTACCTTAAGTGCTAGATTTTTAAATACTAGCGAAAGCACATTTTATAAAAAAAGTGAATTTTTATTTATAAAACTTGACTTATTTTATGAAAAGCTACTTTATAAAGTTTTAGCTAATAAAATTAAATTTATCCTATCAACGCTTGTTGTAATTATTTTATGTTTTTCTTTAGCTCCTAAAATAGGCTTAGATTTTCTACCTATAGAAGAAGATAGTGAAATACAAGTTTTATTAGAAAGCAAAAACGACTTATCTTTAGAAGCTATGAAAGAAAAAAGTTTAAAAGTATATGAAAATATAAAGCAAGATCCAAGTGTTGCTTATGCATATTTACTTATAGGATACAATGACGCAAAAGAAATTAAAAAAGCAAAAATTTATGTAAAATTAAAATCTTTAAATGAAAGAAAATTCAGACAACCTAAGCTTATTAGCCTTTTTCAAGAAAAATTAAACTCCTATGAAGACTTAAAGATAAAAGTTTTAGAACTCCCTAAAATAGAAGGAGCAGGTATTGAAGATCCAGTTCAAATTCAAATTTTAGGTGATGATTTAAAGCTAATAAAAGAAGCTATTAATAGAATGAAAGAAGTGTTTTCAAAACACGAAGGCTTTGTTGCTATAGATGATAATGAAGGGGATTTAAAAGAAGAAATTGCTATTAATATCAATAGAGAAAAAGCTGCCAAACTTGGTATTAACCCTCAAGAACTTGCTTATGTCTTGGCTTATTCCTTTGGAAATTTAAGCGTTGGAAATATGGATTATAAAAATTTTAAAGATGAAATTATCCTTAGCTTTGATGAAGCTTTTAAGCAAAATCCAACTAGTTTAGAGCTAATAGAACTTAAAAATCATAACAATGAAAGTATAAAACTTACTAGTATTGCTAGCTTTTCTTATAAAAAAGATCTTTCTTTAATTAACAGACACAATAAAACTACTAGTATAAAACTCACTTCAAGCATAGAAAACATTTCTTTGGGTGAAGTAAGAAAAATTTTTGAGTCCAATTTAGCTTATATTTTAGGAAAAAACAACCTATCTTTTGCTTATTCTGGTTTTTTGGACTTTTTAGATGATACCATTAGTGGATTTTTGTTTTCTATATCTTTGGGAATGATTTTGATTTATTTAATCCTTGCTTCTTTGTATTCAAGTTTAATACTTCCTTTAATCATCATGATAAGCATGCCTTTGGCTTTTGGTGGAGCTTGTTTTGGAATTTTTATCACAGGAAATCACTTTTCTTTATTTGTACTTGTGGCTATTATTTTGCTTTTTGGAATGGTAGGAAAAAATGCTATATTATTAGTAGATGTAGCTAATAAAAAATGCGATGAAGGTATGGAAGTAGAAAAAGCACTAATTTATGCAGGAAAAAGTCGTTTAAGAGCCATTTTAATGACAACTTTTGCGATGATTTTTTCCATGCTTCCACTAGCACTTTCAAGGGGTTCTGGTTTTGAAGGAAATTCTCCTATGGCCATTGCTATTATATTTGGTCTTATTAGTTCAACCTTACTTACACTTTTAGTAGTGCCAGCTTTATTTAAATTTGTTCATAATTTAGATGTGAAAATTAAAAAAATCTACCAAAGAGAGAAAATTTAATTAAAAACTCTCATATTCTTTAGCTATAAAAACTTCATCATCTTTTACAATTAATGGGCGTTTTATGAGTGTTGGACTTTCTAAAATCATTGCTTTAATTTCATCTTGGTTTAAATTTTGAAGTTTTTCTTTATTTAAGCCTAATTTTCTAGCACTCATACCCGCTGTATTTACAAGCTCTAAAACACTTCTTTTACTAAGCCAAAAATCTAAAGTTTCCTCATCTAGCTTTTTAATATCTAAAAATTCAAATTCAATTTGCTTAGAATTTAAATAATCCATAGCTTTTTTAACACTATTGCAATTTTTAATACCATAAAATTTTAACATTTTCTTGCCTTTTTAACTAAGTCTGCTATGATAAATGCTAATTCTAAAGCTTGATCAGCATTTAATCTTGGATCACATTGTGTTTCATAACGTTTAGAAAGTTCTTCTTGAGTGATATTTAAAGAACCTCCTACACATTCTGTTACATTTTGCCCTGTCATTTCCAAATGTACCCCACCAGGATACACTCCCTCACTCATAGCTATTTCAAAAAACGCACGCACTTCTTGAATGATTTTATCAAATTCTCTTGTTTTAAAATTACCTGATTTAACTGTGTTTGCATGCATAGGATCTATGCTATAAAGTATATTAAATCCTTCTTGTTTTAACTCTTTAAATAATTTTGGCAAGGCATTTTCTATCTTATCACATCCCATACGAATAATGAAATTTAATCTTCCTGCTTCATTATGCGGATTTAAAATACTTACTAACTTTTTAATCTCATCTAAATCATAATTAGCACTAAGCTTAACACCAAGTGGATTTTTCACTCCACTTAAAAAATGCACATGTGCTTCATCTGCTTTTCTAGTACGCTCACCTATCCAAAGCATATGTGCTGAACAATCATAAATTTCCCCGCTTAAACTATCTACCCTAGTTAAAGCCTCTTCATAAGGTAAAAGCAAGGCTTCATGAGAAGTATAAAAGGCTGTTTGAGAAAGATTTGGAGTATCAGTGATACCACAAGCTTGCATAAAAGCTAAGGCTTGAGTGATTTTTTCACTAAGTTCATCATATTTTCTCCCAAGCTCTGCCTTTTTTAAAAAACCCAAATTCCACTTATGCACTACTCTTAAATCCGCTAAACCACCTCTTGAAAAAGCTCTTAATAAATTTAAAGTTGTAGCACTTTGATAATACGCTTCTAGCATTCTTTTAGGATCAGCTATTCTTGATTTTTCATTAAATTCAAAACCATTGATAATATCCCCACGATAACTTGGAAGCTTTACTCCTTCAATTTCTTCAAAATCACTACTTCTTGGCTTTGCAAACTGCCCTGCAACACGCCCTACTTTAACTATAGGGCAAGATCCTGCAAAAGTAAGCACTATAGCCATTTGAAGCATAACTTTGAACATATCTCTTATATTATCAGCGCCAAAATTTACAAAACTCTCCGCACAATCTCCTCCTTGGAGTAAAAATGCTTGAGAATCTACAACCTTAGCAAGGGATTTTTTTAATTTATCCACCTCGCCTGCAAAAACAAGCGGTGGTAATTTTTCTAATTTTTTAACAACTTCTTGTAATTCATTTTCATCAGGATATTGTGGTTGTTGCTGAATTTTATAATTTTTCCAAGAATCTTTAGTCCATTTCATAGCTTAACTTCCTCATTTTAGTAAGCTAAAATTATACAAAATGAGGCTTAAATTAAGATTTTAAAACACTTTCAACACGTTCAAGACTATCTTGCTTATACAAAGTTAAGCGTACTATAGAATCTTCTAGCGCTAAAAGATTATGAATCTCATGAGCTTTTAAACTTATACTATCTAGCGTTTTAAGTAGAATTTGTTGATTTAAAACTCCAAAATCAATGGAGCCTTTTAACACTTGTATGGTAATATCAAAAGGTGCTTTATGATCTTTCATAAAGCTATCTTTTGACATAGTTATGCAGATTTCTTTGGCATAAGCATTTTCTATTTTCTTAGATATATTTATGCCATTTTGAATTTCTTGTTCCCAGGAAATTACTTCATATATTTGAGTTCTAAATTTCACTTTTATTTTTTAAGTTCTTTAATACGAGCAGCCTTACCTCTTCTATCTCTTAGGTAGAATAATCTAGCACGGCGTACACGACCTCTTCTTAATACTGTAATACTTTCTAAACTTTCACTATAAATAGGGAAAATTCTTTCAACGCCTACATTGTTAGCACCAATTTTACGTACGATGAAAGTTTCATCTACACCATTTCCTCTACGTGCTATACAAATACCTTCAAAATTTTGAATTCTTGTTTTATCGCCTTCTTTAATGCGAATAGCAAGTCTTAAAGTATCTCCAGCACGAAATTCTGGAACATTTTTACCTTCAATTTGTTTTTGCTCAAATTGCTCAATGTATTTATTTTTCATAACGATATTCCTTAAAATTTGCGTTCATGCTTTTGATACAAATCAGGACGAAAATATTTCGTTTTGCAAGACGCCAAAGTAGTTTTTAAAGCTGTGATTTTAGCGTGATTTCCCTTTAAAAACTCTGAAGGCACATAAAATTTTTTATTTTCCTTTTCAAAAATAAAAGGCTTAGAAAACGATGGGGCTTCTAATAAGTCATTTTCAAAACTTTCTTCACTTAAGCTTTCGCTATTTCCAAGAACATCTTGAATATTTCTGCTAATAGCATCACACATCACCAAAGACGCTAACTCTCCACCTGTAAGTATAAAATCACCTATAGAAAATACCTCATTAGCAAATTCTTCCACAATGCGCTCATCCAAACCCTCATATCTACTACTTACAAAGCAAACATGATCTTTCTTACTTAATCTTTTAGCATCAGCTTGTTTAAAAGTCTTAGCGCAAGGCAAAAGAAAAACAAAATGAACATTTTTATCTTGCTTTTTAATATGCCTTAAGCAATCATACAAAGGCTGAGCTTGCAACAAAAGCCCTGCGCCTCCTCCTATTTTATAATCATCTACTTTAAAGTGCTTGTTTGTGGTAAAACTTCTAGGATTAACAAAAGCAAATTCTAATATCCCTTTTTCTTTTGCCCTTGCTAAAATAGAAGTTTGAAAATAAGGCTCAATAAGCTCTGGGAATAAACTTACAAAAGTATATTTCATGAATTTTCTAAAATATCTAAAGCAGATTGCGTGAATATTTTTTTATTTTCTACATCAACTTTTTGAATATATTTATTAACATAAGGAATATAAAAGTTTTTAACCTTTGTCTGTAGTTTTTCATCACATTTTATACAAAATAAAAATCCTGCTCCATTTTCTAAAATGTCTTCAACTACACCTAATTTTTGCTCATTTTCAATAACATCACATCCAATTATATCAAAATAAAAATACTCATCTTTTTTTAATTTACAAATTTCTTTTGTAGCTTCAATAGTTTGAAAAAGAGTAATATTAGTTAAGGTTTTGGCAGCTTCAACACTCTCAAAACCTTCAAATAGAACTAAAGACCTAGTTTTATCAAAAGCCTTTATGGTGTAAATTTTTTGATTAATATCAAAAAATTTAGCACCTATTTTAAACTGCTCATAAAAATCACTAAGATTATGTAATTTTACATAACCTTTTAAACCAACACTTTTCCCAAGTTTAGCAACTTGGATCAAATCATTCTTCAATGGCTTTTACCGTTATACGATATGAAGTTGCATCTTTAACTTTGTAAGCCATAATGACTGTTTTTATTGCGTTGATTAATTTTCCATTTTTTCCGATCAACTTACCAGTATCAGATGGATCGACATAAATGATAATTTCAGCAAAATTATTTTCTAAATTTTGTCTTTGTATATCAACTTTTTCAGGAAAATCAACAATTAATTTTGCGTATTCTCTTAAAAAATTCTCAACCATTTTTATTTGCTTGTAATAGCTGCTACTCTATCGCTTAATTTAGCACCTACGCTTTTCCAATAAGCTAAACGCTCAGCATCAAATTTTACCACTTCAGGTTCAACCATAGGATTGTAATATCCAATGCTTTCTATCCAGCTACCATCGCGTCTTTTTCTACTATCAGTTACAACTATACGATAAAATGGTCTTTTTTTACGTCCCATTTTTGTAAGTCTGATTACTGTCATTTTAATACTCCTAAAAAAATTAAAATTTTGTTATAGATATTTTAACTCATATATCCATAAAAAAGCTTTAATTATTGCGGTCTTTTAGCTTGCTGCAACATATTCATAAAGTTTTCCATTCCTTTTTTGTTTGAAAATTTCTTTGCCAACTTAGCTGCATTACTAAATTGTTTTAAAAAGCGATTTACTTCCATTTGAGATAAACCAGCACCCTCTGCAATACGACGCTTTCTTGCGTTATTTAACAAATCAGGATTTTCTCTTTCTTTTGGTGTCATTGATGAAATCATTGCCTTAATATGAATAATTTCTTTAGAATTATCCAAATCAATATCTTTAATATTTGCTGCCATAGATGATAAACCAGGTATCATACCAATGATTGATTTCATACTACCAAGTTTTTTAACACTTTCCATTTGATTTAAAAAGTCATTAAAATTAAATTCACCTTTTTTAATTTTCTTATTAAGTTTTTTTGCTTCTTTTTCATCAATAATGGTTGCAGTTTTTTCAGCCAAAGTCGCTAAATCACCCTCGCCCATGATACGATTAACAATTCTATCAGGGATAAATACTTCTAAATCAGCTACTTTCTCACCAACACCAATAAATCTTAAAGGTACACCAATTTGTTTTGCTATGCCTAGCGCAACACCACCTTTAGTATCTGCATCAAATTTACTTAAAATAACCCCTGTAATTTCTAAAGCCTCATTAAAACTACTTGCTGTTTTAACTCCATCTTGACCACTCATAGCATCAGCTACATAAAATACTTCATCAGGATTTAAAATAGCTTTTACATCTTTAAGCTCATTCATCAAAGCCGTATCAATTGCTAAACGGCCGGCAGTATCTACAAGCAAAACATCATACATAGAATTTTTTGCTTTTTCCAAAGCTTGTTTAGCAACATTTAAAGGATTGCTTTCATTTTCTATGAAAAATAAATCAAGCTCATTAGCTTGAGTGAGTTGTCTTAGCTGTTCTACTGCAGCTAATCTTTGCAAATCACATGCAGCAATTAGTACTTTTTTATTTCTTAACTTTAAATAATTAGCAATTTTTACCGTAGTAGTAGTTTTACCACCACCTTGTAAACCACACATCAAAACAACCGTAGGTGGCTTACTAGCAAATACAAAACCTTGATTTTTACCTTTAACACTAAGAATTTCTTCTAAATTTTTCTTAATTGAGTCTAAAAATTGTTTTTGACCTATACCATTAATTTTTACATCATTTTCTACTAAAGTAAGTAATTCTTTAGTAACTTTATGATGTACATCTGCTTTTAAAAGGGCTTTTTTTAAAGTGTCAAGAGCATTTTTTAAAGCTTTTTCATCATCAACAAAACGAAGTTTATTAACTGCGGATTTAAATGACTCACTAACTATTTCAAACACTTTATTTTCCCTTTATTAAAATTTTAAAAAGCTAAATTATAAACCCTTTTAGCTTTAAACGCCTTTAAAAATTTAAATTTTTTATTTCAAAACCATAAGCATTGAAGCTCTCATCAAGTAAGGCTTTAAATTGATAATCAAAAATATGCGTTTCATATGAATGCAAATACATTCTAGAAGAGCTAATTTTTGCATATTTTTCATCACCTATAATACCATGTTTTATATGATTTAAATGCACTCTAATTTGATGTGTTCTACCTGTTTTAATGACTGCTTTTATTAAGGTTTTTTTAGCATTTACCATTAAAGGTATAACCTGACTATGAGCTTCTAAACCAAATTTATCGATTTTACTAAAGGCTCCGGATTTATTTTTTATAGTAGTTATTTTTTCACAAATTTCAAGTTCTTCAGCAATCACTCCATCAACAATAGCTAAATAACTTTTATAAACATTTTGTTTTTTGTATTCTTGAATACATTTTAGTCTAAATTCCTCATCTTTACTTAAAAGCAAAACTCCACTTGTTTCCTTATCAAGTCGATTAATAAGTTTTGCGCCAAAAACATTCTCTAAGTTTTCGCTAATCTCACCATAAGGCTTATTTAAAGCTATGATTTTATCATCTTCAAAAAGTATTTTTGCTTTTTTTATTTTTTGCACAACAAATCTTGTTTTAGAACTCATTAAAGCCCTAGCTATAACAACCTTTTTACCCATAGCAAAAACACAGCCTTTGTCAATCAAATCCTTTGCTGCGTTATTAGAAATTTTTTCTTGCATTGCAAGCAATTTATAAGCTTTTTCTTGCATCTAAACCTTCTTTTATGCTTAATATAATTTCATTTAAATCACTTTGTTCTTTAAGTTGTGCTTGTGGTGATTTTTGCTTTAAAAAAACATTTATATCTTTTGCATTCTCACAAATATACAAACCATCAACTTCTTGATATAAACTTTCTTGATTAAAATAATATTTCCCTGAGATAATAACATTATTCCATCTAGCTGCCTCTATAGGATTATGCCCACCTATATTATCTACAAAAGAGCCGCATAAAAAAACCACATCACTAATCTTATAAAAACTTTCTAGCTCACCTAAAGTATCTAGCAATAAACATTTGGCATTAAAAAAATTTGCAAAATTATTTTCGCTTAAAGTAAAGTCTGAAAATTTTTGCATATTATAGTGGTTTTTTTGACAAAAATCTTTTAAAATTCCCTCAACCTCGCCAAAACGCTCTGGATGTCTTGGGGCGATAATCAATTTATCGTTTTCTTCTAAATTAATTTCATTAAGTAATAATCGTTCTTCATTTTCATGTGTACTAGCAAATATAATAATCCTAGCTTTGGGCTTGGAATAGTTTTTCACTTGTTCTTGTTTTATATTAGCTTTGATATTTTTATATGCTATAACATTTTTAGCGCCCAAGCATTCTAATCTTTCTTTGTCTTTTTGACTTTGTGCAAACACAACATCAATATATTTAAAAATCAAACGATAAAAAAAGCTAAAACGCTTATAGTTTTTTAAAGATCTATCGCTAATTCTAGCATTTAATAAAACAACTTTTGCATTATAAAATTTAGCCATAAACACAAGCATAAGCCAAAGCTCTGCTTCAAAAATAACCAAAACTTTACAAGGTCTCATCCAAAAAGGTACAAAAATCTCAAAAGGGAAAAAATTTACTTTTTTAGAATATTTTAAAGCTTCACTAAAACCAGTTTGAGTTATGGTTGAAATTTTACAAGCTGGAAAAAGTTTTATTAAAGGAATAAGGCTTTTAATTTCACCAAAAGAACAAGCATGAAAATACACATCACCTTGTTTTTGCCTTAAATTTTTGTAAAGAAAGAATCTTGATTTTAATGATATTTTATACTTTTCCTTACAAAAACTTAAAATCAATAAAAAAGGAGCTGCAATTATATATATAATCACAGCAAAAATATAATAAAAAAAAATCAATTTTGATTTTCTTCTTTTTCTTTGTATAAAATTCTTCCACAATGTGGGCAAGTTATGATTTCATCACCTTTTAAAACAGCCAAATAAGTTTTATCATAAATTCTCATAAAACAGCCATAACAAGCATGTTTTTTTACAGGAACTACTGCAGTATTTCCCGCCCATTTTCTAATTTTTTCATAAAAAGTTAAAACTTTTTGATTTATTTCACCTACTAATTTTACCTTTTTATCATAAATTTGTAATCTTTCTTTTTCAATATCCACTAAAACAGTTTTAGTTTGAGCATCGATTTGATCCACTTCATTTTCAAGTTCGCTTCTTTTAGCTTGCAATTCTTGTATAAACTTTTCTTTATTTTCTAAAATTTTATCCAATCTTTCAATTTCTTCATTTGCTGCATCAAGTTGTTCTTTGGCTATATCCTCTTCAATTTTTAAAGCATTTGCTTCTTTTTCAGTTTTTACTGCTGCACTTTTTTTGGCTATTTCTTTTATTTTTACACCAAATTCTGCAATATGATTGTTGTTTTGAATTTTTTGATTTTCTATATCTTTAATATCTTTCTCAAAACCTGCAATTTCTTCTTCTGTTTTATCAAGTAAATTGCGTTTTTCTTTTAAATCTTTTGTAGCATCTTCTACTTTATTTGCAAAACCATCAAGTTCTTTATCAATTTGCGATAAAGCTATAAGTTGTTCTAAATATTTACTCATTGAAATTTTCCTTAAAAATATTGAAATGGATTTTTTGAAACTGATATTATAACTTCTAAATGAAATTTTTGCAAATCTTTTGCTAAAATTTTACCAAAACAAGATTCGCTTTCATAGTGTCCTATATCAATCAAACTAAGTTTATTATGATAACTTTCCAAAGCTTGATGATATTTAAAATCTCCACTTAAAAAGCAATCTGCCTTAATACTAGAAATTAAATCTCCTCCACTGCCTGTACATATTGCTAAAGTTTTAATTTTCTCATTACCTGCATTTACAACTCTTATACAATCAAGCTTTAAACTTTTTTTCACATGATTAATTAAATCACTAAATTTAAAATCAACATCACAATAAATTAAAAACTCATTTTGTTCTTTAATCTTAAAACCTAAAATTTCACGAGCAAAATAAGCATTTAAATGACTTAAGTCAAAATTCGTGTGCATAGCAATTAAAGCTATGTTTTTTTGTATCATTTTAGTAAGAATATTTTGCGGATAAAACACCCCGCTTAAGTTTTTTAAACCTTTAAAAATCAAAGGATGATGAACTATAAAAAGTGAATTTTCACGTGCATTTTCAATTAAATGCATATCCACATCAAGAGCAAGATAAATTTGATTTATTTCTTGATCTAAAGTTCCAAGTAATAGGCCACTATTATCCCATGAACTTTGCGTACTAAATGGGCTAATAGTATCCAAATAATCATAAATTTCTTTAATTTTCATCTAAACTTTCTTTATACACCAAAGCACAATTTTTAGATAATTCTCTAATTTTAAGCATAAAGTCTTGTCTTTGAGTTACTGAAATAGCTCCTCTTGCATCAAGCAAATTAAAAGTGTGCGCTGCTAACATACAATAATCATACGCGGGTAAAGCAAGCTTTGCTTCTAATGCATTCTTACACTCATTATAGGCATTTTCAAATTGCACATTTAAAGTTTTAACATCACTTACTTCAAAATTATATTTACTAAATTCAAACTCACCTTGCTTATGAACATCTTTATAAGTAATTTTTTCACCGTTAAATTCATTCCAAACTATGTCATATACATTATCTACATCTTGCAAATACATTGCGAGTCTTTCTAAGCCATAGGTAATTTCAGCACTTACTAAATCTACGCTTATACCGCCAACTTGTTGAAAATAAGTAAATTGTGTTACTTCCATGCCATCAAGCCAAACTTCCCAACCCAGACCCCAAGCACCTAAACTTGGACTCTCCCAGTTATCCTCAACAAAACGAATATCATGTGATTTTAAATCAAAACCTAAATTTTCTAAACTTTTTAAATATAATTCTTGGATGTTATCAGGGCTTGGTTTAATCAAAACTTGAAATTGATAATAAGCACCTAGTCTATTAGGATTTTCACCATATCTTCCATCAGTTGGTCTTCTACTTGGTGCTACATAAGCAGCTGCCCAAGGTTTTTTACCCAAACTTCTTAAAAAAGTTGCAGGGTGAAAAGTCCCTGCACCTGCTGGAAAATCATAAGGTTGCATAATGGTACAACCTTGTTTTTGCCAAAATTCTTGTAAGTTTAATATCATTTGAGAAAAAGTCATTTTTCTTCCTTTATTTCTTCTGGCTTTTCAGGTGAATTTGCATATAACTCTACTGTTTTATTCCACATCATTTTATATTTTCTTTTTAGAAATTCCACTTCATTGCGCGCATATTTGAGTTGCTCGTTAAGATTTTCTATGGTTTTTCTATCTTCATCATAAAGTTCTTGCATAGAATAAAGAGCATCTTTTAAAAATTTATTCTCACCCTTTAAAGCTTCTAAGGTCTCATCTTTAGCATCAAGAACTTTTTCGTGTAAGTTTAAAATAGTTCCTATGGTTTTTTCTACAAAACTTTCTCCTGCTAAAGTCATAGAATTTACCATAGCAGGTTGCTTTGAGCTTGTTGGAACCACACTAAATGTTCCTTGATTAGCCTCAATATAAATTTCACCCTCTTCTTCTTTGAAATTTAAAGCACCATTTGCCATCATTCCTTTTACAACATCTTCAGATAAATGCACTAATTGACAAAATTCTTTTAACTTCAAGTAAGTTTGCATAAATACTCCTTAAAGAAAAACTTCAATTGTACTAGAATCTTGAATTAATTTTTCTTGTTGTTTTTTTCTATCTTCTAATAATTTTTGTGCTAAAGATTCATCCTCTATAGCTAAAATTTGTACAGCTAAATAAGCTGCATTAATAGCCCCTGCTTTACCTATAGCCAAAGTTGCGACAGGAATTCCACTTGGCATTTGCACAGTAGAAAATAAAGAGTCCATACTTGCTAAATTACTTCCTGGCATAGGTATGCCTAAAACAGGTTTTGTTGTATGTGCTGCAACAGCTCCTGCTAAATGTGCTGCCATACCTGCTGCTGCAATAAATACTTTTGCACCTTTTTCTTCGGCATTTTTGATGTATTCTTGGGTTCTTTGAGGACTTCTGTGTGCTGAAGTGATTAAAATTTCATATTTAACATCAAATTTTTCCAAAATTCCCAAAGCTTCTTTCACTACATCATAATCACTCTTACTTCCCATCAATATAGAAACAAATTTCATTCAACACTCCTTCTTAAAAAGCTAAATTCTGGAAGCTTAAACGGTAAAGTAATTTCATTTTCATTACCACTATGAATTTCACTAAATTCTTTATTATTTTTGGCCAATAATTGCTTAAAAACTATAAATTTCTTACCATCATTTTCATAGATTAAACCTAGTTTATTTTCTCCTAATTCTATATTAGAATTAACCGGAGCTAAAATTTCATACTCTTTGTTTAATTCTATCTTGCCTTTACATTTAAAAAACTCACCATCTTCACTAATAGCATGCACTTGATGAGTTCCTTCTTCTATGCTTGTATTGTGATTAATAGAGTCGGTTTTTTCATAAGCTCTTGAGACTAAATATCCATCCGTAAAGCCTCTGTGTTTTAAAGTATGGATTTCTTTTTCATATTTAGCAGCATCAAAAGTGTCTTCCAATACATCTTGCACTGCCATTTTATATGTTCTTGTAGTTAAAGCTACATAATACTCACTTTTTGTTCTTCCTTCTATTTTAAAAGCATGAATACAATTTTCTTGCATAATCTTTTGAATATATGAGCTTAAATTTAAATCTTTAGAATTAAATACATGTGTGCCATTTTCATCTTCTTCTAATCTAAAAAGTGTATTTGTCTCTGGATTTTTCGCATAAAGCTCATAATTAAATCTACAATCATTTGCGCAAGAACCACGATTGCTCATGCGTCCACTTTGTACTGAGCTTATTAAACATCTACCAGAATATGCAAAGCACATAGAGCCATGCACAAAACTTTCAAGCTCGATATCACAATTGTTTTTCAAATCTTTTGCATCTTTTAAGCCAAGCTCTCTTGCTATAACAACACGCTTAGCTCCCATGTCTTTATAGACTTGAGCGTCTAAATAGTTTAAAATATTAGCTTGAGTGGATACATGAAGATTGATTTCAGGTGCAAGTTCTTTAACTAAACGCATAGCACCTACAGAAGCTACTATAAAAGCATCAGGTTTCATTTCTTTTAATTTTAAAATATGCCTTTTTAAACCTTCAATTTGTGAACTAAAATGAAAACCATTAATGGTTACATAAATTTTTTTTCCTCTTGTATGAGTATAATCAATAGCCTCTTTAAAAGTTTCATAATTGAAATCTCTAGCAGTTCTTGCTCTTAATGAAAAATTACTCACTCCCGCATAAACAGCATCAGCTCCATAAGCCAACGCTATTTTTAATTTTGTAAAATTTCCCACAGGAGCTACTATTTCAGGAATAATCATTTTTTGCCTAAACTTGCGATTAATGCCTCAATATCATCATTGCTTACAACATCTGCAGTTGTATCTCCTTCGATATGCACAGCAGATCCCACGCGTTTTTCATCATCAATTTTACCTTCAAATAAACTACTCATATATCTACTTAAAGCTCTCATAACATTAATAACACGTTCGATTTTTTGACGGTGAATATCTTGGTATTGCATAGCATCCATTGCCATCATAACTTCATCTTGTCCAGTTTGCAAACAACCCGTGATTTCATCTATAATATTTTTAGCATTATTGTTAGTTTCTATGGCTTCTTTAAAGCTTACAACATTAGGAAATTTTGCATTTAGCTTTTCAAAAATTTCTATATTTTTATTCAGAGCATCACTAATTACACAAAGCTCATTTTCTGAATTTGCAAAGAAATCATTAATAATTTCTAACTTTTCCATCATTTCAGTAGCTTTGATTTCACTATCTCTTGTAACATCATCAAGCTGATGCACAACTTTATGTTCTTTGCTAGGTGGTGGTGGTGGCCATGCCATATCTGCTCTTGCTTTATAATCACCATTAATCATTGCATCAACAATTTGTTTATTTTTTTCCTCATCTTCATACTCTGTTTCAGGCTTTGTTTCTGTTTCTTCTACAGAATCAAGATCTAAATCTTCAGTGCTATTCATTAAAGCATCTAATTCTTCTTGAGTCATTTTTACACCTTTTTAATATAAAAAACTAATGTGAAATTATATTATAAAAAAATATAAACCAATATTAATTTTGTTAATTAATTATATAAATTAATATTTTTTTGTATTTGACCATAAAAAAAATATTAATTTAAACTTAATTTAATAAAAATATACTACAATCTTAAAAAATAAATTAATACCTATTAAAAAGGAGAGGAAATGGGTAAGTTTGTAAATAACATTGGTGAGTTTTTTAGTTATTGTCAAGAACATGAGGTTTTATTTGTTGATTTTAGATTTACTGATATGATAGGCACTTGGCACCATATTACTTACAATATAAAAGCAATTGATGATAAAACTTTTGAAAATGGAATTCCTTTTGATGCAAGCTCTTTACACGGTTGGCAACCTATAGAAAAATCGGATATGATTTTAAAACCTGATGTAGAAAGCGCATTCTTAGATCCATTTACAGCAGATCCTACTATCATAGTAATTTGTGATGTATATGATATTTATAAAGATCAAATGTATGAAAAATGTCCAAGAAGTATTGCCAAAAAAGCAATGCAACACTTAAGTACAAGCAATATCGCCGATACAGCTTATTTTGGTCCTGAAAATGAATTTTTTATTTTTGATAATGTAAAAATAGTTGATTCTTCTCATTGTGCAAAATATGAAGTAGATACTGAAGAAGGTGAATGGAATGATAATAAAGATTTCACAGATAGTTACAATAGCGGACATCGCCCAAGAAATAAAGGCGGATATTTTCCTGTAAGTCCTATTGATTCTAGTGTAGATATTAGAGCTGAAATGGTGCAAGTTTTAGAAAGAGTGGGTTTAAAAACTTTCGTACATCACCATGAAGTAGCACAAGGACAAGCTGAGATTGGTGTAGAATTTGGAAATTTAGTTGAAGCTGCTGATAATGTACAAATTTACAAATATGTAGTAAAAATGGTAGCACATTTAAATGGAAAAACAGCAACCTTTATGCCAAAGCCACTCTATGGAGATAATGGAAGTGGTATGCATGTACATATGAGTCTTTGGAAAGATGGAGTAAATTTATTCTATGATAAAGAAGGCTATGGAAAATTAAGCGAATGTGCGATTAATTACATCGGTGGAATTTTAGCTAATGCAAGAAGTGTTGCCGCATTTACCAATCCTAGCTCAAATTCCTATAAAAGAATAGTTCCAGGTTTTGAAGCACCTTGCATTTTAACTTATTCTTGTCAAAATCGCTCTGCAAGTTGTCGCGTTCCTTATGGTATTAACGAAAAAAGCGCAAGAGTAGAAATTAGATTTCCTGATAGCACTTCTAATCCTTACCTAGCTTTTACAAGCTTACTTATGGCAGGACTTGATGGTATTAAAAACAAAACCATACCGGTTGGCCCTATGGATGAAAATTTATTTGCACTAACCCTAGATGAGATTAGAGAAAAAGGTATAGAGCAATTACCTCATACTTTAAGAGGATCTTTAGAAGCACTCATTAGAAAAAATGCTTTCTTAAAACCTGTTATGAGTGATGTGTTTATTGATGATTATCAACATATGAAATTTGAAACCCAAGTATGGCCTGTAGAAGCTAGACCAACTGCATATGAGTTTAAAACTTGTTATTCTTGCTAATTTTTGATGCCTTTTTGGCATCAAAAATTTAAAACACTATCGTTTTATTTTCGTGTATAAAAATCCTATCATCAAAGACCAAATCCAAAGCCTTAGAAAAAACATTTTTTTCCACATTACGTCCTGCTTGTTGCATAGCCTGCCAAGAATATTCATGAGTAACTGGTATAACATCTTGAGTGATAATTGGTCCCTCATCTAAGTTATTATTTACAAAATGTGCTGTTGCGCCTATAATCTTTACCCCTCTTTCATAAGCTTGCTTATAAGGATTAGCTCCTATAAATGCAGGTAAAAAAGAATGGTGGATATTAATAATCTTTCCTTCAAAATGCTCCACAAAAGATGGAGATAATATTCTCATATATTTTGCTAAAACAATATAATCAAACTCGTATTGTTTTAAACACTCTAGTAATTTTTCTTCATGCTCTTGCCTACTTAAATCCTGCGCTAAAATAGTATGAAAAGGTATGTTAAATTTATCCACTAAAGGTTTTAACACCTCATAATTTGCAATAACTGCTTTAATATTTGCGTTAAATTCCCCGCTAAATTGGCGGATAAGTAATTCGCCCAAACAATGAGTTTCTTTGGTAGCTAAAACAATAATATCTTTTTTTCTCTTTGGTGTAATTTCAATTTGTGCATTATCAGGAAGCATAGCTTCAAGCGTTCCCTTAAAAGCTTTTATATCAAGATCACCTTCTAAATGCGCCCTAAAGAAGAAACGATTTTCTCCAACAAATTCATCATTTTTTATAATGTTGATTCTATATTTAAAAATAACATCTGAAATTCTATAAATCAATCCTTTTTCATCACTACTTGAAATTTTTAAAATATATTCATTCATTTTTGCTCCTTTATATAGTTTTTTAATTCTTGTAATCTTCTTTTTTCAAGCTCAATCCCAAGCTCTTTCCCACTAAATCCTTCCTTTAGTAAATCATTTGCACTAATTTTACTTTTAAAAGCATGATAATATAAATTTAATTTCTTTGCTTGTGCCATACGCTCATTATCCCAAAGTCCAAGCCATTTGCAAAGTGGTATTTTTAAAGCAATTTTAGCTAAATTAAAATCATCAATTTTACCTAAAATAAATTCTTGTTCACATTTTTTTAATAGTTCTTTTTTTAATTTTGTTTTATTGAAAAATTCCTCTTTATTTATATGAAAAAAATTCAAATACAAATATAAATACAAAGCCTCATCATAAATTAATTTTTGACTATGCTCTAAAAGTTTTTCAAATTCTTCATTACAGCTTTGATAAAAAAATATTTTTTCTTCTAAATTTAAAATTTTGAAATACTCATAAGCTTTATTTAGTCTTGAAGTTTTAAAAATTTTATAAAGTTCATTATTAATACGCTCTTTAGATAAATCGCCTATATCCATAGTTTGCATTAATTTTAAACTTTTTTTTGCAATTGTTAAATCAAACCTGCACGCAAAAGAAATTCCACGAAGCACCCTTAAACTATCTTCAACAAAACTTACATCATCAATATGTCTTATAATCTTTGCTTGCAAATCTTGCAAACCATTAAAAAAATCTAAAAACTTAAAATCAAAAATATTTACCATCAATGCATTAACGGTAAAATCCCTTCTTTTAGCTCCTTCTTGTTCATCATTACAAACTTTAACCTCAAAACCTCTATGGCCTGTAGAAATTTTATTTTCATAACGCGCTAGAGCTAAATCAAATTTTTTGTATTTATATACAAAAAAACTTTTTCCTACTCCATTTGCACCAAGTTTTTGCATAAGCTCATCAAAAAGCTTAGGCTCAATATCATAAATTTCTATATCATAATCATCACTAGATAAATCTAAAAAAGAATTCCTTACACAACCACCTACCAAATAAGCTCTTTGTGTGTAAGGTTTAAGTATATTTTTAATTCTTAAAAAATCATGATCATTTTTTAAGTCTATCTTCAATCTTTGCAAGTAAAAACTCTAAAAAAGTAATTGTAATATCTAGTCTTTTTTCTATATGCTCATCTTTAGTATTTTTTAATCCTTCAAATAAAACCAAAATACGCTCTCTGATATTTTTTAAGAAAAATTCTTCATTATTTATAATACTTTCTTCTTTTTCCTCTAAAGCTTCAACCTTAATAGTCATAGCTTGTTTATCTTCTTTAACTTTTACTTCTAAATCATCTAATTCTTGGATCAATTCTTGCGCAACTTGATTAATCTCTTTTTTTATTTTATCTTCTTGGATATTAGTATTTTTTTCTTGAGTAATTTCCTCTACCATAGGAGTAAATTCATCATTTTTACTTTTTTTATTATCTAACTCCGAATTAACTTCACTTATGGCCATTTTTGCTAAATCTTCTATATTCATAGTTTTATTAACCACCTTTTAAATTCATTAATTTCTTCTTCGCTTTTCATATTAACAAAAAAATCAAGCATATCATAATTTAAATCTTCATGATTAGAACGCAAACCACTTAAACGCCTTATAGCATCAATGGCATTTTTATTTTGCGGATCTTGTTTTAATATATTTTTATAAATCTCCAAAGCTTCATCTTTTAAACCTTGCGCCTCATAAATAGAAGCTTCTGTTACTGTATATCGCATTATCAACTCACAAAAAATAAAATGTCAAAATTCTAACAAAAAAGACTTTAATTTATTTTAATTTTTACTTAATCACAGGAGCTTTATATGCTAAAAATACAAAAATATTAAGTATTATAGCTACTGTAATAAGCATGATAAAGCCTAAAGTAAAATTTCCAAAACTATCATGGAGCATACCTATAATCCAAGGTGCTTGAGCTGCTATTAAATACCCTATGCCTTGTGACATGGCAGAAAGTTTAGCTGCTATAAAAGAAGTTGAACTTTTTATAGCAATAAACAATAATGAAATTGTAAAAACCCCACTAGATGCAAAACCTAAGAAAATAGCTGCTAACAACAATACTAATTTTACATCACAAAAAAACACCAAAATAAAACTTAAAACATATAAAAAACCTAATATTATAATAACAAAACCCTTAGCATGAGCTCTTAGTCTTCCTAAAACAATAGGCAATAAAAACGCCACAGGCATACCTATGATTTGAGAAAGTAATAAAACATTAGAACCAAAATCAATTCCAAAACCTTTTTCACTTATCATCACACTAAGCCAAGCAAAAAGACTATAAGATAAAAAACTTTGCAGTCCCATTACAATAGTAACTTTCCAAGCTGTTAAATTCAAAAAAAGATTTATTTTATTGATGTTTTTCTTCTTAGGACGCAATAATCTTTTGTTTTTCAAATGCGGAAAATAAAAAATCAAAGCAATCAAAGCTAAAACAACCCAAAAAAACATAGCTTGAGGCACCTCAAAAATTTTAAGCAAAGGAAGCGATAAAGCCACTCCAGCAATTGAAGATAAACCTATAATTGATCCATATAAACCCATTATTTTATAAGCATTTTTTGCAAATTTTTCTTTTACAAAAGAAGGTAATAAAACATTAGCTATTGCAATGCCTGCCCCAATTAGAAAAACCCCAGAAAATAAACCTATATTACCCCCATAACTTCTAATAAACTCTCCAAAAACAATTAAACACAAAGCAAAAAACAAAGCTTTAATTTGCGAAAAATACGCCACGAAAAAAGATATAAGCCCAAAGGCTATCAAAGGTAAAGTTGTAAGCATTCCTGCTAGGGCTGAATTTATCTTATAATATTCTTGAATGTATTCTATCATAGGACCTATAGAGGTTATAGGTGCTCTTAAATTTAAAGCAAGGGTAATTACAACTAAAATATTAATCCAAAAGAATTTTTTATATGAAATTTGTGTATACATGATTATTTTTGATTTAATATATTTTCAAGGTATTTTTGTTTATCTTGCTTAATATTTTTTTGTTCTATTTGCTTTTGTTGTTTTACTACTTCATTTTCCTTAGAAAAATAAAAATGATCAATAATAAAAACAGAAGAAATGATAAAAATCAAAGGAATCAAAAAAACCATAATCAATACTTTCTAAAGACATTGCCATAGTATTCTATATTATCTTTTTTTAAATTCTCATCAAAAACATTTGCCTCAAAATTTGCTTTTAAAATTTTTTCTCTTTCTTCGTCTAAATCCTGATAAGAAAAAACCATATTAATACTCACTACCCCATCAAGCTGTTCTAATTGTTTATATGCTTTTAACTCATCATCTAAATTTTCACTTTCTATTACTACTATAATTTTTTCATCCTGAGCTAATTCCACACTACAACAAGGTGTTTTTTGAATTTGCTCTTTGAGTTTTTCTACTTTTTCTTCTTTAGTTAAAATCAACACACTAGAAAGATTCATCTATACTCCAAAATATAATTTTATCTTCATAACCTGCACTAATAAGCTCATGTTCATTTAAAAATATAAGATATTCTAGCAAAAAATCTTTATTTTGGAATCTTTTTATTGTTTTTAGGTTTTTAGTATTTACAAGTTCTATAATATTTTTTTCATTATCTCCAAAAGCCGCTATAGAACCATTTTCATTTAAAGCACAAGTATAAATCAAAAAATCTCTTTCTATATTTTTTTCTTGATCATTTTGCACTATGCCCAATTTTCTATCAGTACTACAGCTTGCAATAATTGTGTTTTTAAAATCAAGTTGATAAATATTATCCTTGTGAATATTCTTATAACTTTTTATTTTTTGCCATTTCTTCACATCAAAAAGCATTAGCTCGCCACTTTCAAAACCTGCCACTAATTGAGTTTTAGTTTCATTTAAAACCACATCACTTAAGCTTGAACTAGAAAAAGTAAAATTTTTTACAACGCTTTTTGTTTTTAGATCAAAAAGCTCTATATTAGAACCTAGCAAGGCTAATAAAATAGTATTATCATCTAAAAACAAAGCTTTTTTTGCTCCATCATTAGCTAAATCATAGCTTAAAAGTTGTTTATTTTTATAAACATATAATTTTTTACTTCCAAAATCACCTTCACTTAAAATCAAAATAGCCCCATTTAAGTAATCAATACTATAAATTCTGGGGCTAAGATTTTCTTCGTAAAAATTTTTAATCTTATCTAGCTGAGTGATTTTTTGCATTTTTTTATCTTTAAGGAAATATTGTTTTATCTCTCCATTATCAAGTCCTATAAGCAAACTATTATCAGCAAGCTTTAAAGCGTTTAAATTTGAATCAAGCTTAAGCTCATAACTCAATGCATAAATACTCATTAGTAAGATTAAAAACATTTTTTTCATAATTTTATTTTACACCTTCATTTAAAACATCTAAAAGATTAGATTTTTTCTTTGATTCTTCGCTTTTAAATTTTGCTTCAAAGCTATTTCCTACCAAAGGTTTAGCATCACTTTGTGGCACATGACATTGTGTACAATTAAATCTTGCATCACTTATCATATCTTTAGTAGATTTGTTTTTTCTTAAATCAAAATAATGACTACTTGGAAGTGGCGTAGCTCCAACATCTTTAGCAATAGTCTTATCATGACAACTTAAGCAAATATTATTATCTTTAGTAATTGGAAGCATATCCTCTAAAGTGTGCGGGATTAATGGCGGAGCATTTTCAAACGATCTTTCAATCAAAACAGACTCACCAGCCACTGCTTGAGAATATTTTGCATCCAATAATTCTACATTTTCACTTTCTAAACTTGTTTTTCTTAAACCTATATCTTTTGAATCAACACTTTTAACAGCAAGCCCACAAGCACTTATTAAAACAGCTGCTGCTAAGGATAAAAAGATTTTATTTTTCATTTTCTCTCCTTAAATTTATTATACTAAAACCTAAAGCATCATCACCGCAAATATCAATACATTTTCCACATCTTATACATTCACCTGATTTTACATCTTGATTTTCTTTACCTATCATCCAAAGCACTTGTTTTTCAGGGCACACTCCAAGACATTTATAACACTTAGTGCATTTTTGTAAGTTATATCTTACTTTTAACAATGAAAAATACGAACTTAAAGCCCAAAAAGCCCCTAAAGGACAAAAATGCGAACAAGTAAATCTTGGACTAAAAAATGTATCTATACAAAAAACAATCAAAACTACAAAAAGCCAAGAAACACCGCCGAAAATAATCCCTCTTTGGATTATTCCTATATAAGAAAATTCCTCAAAAACAGGAAAAGAAAAAAGAAAAGAAAAAATCAAAACAAAAGCTAAAACATAATAACGCAAATTTTTATTTACATTAAAAACTCTTGCTTGATTAAAACCTAATTTATTTCTAATAAAATAAGCAAAATCAGTAATGATATTGACAGGACAAACCCAAGCACAAAACGCTCTTCCAGCAAAAATAGCATAAAACAAAAATACTATCAAAGCACCACTTAAAGCCATCAAATCTACTTGCAAACTTGCCAAAGCAAGTTGAATAAATGCAAAAGGATCACTTAATGGCACCGAAGAAAATAAAACCGAAGAGCTTAAATTTCCTTTTAATATAAAATTAAATACACCAAAAGAAAAAAAAGTCAAAATAGACAATTGCATTACTCTTCTTAAAATAAGATACTTCATAGCAATTCTCCATCGTTAAGATAATCTTTAGCCTTATTTTTATTGAAATTTTTATCTATGTTTACATCTTGCAAACGCTTTTCATCTTTTTCATCCCAACCTTTGATGTAATTATCCCCAGCTTTTCCTAAAACAAATTCTCTAGGCAAAACTTTAATGGCTGCTTTTTGTGTTATACAGGCTTTTTCACAAATCCCACATCCAACACATACTTCATGATCTACCACAGGTAGTAAAAATGCATGCTTTGCTGTTCTTTCATTGCGTTTTGTTTCAAGTTTTAATGCTTTATCCATTAGAGGACAAGCTCTATAACATGCATCACATTGAATTCCCCAATAAGCAACACAACTTGCACTATCAATTATAGCTATACCCATTTTTGTTTTATAAATTCCATCTTTTTGCTCTAAATATTTATGATCTAGAGCATTTGTAGGACAATCCCTTATACAAGGTATATCCTCACATAACCTGCAAGGATTTTCTCTTGCTACAAAAAAAGGTGTACCATTTTTAGCACTATTTTCTAAATTTGCTAACTTTAAAACATCATAAGGACAGGCTTTTACACAAAGTCCACATCGTATACATTTTGATAAAAATTCTTTTTCATCATCTGCCCCAGGAGGTCTTAAAAAATACTCCTGATTTGAGCTAAATGCTAAACTTGCCAAAAATGCACTTCCGCTTCCTATGCATAAAAGCTTAAAAGCAAAGGCTAAAAATTCTCTTCTATTTTTCATTTTTATGCTTTAGTAATTTTTACGGCACATTTTTTGAAATCTGTTTGATTAGACAACGGACAAGTTGCATCTAGTGTAACTTTGTTTATATATACATTCTCATCAAACCAAGGCACATACACAAGGCCTTTAGAAGGTTTATTTCTACCACGAAAATCTACTCTAGCTTTTACTTTACCACGACGTGATTCTACCCATACAATATCACCTTGATTAATTTTCATAGCCTTAGCATCATCTTCATTCATATAACAAAGTGCTTCAGGTACTGCACGGAAAAGCTCAGGAACCCTCATGGTCATAGTTCCACTATGCCAATGCTCTAAAACCCTACCAGTACACAACCAGAATGGATATTCTTCGCTTGGTTTTTCAGGTGCTTTCATAAATGGTCTAAAGAAAATTTTTACTTTGTTTTTTAAACTGTATTTTTCTTTAGTTTGTGGAGCTAGTAAATCTCCTTTTGGTAATTCTTTAGCAAAATCACCATAAAACGCAAAGTCTGAATTTGGAGCAGCTTTTTTAGCATAATAATCAAATTTAGTATTAAATCTCCACTGGGTTTCTTTACCATTTACCACAGGCCATCTTAAACCTCTTACTTTATGATAAGTATCAAAATCAGCTAAATCATGTCCATGACCTAAGCCAAATTTGCGGTATTCTTCCCATAGATATTTTTGTACAAAAAATCCATAACCTTCAAATTCTTTACCGTCACTACCTATAATTTTTCTTTCATCGCCATTAACATCACTATTATCAAATCCTTTTACAATAGAATCGTTTGCTTTAAAAGATTTTGCTTCTTTATTAGCAAATAATACATCATATAAAGTATCATCTTCGCTATAACCCATAGCTTTAGCTTCTTCTAAAACACTTGGTAGGGTAAGCTTATCATTTACCTTAGTTTCGCCCCAAACTTCTTTTAATTTAAAGCGTTTTGCAAATTCCATGATTTGCCAAGTATCACTCATAGCTTCACCTACAGGCAGCACTTGTTGCTTCCAGTGTTGAGTTCTTCTTTCAGCATTACCATAAGCACCCCATTTTTCATAAATCATAGCACTTGGTAAAATTAAATCTGCCACCTTAGCACTAATTCCTGGGTAACAATCACTCACAACGATAAAATTATCCATTTCTCTAGCTGCTGCTATCCAGTGGTTTGCATTAGCAGTATTTTGCCAAGGATTATTTACTTGTACCCAAGCAAATTTGATATTTCCATCTTCTAAATCTCTCATGATTTTTAAGTATGGAGCACCTGGTTTTGGATTAATCGTTTTTGCAGGAACTTTCCAAATTTTTTCACTAATTTCTCTGTGTTTAGGATTTGCAACCACCATATCAGCAGGTAAACGATGCGAAAAAGTCCCTACTTCTCTTGCAGTTCCACAAGCACTTGGTTGCCCTGTCAATGAAAACGCACCGCTTCCTGGCTTAGCTTGTTTGCCAAGTAAAAAATGCACCATATAAGCTTGCTCATTTACCCAAGTACCTCTTGTGTGTTGATTAAAGCCCATAGTCCAAAAGCTTACAACTTTTCTATTTTTTTCTATATATAAATTTGCTAATTCTTGAAGTTTTTTCTTAAATTCTTCTATGCTTTCATCTTCATTACCCTTAGCAACTTTAGCAACATAATCAAGTGTATAAGGCTCTAAAGCTTTTTTGAAATCTTCAAATGAAATTTCCCAATGCGCATCAGGAGCATTTTGGTGTTTCATTTCAAATTTATCGCCTGCTTTTACACCCAAATAAGCCAAAGATACTGCTTCTTCTTCATCTACAATAATAGCATTTTGTTTTGCTACGGTATCTTTTTCACTTGCTTTAAATTTAGGATGGTTTGGATTATTTCTCATTCCATAACCAATATCAGCATAACCTGTTGTAAAAATACAATGTTTTTCAATAAATTCTTTATCCATAGCTTCAGGATGATTATAAACAATCTCTCTAGCGATATAATTCCAAATAGCTAAATCAGTATTTGGCTTGAAAATGATTTCAGTATCTGCTATATGAGAAGTTCTATTAGAAAAAGTAGATAAATTTACGATTTTAACTTTATCTAAATTACTTAATTTTCTATCACTTACCCTTGACCATAAAATCGGATGCATTTCTGCCATATTTGCACCCCAAGTAATAATAGTATCAGTAAGCTCTATATCATCATAACAACCAGAAGGCTCATCAACCCCAAAAGTTTGCATAAAACCAACAACAGCACTAGCCATACAATGACGTGCATTTGGGTCTATATTGTTGGATCTAAAACCAGCTTTTACTAATTTTGCAGCAGCATATCCTTCTTGTATAGTATATTGACCACTTGCAAAAATTCCAATCCCCTCCACACCTTTTTCTTTGTAGGCTTTTTTGAATTGTTTTTCCATTTCATCAAAAGCTCTTTGCCAAGAAACTTGTTGAAATTTTCCTTTTTTATCAAACTCACCTTTTGCATTTACACGAAGTAAAGGTGTTACTAAACGGTCTTCTCCATACATGATTTTTGCATTAAAATAACCTTTAATACAATTTAATCCACGATTTACCGGAGCTGCTGGGTCTCCTTTTACAGCGACAATTTTACCATCTAAACTTGCAACTAAAATTCCACAGCCTGTACCACAAAATCTACAAACAGCCTTATCCCAACGCCATTTATTCTCAGTATTTGCAAGTACACTACTTGGAACACTAAGACCTGCAACACCACAAGCACTAGCAATAGCGGTATTTTTAATGAAGTCCCTTCTGTTCATTATATCCCTCGTTATTGTTTTATTTATGTATAAAAGAATACATAAATAAAATATTACTATGATTAGTTTAAATTTAAATTATAATAGAGAATATTTTACAAGTATTTATAAATAGGAGTTTTTTAGTATTTTTTAATATTTTTTGCATATTATAAAACGCTAGTTAATTCTAGCGTTTTAATTGATTTACAATTCCAAGCATATCATCGCTTGTAGTAATAGCTTTTGAGCCAGCTTCATAAGCTCTTTGCCCTGTAATAAGATCAGTCATTTCTTCTACAAGCTGAACATTACTAAGCTCTACAAAGCCATGTTTGATTACAGAAAATCCATTCTCTCCAGCTATACCTGCAATAGGCGCTCCACTTGCATCAGTTTCTACTAAAAGATTATCTCCCAAAGCATGCAAGCCCGCCGGATTAATAAAATTTACAAGCTCAATTTGACCTATTTGAGTTTCAGCTGTATTTCCTGGCTGCATAACAGAAACCGTTCCATCACTTGCTACGTTAATAGCTGTAGCATCCTCAGGTATAGTCATTTCCGGCAAAAGTCTATAACCATCTGAATTTACAATATTTCCTTCAGCATCTTTGGTAAATTGACCATTTCTAGTATAAGCTATAGTTCCATCAGGCATTTGAATTTGGAAAAAGCCATTATTACCAGCGATTGCCATATCAAGACCTGAAGTTGATGTTTGTTTTAAACTACCTTCACTAAAAATTTTACTCACAGCTGTCACTCTTGAGCCAAGACCCACTTCTATACCACTTGGGTGTTTTGTGGTACTTGAGGTTGAAGTACCTGCGTATTTCATCGTTTGATACATCAAATCTGCAAATTCTGCACGCGATTTTTTATAACCTACTGTATTAACATTTGAAATATTATTTGACGTTACATCAATTTGTGTTTGTTGTGATACCATCCCTGATGCTGCTGTATATAATGATCTTAACATTTTATCTATCCTTAGTTTTATTTAGTACTTGCTAATTTGTTAATAGCTTCTTGATTTAAATCATCCATATGAGATGTCATAACTTTTTGATACATCTCAACCATTCTATTTGCTTCGATTAATCCTACCATTTCTGTAACTGGATTAACATTTGAACCTTGAGTAAAACCTTGCTTAATGGCATTTGAATTTGGCAAATCTCTAATTTTGTTTAAATTATCGATTTTATACATATTATCACCATCTTTTTGCAAATCTCTTAAATCATCAACTTGCGCTACGAATAATCTTGCTATATCTTGATTAGATGCACTGATGATTCCATTTTTATCCACATTAATAAAAGATGTGGAATTTCCTATGCGTATGCCATCGTTTTCAGGATTGTTAAAATAATCACTGCTTAAAACTCTATACCCTTGACGATTTACCAAATATCCCTCATCATCAAGCTGGAAATTTCCGTCTTGACTCAATCTTACCTCACCATTATTTGTTTTAATTAAATAAAAAGTATCCTCACGAGTAAGAGCTAAATCCAAAGGATTATGCGTCATTTTCATAGAACCTACGCTAAAATTTGTATAGACGTGATTAACTTGTGGAACCCTATCTATAGTTGTATTTACAAATCTTGCAGCATCTCTTGTATGATTTTGTATAGGTAACTCATCTTGAGTTTCTTTAAAAATCCTTTTAAAATCTGCAATAACAACATTATCTCTTTTATAGCCACTTGTATTTACATTTGCTAGGTTATTAGTTACAACATCTAAGCGATTAAACTGCGTAACCATAGCACCAGTAGCTTGATAATACCCATTTTGCATTGTTTTTCCTAACTAAAATCTTAATTTTCTACATGATAAAGCAAAAGCTGTTCCAAAATGTTTTTATTTGTTTTTAATTAATTTTTAGGCATAATATTTAGTTTTACACTCATTACTTAAATACAAGGGGTATCCATGGCTAATGAAACCAATGTTTTAGAAGAACTTTTCAAAGAAAATTCTAAAGATTATATCACATATGAAAAACTTGTCAAGTATTTTGCAAAGCTTCCAAATGCAACAAGTGCAAAAAAAATCCGCGATTTAATGGATAAACATAAAGTAGAATTAATTTCTTCAGCTGAAATTGCTAAAAAAAGAAATTTAGAAGAAGCAAAAAAACTACAAGAAGAAAAACAAAAATTACAAGATACGAGTTTAGAAAATGAATTTGATTTAGCCAATGAAAACGATTTGCTTGAATGGAGTAGATCAGACTCTCCTGTTAGAATGTATTTAAGAGAAATGGGACAAATAGCTCTTTTAAACAAGGACGAGGAAGTTGAAATTTCTAAAAAAATTGAGCTAGGTGAAGATATTATTATTGATGCTTTTTGTTCTGTGCCTTATTTGATAGATTTTATACTTGATTATAAAGAACCTTTAATCAATAGAGAAAGAAGAGTAAAAGAGCTTTTTAAAAGCTTTGAAGATGATGATAAAAGTGATGATGATAAAAGTGATGATGAAATAGATTCTGAAGAAGAAAATGAAAACGAGGAAAATGAAAACTCAAGTGAAAAAAAACCTAAAAAAGCAAGTAAAAAAGAAGACGAAAGAACCTTAAAAGTTATAGAAAGTTTTAAGGCCCTAGAAAAAGCAAAAAAAGAATGGTTAAAAACCATATCTACTATTAATGCAGAAAAAAATGATGATGAATTGTTAGATAAACTCATAATTGCTTTTAAGAAAAATATATTAAAAGAAAAACTAATGGATCTAGGTCCAACTTCAAAACTTATCTCTGAAATCGTAAAATCCATGGAAACAGCTTTAAAAAGTGATGAGGAATTTGACAAAGAATTAAAACGCTTAGAATATCGTTTGCCAATGTTTTCAGAAGAATTAAAACAAAGACACCAAGATATCTTAAAAGATATTACCAAACTTAGCAAAGAAGAAATCGCTGAACGCGCACTAGAAACTACGATGGTAAGCACTTATATGGAGATAAAAAAACTCATTCAAACTAAAGAAGCTAGTCAAAATTCTTTTGATTTAGAAAAAGATCAACTAAAAGAAATTCTAGAGCAAATAAAACGCGGTAAAAAAATCTCAGATGAAGCTAAAACCAGAATGGCAAAATCAAATTTACGCTTGGTTGTAAGCATTGCTAAAAGATATACCAATCGTGGGTTACCATTTTTAGATTTGATCCAAGAGGGCAATATAGGCTTAATGAAAGCGGTAGATAAATTTGAATACAAACGCGGTTATAAATTTTCAACCTATGCAACTTGGTGGATTAGACAAGCCATTTCAAGAGCTATTGCTGATCAAGCAAGAACAATTAGAATTCCTATTCATATGATAGAAACTATTAATCAAATCAATAAAATCATTCGTGAATATTTACAAAAAGAAGGTAAAGAACCTGATGTAAGCATTATTGCTAAAGAAGTAGGACTTAGCGTAGATAAAGTAAAACAAGTGATTAAAATCACTAAAGAACCAATTTCTCTAGAAGCGCCTATTAGCAATGAAGATGATGGTAAATTTGGAGATTTTGTAGAAGATAGAACTTCAATTTCACCTATGGATCACATCTTAAAAGATGATTTAAAAGAACAAATTGATGAAGTTTTAGATCAGCTTAATGACAGAGAAAAAGCTGTTATTAGAATGCGTTTTGGTTTAATGGATGATGAAAGTGATAGAACCTTAGAAGAAATCGGCAAAGAACTAAATGTCACAAGAGAAAGAGTAAGACAAATAGAAAGCTCAGCCATAAAAAAACTCAAACACCCAAAAGTTGGTAGAAAACTTAAAAATTATATAGAAGGTTGGAAATAATCCTTGCTAAAAAGCAAGGATTAGCTATCTCTAAAAAGCTTCGTTGCTAAATGCGCTGCTCTGCTATGATCAGTATCTTTTTTCAAGGTATTAAAAATTCTACTAATATATTCTTCTAAAATTTGTTGAGAATTATTAATTTTTTCTGCTTCATTTAAAGTAATCTTACGATATCTTCCTTCACTGTTTAACTCATAAGCTAAATCATTATCACTTAACTGCAGTTTTAAAATTTGGGCTAATTTTGCACGCGAATGCTCATCAAAAATAGGAGTCATTAATTCTAGTCTTCTTTCTAAATTCCTTGGCATCCAATCAGCACTTGAAATAAAATAATTTGGCTCAGTGTGTTTAAAATATAAAATTCTAGCATGTTCTAAATATTTTCCAACTATACTTCTAACTTTTATATTTTCACTATACCCTTTTACTCCAGGTCTTAAACAACAAATTCCACGCACAATAAGATCTATTTTAACACCCTTATTTGAAGCCTCATATAAAGCTTTAATCACATCACCATCTACTAAAGCATTCATTTTGGCTATGATTACCCCATCTTTTCCATGACTTGCTTCTGTAGCTATCATATCTAAAATTCGTTCTTTGATTTGCTTTGGACTCATTGATAAAGTCTTTAATCGACGGCTTTTGCTATATCCTGAAAGTATATGAAAAAAGGTTGTGGTATCTTGAGAGTATTCTTCTTTAGAAGTAAAATAACTCACATCAGTATAAATTTTAGCTGAACTTGCATTATAATTGCCTGTACTTAAATGATTATAAATTTTTAATTTATCCCCTTCTTTTCTAATCACTTGAGCTACTTTTGCATGCACTTTAAAACCAGTGATTCCATACACTACATGAGCCCCTGCATTTTCTAATGATTTTGCCCAGTGCAAATTATTTTCCTCATCAAAGCGTGCTTTTAATTCCACCATTACTGTAACTTGCTTGCCATCACTGGCTGCATCAATTAAAGCTTGGACTATGTTTGAATTTTTTTCTACCCTATAGAGAGTCATTCTTATAGAAACAACCTTAGGATCTTTACTTGCTTCTTTGATAAATTGATACACAGGCTCAAAACTTTCATAAGGCTGTATAGCCAATATATCTTGTTTATCAATTGCACTAAAAATAGATACATTATCTCCAAAAGGTGGTAAAATCTTTGGTGTATACACAGGGTTTAATAAATGTGTAAATTCTTTATTAGAAATGATTTGCCACAGTGATGGTAAATTTAAAAGTATGCTGTATTCATAAATGTCTTTATGAAAAATATTCATATGAGAACTTAAAAATTCAATCAACTGCTCATCTGCGCCTTTTTCTATTTGCAAGCGTATAAAAGCACCTTTTCTACGAAGCTTTAAACCCTGCTCCAAAATCAACATAAAATCATCAGCTTCTTCTTCTTCTATTTCCATATCTGCATTTCTAGTTACTCTAAAAGCAGCAGATGATAAAAGCTTATAACCAGGAAAAATATGCTCAGTATGATAGCGTACTATACTTTCTATAGGCACATAAATATTAGAGCTTACTTGATAAAATCTTGGTAAAACCCTAGGTATACGTATCATACCAAATTTTAAAAGTTCAGGATGCATAGGATCACAAAGCTTTACCGCCAAAGAAAATGAAAGATTATTTAAATGCGGAAAAGGATGGGTTGCATCAACCGCAATAGGCACTATTACAGGAAAAATATTAGAGAAAAAATGCTCATTACATTGTTGTTTTAAATCCTCATCAAGCTCTTCGTAAGAGCGAATAAATAAATTTTCTTTTTCTAAATCTTGAGTTATTTTAGTAAAATACTGCTCTACTACATATTTTTCTTCATGTAAATAATTTCTAATAGCTTTAAGCTGTGCAAGTGGTGTCATTTCATCATTACTTGCTGTGCTTATTCCTGCTATAAAAAGCTGTTTTAATCCAGCTACCCTTATCATGTAAAACTCATCTAAATTTGTACAATATATAGCTATAAATTTAAGTTTTTCAAGCAAAGGAAGATCTTTAGAACATTGATCTAAAACACGGGAGTTAAATGCAAGCCAAGAAAGTTCTCTATTAATATACATTGATGGTTGAATTTGCATAATACACCTGCCTTATTTTCTAGTATTTAATATTTTAGTATTTCTTTTATTAAAATTTATTTTATTTTTATAATAGTAAACAAAATTATATAAAAAAATAATACTTTTTTTATCTTATTAAAAAAATTATAAATGAATAATAAATTTATATTTACTTTTTAAGATTTTATAGTATAATATAATTATATCTAAGTTCTTGTAACTTAAACTTCATTCAAAGGAGAGACTTTGAAAAAAGCAAACTCAAAACTTTTTGCTGTTTTCCTCTTCTTGCTTGTAATTTTAGCAGGAGTTGGAATGTATACTTTCCATAATGCTAAAGGCACTTCTTATTTTAGCGATGCTAGTGAAAGCTGTAATAATTGTCATATTATGAACGAAGTTTATAATGATTATTTAAAAGCTTCACACTCTAAAGAAGTTGATGGTAAACCAAGAGCAACCTGTAATGATTGTCATTTACCACATAGCTTTTTTGAAAAATGGATTGCTAAAGCTCAAAGTGGTTTAGGACATGCTTATGCATTTACTTTTAAACTTGATTCTTTACCTACGCATTTAAGTGCAAATGAAAAAAGTAAAGAAATAGTCCAAAATAACTGCATAGAATGTCATAAAGAAATTGCGAGCAACACTATCAACCCTACTCTAGATCCACATAAAGATAATTCTTTAAGTTGTGTATCTTGTCACCAAGGTGTTGGCCATAAGAGAGGATTTTAAATGAAAGGAGTAATTAATGAATAATAAAGGCATTTTATATAGTGCTATAAGTGCTACTATAGTAGCTATTGCGGGTGTATTGTGGTTAAATCAAGATATCACAGCTAAAACAAATGATTCAGTAGGTGGAATCATTTCTCAAGAAATTGTAAAACTTGGCGATGAAAACCCTACTTTTGATTATTGGGGAAAGAATTTTCCTGATTATTTAGATATGCATACAGCAGTGGAAAAACAAGCACCTAATGCAACAGAATTTGGTGGAAATTTAGCTTATTCAAAACTAATCCGCTATCCACAACTAACTGTTCTTTGGGCGGGTTATCCATTTAGCATTGATGCTAATGAAGAAAGAGGACACTTTTGGGTTCAAGTAGATCAAATGGATACAGCTAGAAATAACAAAGATTTCTTAAATGCACATGGCTTTGCAGGATTTGGTGGTCAACCAACAGCTTGCATGAATTGCCATAGCGGATGGACTCCTTGGCTTTTAAACAACACTGCAAAAGGTGATTGGGTGGCATTTAACTCTGCAAAATATTGGACTATGATTAAAACAGTTCCTGCGGTAAATGGAGCTAAAGAAAACTCGCCTGAGCACAGTGGACCTCATGGTGGAAAAAGAATGGGTGTAACATGTGCAGATTGTCACAACCCAACAGACATGAGTTTAAGACTTACAAGACCAGCTTTAATCAACGCATTAATTTCAAGAGGCTATGAAGCAGATGAAAAACAAGGCATTAAAGCTTCAAGAAGCGAGATGAGAACTTTAGTATGCTCTCAATGTCATGTTGAATACTACTTCAAACCAACAGGTACTAAAGTAAAAACTATCGGTGAAAGTATTGCTAATGATAGTTCTAAAAAATGGTGGAATGGTACACAAAAAACTTATGATGAATTTGACTCTTGGAGAGATGGAAATAAACCAATTGAAATTGAGGTTGATGGTATAGAGTTAACCTATCCATGGAGTGAGTGGAAAAAAGGTGAGCCATTTAGAATAGAAATGTTTGATGATTATTATGAAAAAAATAGAGAAAATTTCCCAAGTGATTGGGTTCATAAAATCACTAAAGCACCTATGTTGAAAATTCAACACCCAGAAAGCGAGCTTTATAGTGGTGGAGTACATGCTGCAAATGGTGTAAGTTGCGCAGATTGTCACATGCCTTATATTAGAAAAGGTGCAAAAAAAGTTACCAACCATAACATCACCTCGCCTTTAGTTGATATTAATTCAGCTTGTAAAACTTGCCATACTCAAAGCGAAAGCTATCTAGCTAAACAAGTAAAAGATATTCAAAATTCAGTAGCTCATGATTTAAGAACAGCTGAATATTCTTTAGTAAGCTTGATTAAAGATGTAGAAACTATTCGCGCAGAGCTTGGAAAAATGCCTAAATTCCAAACTAATGGCAAAGCAGATGATGCTAAAATTTCAGCTGAATTAAAAGAAGTATTAGAACTTCATAGAAAATCTCAAGTAAGAGCAGACTTTGTAGGTGCTGAAAACTCAACAGGATTCCACAATCCTAGAGAAGCTTCAAGAATGCTTTTACAATCAGTTGATATGTCAAGACAAGGACAAACTAAATTAGTAGAAATTGCGGCCAAAAATGGTATTAAAGATTTCAAAACTTCAAATTTAGGTTTTGAAGATATTCAAAAATTAAATCCAGGTGAAATTCACTATAAAGTAGATCTAAATGGCAACAAAGCAGGAGACCGCTACTATAAACACCAAGAAGTAAATGGTAATCCACCAGCAAAATTTCTTGAAGATGATAAAAATCTAAAACCTTATAATTATAAAGTAATAGATTAATCAAACTAAACCCTCATAATCGAGGGTTTATTCTTTTATCAAACTTACATCCTCACCTTTTAAAATTTTATTCATAGTGTTCATAGCACACATTTTTCCACACATTGAACAAGAATTAAGTTCTTCAGGCTTTCTTTCATTAAACATTTTCTTAGCCTTTTCTCCATCAATTGCCAATTTAAACATTTTTTCCCAATCAATATCTTGTCTAGCTTTACTCATTTCATCATCTATTTTTCTTTCTTTAGGAAGTTTGGCTATATCTCCTGCATGAGCTGCTATTTTAGTCGCTACTATACCATCTCTTACATCTTCTAAATTTGGAAGTCTTAAATGCTCAGCAGAAGTTACATAGCAAAGTATATCAGCACCAGCTGCCGCTGCAACTGCTCCACCGATCGCTCCGCTTATATGATCATATCCTGCACCTATATCAGTAACCAATGGTCCTAAGACATAAAAAGGCGCGCCGTTGCAAATTCTTTTTTCAAGTTGCATATTAGCTTCTATTTCGTTAATAGCCATATGGCCAGGTCCTTCTATCATCACTTGTACATCTTGAACCCATGCTCTTTTAGTTAATAACGAAAGTTCTATAAGTTCAGCAATTTGAGCTCCATCACTTGCATCATGAGTACAACCAGGTCTTAGCGCATCACCCAAAGAAAGTGTCACATCAAATTCCTTACATATAGCGAGTAAATCATCATAATATTCATAGAATGGATTTTCAGCATCATTCATTTGCATCCAAGCATAAAGAACTGAACCTCCTCTTGAAACTATATTAGTAATCCTATCACACTCTTTAAAAACCCTAGCAGCACGAGAATTTATCCCTGCATGAATTGTCATAAAATCCACTCCACTTTTAGCGTGATGATATACTACATCTAAAAAATCTTTTGCCTTAATATCTTTTAAATCTTTTTCTAAAAATCCAACCGCATCATAAACAGGCACAGTGCCTATCATAGCTTTTGAAGTGACAATTAGCTCATCTCTAAAACGACTAGTTTTACCATAATTACTAAGATCCATAATAGCTTCTATATTAAATTTATGAGCCAATTCTACTTTTTTCATTTCTTCACTATAATCTACACAATCATTTGAAACACCTAAATTTACATTTACCTTTGTTTTAAGTCCATAGCCAATACCATTTGGGTCTAGTGCTTTATGGTTGATATTTGCAGGAATGATAATTTTTCCACATGCTATATTTTCAAGCAAAAAATCTTCACTTACTTGCTCTTTTTGTGCAACAATTTGCATTTGTTTTGTAAAAATTCCTTCTTTTGCATAAGACATTTGAGTTTTCATTTAAATTTATCCTTAAAATAAAATTTGGATAAATGAAGGGTATGTGAGTAGTTGATAAATTATCCCAACGCTAGCATTACCTAGTTCTGGTGCGGTCTAAGCTTTTAGCTTACTCTCAGCCTGTATCACAAGCTCCCGTCATTTATGCAAAGTAAGTATAACAATAAATACAAAACAAAGTTTATTTTTTTATTTGATTTTTAGCTTGCTTGCTAAAATGTAACAATTCTTCAGTAGTTTTAATGTAAAAAGGAATTTTTTTAAGACAGTATTTTAAAATTTCACTTGCAGCCAAAGCATCACTTAAGGCTCTATGATGCTTACTTTCAATGCACAAAAACTCTTTTAGCGCATCAAGACCGTATTTTGGACTTTCAATACACTTTTTAGCTAAATCAATAGTGCATAATCTTCTATTTAAAAGCACCCCAAAATCATTTTCATACATAGCTTTAGATATAAAATGATAATCAAAACGCACATTGTGTGCTACAAAAATACTATCTTTTAAAAATAACTTAAAATCATTTAACACAGTTTTTAAAGAAGGTGCATTTTCTACCATATCCAAACTAATCCCAGTTAATTCTGTAATATTTTCAGGTATGCTTTCTACTTTTATAAAACTCTCAAATCTATCAATTTCTTTATAATTTTGAATTTTAACCGCACCTATTTCTAAAATTTGACCACTTTTTATCCCACCAGTGCTTTCAATATCTACTACACAAAAAATCTCATCTTTTATTTTTGTATTTTTACTTTTTAAGCACAAGCAATTTTGCGCATTAAGCTCCACTCCTAGTCCTAAAAGCTCAAAAATATATAAATCAAAGTCATAATGATTTAATTCTTCTATTTTTGCAAGTTCTTTTAAAACCCAAGGAAAAGGTTTGTTTTCTTTGCTTAGCTTGATGATTAAATCATCGATTTGTTGTTGGCTCAAAATTCAAGCTTTAAAGAATTAATTGCTGTTTTTTTATCTTGTGAGGAAAAGATATAACTACCTGCGACTAAAATATCAGCTCCTGCTTCATCTAAATCAGGCGCATTTAAACCATTTACCCCACCATCTACTTCTATAAAAACTTTAAGATTTTTCCTATCTATCATTTCTCTTAACTGTCTAATTTTATCATACACTAAAGGTAAAAAACTTTGCCCACCAAAGCCTGGATTAACACTCATTAAAAGCACCATATCTACAAATTCTAAAATATGCTCTATACTTGAAACTGGAGTATGTGGATTTAATACAATAGCAGGATGAATGCCGTTTTTTCTTATATACTCACACACCCTAATAGGATGGTTTTCAGCTTCTAAATGAAAACTAATGAATTTTGGTTTTACTGGAATAAATAAATCTACAAAACTACTAACATTATGCACCATTAAATGCACATCTAAAGGCACTGAAGTAATTTTTGAAATATTTTCAATCACACAAGGACCAAAAGTAAGATTTGGTACAAAATGCCCATCCATCACATCAATGTGCAACAAATCAGCCCCTGCTTCACACACATCTTTAATCTCATTTTCCAAATTTAAAAAATTTGCAGACAATAAACTTGGCGCTACATACATTTTATATCTCCAATAAAAGTAAAAAATAATTTTATCATACTTATTATCAAATTTTCTTTATGTATTTTTGATAATATTTGATTTTTTTAAGCTTGTTTTAGATACAATGCTAAAAATTATTTTTATTTCATAAGGAAAATTTATGTCAAGAATTTGCCAAATTACAGGAAAAGGACCTATGGTAGGTAACAATGTTAGCCATGCTAACAATAAAACAAAAAGACGCTTTTTGCCAAATTTAAGAACAGTTCGTATTACTTTAGAAGATGGAACTACTAGAAAAGTTAGAGTTGCTGCTTCGACTTTAAGAACACTTAAAAAGCAAAGTAGTAAATAATCCTTAATGTAAATGAGGAATTACTATGTCTTTTTTAAAAAAGCTACAAAAATTCCTCAATTGGTCTCCCTCCCCAAAACCTTCAATTAATCTCAATGATGAGCTTTATGAGCAACTTAAATTTTTAAGAATTCCTCTTATTGCCGTTGTTGTTATGACATTAATTGGGGCTTTTGGTTATATGCTCACAAGTAATTATAACCTTAACGATGCTATTTATCAAGCCGGTATGACTTTTACCACTTTGGGTTATACTGAAGTTAATCCCATACCAACAGCAGGTAGAATTTTTACTGTTGTATATGTACTATTAACTTTTACAATATTTACTTTTTGTATGGGTTTAGTAATAGAAATAGTAAAAAAAGGTGTTTTGTCTAAAATCATCAAGGAAAGAAGAATGCTGCATAAAGTTGCAAGATTAAAAAATCATTTTGTAATATGCTACCATAATGATTTTACCATAGAATTAGCACAGCAATTTAGAGAAAATCATATTCCTTTTGTTGTGGTTGATGAAGTTGAAAATTTCAGCGAGATTGCCGAAAAATATAATTATCCTTATTATATAGAAAGCGCACCTCATACTAATACAGCCTTTTTAAAAACCAATCTTTCTAGCGCAAAAGGCGTAATAACCCTTAGTAATAACATAGCAGATAATATTGCTATCATTGCCTCAGTAAGATTATTTGAAAAAGAACTACAAAGAATTAATCCTTATTTTATACTAGCTAGTTCAAGCAATGAAGATGAAACAGAAAAACTTAAAAAACTTGGAGCAAATTCTATTGTTTCTGCTACAAAATTAGTCGCACAAAGACTTAGTGCGATGTCAGCAAGACCAGATATGGAAAATTTATTAGAAAATTATCTTTATAAAAAAAATAGTCCTATTGATTTAGAAGAGGTTAAAATTCCTGATGAATCGTGGGTGAGATTTAAAAGATTAAAAGAAATTCATTTAAGAGATATGGCAAACGTAAGTATAGTAGGAATTTTAGAAAATAAAAAATTCACACCTATGCCAAGAGGTGATACTTTAATAGGTACTGGAGCAAAATTATTAATCGTAGGTACAGCAGACAGCATAAAAATAGCCAAAAAGATTATAAAAAACAAGCAAAAACCCGATGAGTTAAAATATATTTAACTTATTTTAAGCTATAATCAAATATTAATTTTAAAAAGGAGGCTTATATGCTACATGAATTTAGAGATTTAATTACTGAGCTAAAAGGTAAAGACATGCACTTTGATAAATTGTTTGAAGAGCACAATGAACTTGATCACAAAATCAAAGATGCAGAAGAAGGTAGAATTCATCTAGATAGCTTGGAAATTGCAAATCTTAAAAAAGAGAAATTAAGATTAAAAGATGAGTTAAACACTTATTTATCAAATTATAAAAAATAATTTCTTTCTAATTTTAACTTTCAAGGAAAAACTATGTTTGGAAAAAAAAGTCAATCAAAACAAGACTTTGAAGACTTACAAAATAAAATCAAAGAACTAGAAGAAGAAAACAAAAAACTTCTTTTAGAAAAACAAGAACTGATTGAAAAATACGAAAAGCAACTTCAAGAAGATTATGGGAAAACTGCACTTGAAACTCGTCTTTTGGAGATGTTGTTAAATGGAGTATTAAAAGGCATTTCAAATGTGCAAGGCGATATGCAAGAAAATGTAAATAAAGCTGAAATGATCTCCCAGTATTCTGACTCATCATTAAAAGATATGCAAGAATTAAATGCAATTACGCATTCAATTATATCTTCACTTCAAAGCATTATTGAATCAGCTAACCGTTCAAGAGATACAGCGGGTAATTTACACCGCAGTGTTGATGAGATCACTAATGTTATTAATTTAATCAAAGATGTATCTGATCAAACCAATCTATTAGCGCTAAATGCTGCTATTGAAGCTGCTAGAGCAGGAGAGCACGGAAGAGGCTTTGCTGTTGTTGCTGATGAAGTTAGAAAACTTGCTGAAAAAACACAAAAAGCAACCTCTGAAGTAGAATTAAATATTAATCTATTAAAACAAAATGCAGATGAAATGTATGGACAAAGTGAACAAGTAGAAAAAGTATCATTAGAATCAAATGAACATATTATAAAATTCTCTAGTAATTTTGCTCAATTAATCTCTAATGCAAATTCAACTAGCTCACACGCTAAAAGTATCACATCTGAAATTTTTATATCTTTAGCAAAATTAGATCATATCGCATTTAAACTAAATGGCTATAATGAAATCATTCATGCTTCAGGCAAAGCACTCTCTGATCATTTAAGTTGTAGACTTGCAAAATGGATTGCAGGTGTGGGCAAAGAAAGATTTTCTAGTGGAAGAGCTTTTGGTAAGTTAAATTTACCACACCAAAAGGTGCATGAAAATATCAACCAAGCTGTCGCCTTGGCACATAATGAAAACACAGGTAATGAATTAGTTCAAAATCAAATTCTAGATAAATGCTCAAATGCTGAAAAAGCCTCTGAAGATTTATTTGTAATCTTTAAAGAAATGCTTGATGAAAAAGACCCAAACATTGAAAATAAAGAAGAAAAATAAAGGTAAGATTAATTCTTACCTTTAAACCACAAATACGCATATTCAAGTAAAGGGGTTTTGATAGGATTTTCTTTAGAAAATTTTTCAAAGTCTTTTCTTTTTATCCATACTGCTTGAATATCCTCTCCATCAATTCCACCGCCATGACCAGTTTTATCATCTTCGGTAATTTCAGCATAAAATAAAAACTGTCTACTTACACCTGAACCAAAACCTGTATAAAACTCTCCTATTTTTTCTACAACCTTAGGAGTATAACCTAGCTCTTCAATGCATTCTTCTTTAGCTATTTCGTCTAAACTCAAATTTTTATCAACAAGTCCTGAACAAAGCTCTATGCTAAATCCCATCTCATCTAATTTTAAGTTATTACGTTTTTGATAATCCCATAAAGGAATTCTAAATTGTTTTACAAAGACAAAAGAATCTTTTTGAGTATGATACAAAAAAACAGAAACACTATCCAATGCTTCTATAAAATCCCAAGTATATTTTTTATTATCTTTGCCTATATAAGTATATCTTTTAGGTTTAATGTATTTTGAGTTGGAAAATCGCTCTTCTTGTAAGTTTTTCATGTAAAATCCTTATAATTTTACATCTATTATAACAAAAATAAAAATCAGTGCAGAAAAATAAAAAAAGAGTGAGTTGCTTTATATAAAAAGCAACTCAAAAGCAACAAAAAGATGGTATTACATCATACCACCCATGCCTCCCATACCGCCCATGCCACTCATATCAGGCATAGCAGGTTTATCCTCTTTGATTTCACTAATTGTAGCTTCAGTTGTTAAAAGCATACTAGCTACTGAAACTGCATTAAGTAAAGCCACTCTTTCTACTTTAACAGGATCAATAATACCGCTTTCAAGCATATTTACATATTCACCTTTTGCAGCATCAAAACCGGTATTTTCTTCTTTACTATTTTCTACTGTATTAACAACTACACCAGCATCAAATCCAGCATTTTCAGCAATTTGTCTTAAAGGTGCTCTTAAAGCTCTTTCTACAATAGCAGCACCAATAGCCTCATCACCTTGCAAATTCAAGCTGATTTTTGATTTTGCTTTGATTAATGCAGCACCGCCGCCTATTACTATACCTTCTTCAACAGCAGCTTTTGTAGCACTTAATGCATCATCAACTCTATCTTTTTTCTCTTTCATTTCAGTTTCAGTAGCAGCACCAACTTTAATTACCGCTACACCACCGCTTAACTTAGCTAGTCTTTCTTGTAGTTTTTCTCTATCATAATCTGAGCTTGTTTCAGCAATTTGAGCTTTGATTTGATTAATTCTTGCATCAATATTTGCTTTTTCACCTGCACCATTTACAATAGTTGTATTATCTTTATCAATGATCACGCTTGAAGCTTGACCTAAATCTTGGATACTAGCACTTTCTAAAGTTCTTCCAAGCTCTTCAGAAATCACTTCACCACCTGTTAAAATAGCAATATCTTCAAGCATAGCTTTTCTTCTATCACCAAAACCAGGAGCTTTAACTGCTGAAATATTTAAAACACCTCTTAATTTATTTACAACTAAAGTTGCTAAAGCTTCACCCTCAATGTCTTCAGCTATAATTAAAAGTGGTTTTCCTGTTTTTTGAATTTGTTCTAAAATTGGTAATAAATCTTTTAAGTTGGCAATTTTTTTATCAAATAACAAAATAAATGGATTTTGCAATTCAGCTGTCATTTTTTCAGTATTTGTAATAAAATATGGGCTTAAATAACCTCTATCAAATTGCATACCTTCAACTACATTTAATTCATCATTGATTGATTTTGCTTCTTCAACAGTGATAACACCATCTTTTCCAACTTTTTCCATAGCATCAGCGATTAAATTTCCGATTTTCTCATCTGAATTTGCAGAAATTGTTGCAACTTGAGCGATTTCTTTTTTGTCTTTAACTTCACGAGAAAGTTTTTTAAGTTCAGCTACTATAGCTTCACAAGCTTTATCCATACCTCTTTTAACTTCGATAGGATTAGCACCTGCTGTGATATTTCTCAAACCTTCTTTAAAAATAGCATGTGCTAAAACTGTTGCTGTTGTTGTTCCATCGCCTGCTTGATCAGCTGTTTTGCTAGCTACTTCTCTAACTAAAGAAGCACCCATATTTTCTAAAGAATCTTTTAATTCTACTTCTTTAGCCACACTTACACCATCTTTTGTGATAGTTGGAGCGCCAAAACTTTTTTGGATTAATACATTACGACCACGTGGTCCCATAGTAACTTTTACTGCATCATTAAGTTTTTTAACACCTTCATAAAGTTTATTTCTTGCTTCGTCTGAAAAAAATATTTCTTTTGCCATTTTTTATCCTTTTTATTTAATAATCCCTAAAACATCATCAATATTAAGAACTAAATACTCTTCATTGTCAAGTTTTATTTCAGTTCCGCCATATTTTGCAAACATTACTTTATCATTTACTTTAACATCTTCTATTTCTTTACTCACTGCAACAACTTCACCATTTAGTGGTTTTTCTTTAGCATTATCTGGTATAATAATCCCAGAAGCAGTAGTTTTCATTTCTTCTAAGCGTTTTACTAAAATACGCTTTCCTAGAGGTTGAAAATTCATTTTTTATCCTTTCTAAAATGTGCCATTTTTAGCACTCTTTGTTTTTGAGTGATAGAATTATACATTAAAGAAAGTTAATTGTCAATAAATTAAGTAAAATATATCATATAAGTTTAGTCTATTACACTAAATTTATATGATATATCATTATAAAGGTTTCTCATGAAAAAAATTCTCTACGTTCTTTTAGGTGTAGCGTGTATAGCATTTCTAGCTATATATACATTATTATTTACAAGCACAGGCAATACTTTTTTAAAGCCAAGAATCGAAACGATTATTGCTCAAAAAAGCGGCATGAATGTTAAATTTGAAAATTTTAAAATTAGTTTTTCACAACTTGACATTAAAGCAAATATTGATGATAAATTTTTTGCTAATATAGAAGGTGACATATCACTTTTAAGACTAGGATTTGATTTAAATTATCTTTTAGGACTTAAACAAAATTATATTCAAGAACTTGGCTTAAAAAGCGATAAAGATTTTACATTTAAAGGTAGTGCTGTAGGTAAAAGTGGTGATTTTTTAGTAAAAGGTAATGGGTTTTTGTTTGATTCTAATCTTAGTTTAGATGCAAAAATCGTTGATTTTTCTCCTATAAATCTTGAATTTATTGGAAAAAATATAGATTTAGCTCAAATTTTAGATTTTGCTAATCTACCAAGATATGCTCAAGGAAAAATTAGTATTATAAGTGATATACAAGCTAAAGATTTAAAACCAAATGGCAATGCTTTGATTAATTTTTACACAAGTTCTATCAATAATACTCTCATTGAAAAAGATTTTAATCTAAGCTTACCAAAACAAAGCTATATAAAAGGTGAAATAAGATCTTTAATCCAAAACAATGAAGTTATATCTAAAAGTGAAATTTTAAGTAATTTTTTTAAACTTTACACACAAAAAAGTATTTATGATATAGCAAAGCAAAGCTTAACTAGTGATTTTGACATCAAAATAGATGATTTTAATCAATTTTCATCTTTAGCTAAAATGAAATTCCAAGGCAAAAGTCAAATTCAAGGTAATTTACTTTTTGCAAGCAATCAATTACAAAAATTAGATGCTCACTTGCTTGGATTTGGTGGTAGCTTAAAAGCTGTTTTAGAAAATAATAATCTTAATATCAATACAACTAATATAGAAGTAGCAGAGCTTTTAAAGACTATCTCTATGCCTGCTTTTATTAATTCTAAATTAGTTTTAGATTTAAAAGCACAAGGGCTTGATTTTAAAAATTTCAATCTAAATACTAGGTTAAATAATGCAAATATAAATGTTATAGAATTTAAAAAACTAAGTAATCTTAATTTTCCAAAAACAACTTTTAACTTACAAGCTAAAGCAAATGCGAAAAATTCTTTAATTGATTATGAAGCTTTACTTGATTCAAACATAGCAAAAATACCTCAACTAAAAGGCTCATATAATCTTACAAACAAAGATTTAAATGCCCAAATTAGTGCTTTTGTAGATAATCTTAATAAATTAAAACCTTTAATCAAGCAAGATCTCAATGGACCTTTAAATTTAGATGCCAAAGTTGATCTTAAAGCAAATCAAATTCAAAATCTTGATGCAAATATTAAAATCATGCAAGGGCTTATCAATGCAAAATCTAATGGAAAAAGTTTACAAGCGAAAGTTGATAATATAAAATTAGAACAACTTTTTCCTTTGATAGGACAAAAAGTTTTAGCATTTGGCGATGTAAATGCTGATATTGATTTAAAAACACTTGATTTTAACAATATTAATGGTGATTTTAAAGCCACTATCAATTCTTCTTTTAATGAAGTAGAATTATCTAAACTTTTAGAGAAAAAATTTCCAAAGAATACTTCAGCAAAAATAAATCTTGATGGAAAAATTTCTAAATCAATCATTGATTTTAACGCTAAAGCTCTAAGTTCATTTGCAAATATTAACTCATTAAAAGGAAATTTTGATCTTAATCAAATGGCTCTAGCAAGCACTTATAATATATCATTGCAAGATTTTTCTAAGCTAGGATTTTTAGTCGATAGAAACTTAAAGGGCAAGGCTGATTTTGAAGGAAAATTTGATTTTAAAAACGCTTTAATAGATGCAAGCGTTAATAGTAAAAATATATTTAATGGCTCATTAAATGCCACTTTAAAAAATAATATTTTTAACGCTAAAATGCAAAATACTGATCTTTCAAATTTAGCTCAAAGTTTAGATTTGCCTGATTATTACCAAGCAAAATCAAATTTAAGTATTGACTACAATCTTTTAAAAGAAAGCGGTGTGGTGCTAATGAACTTAGCCGATGGACAACTTAAGAAAAACCTCATCACAAGTGCTTTAATGCTACTTTTACAAAAAGATATCACTCAAGATGTATATCGCAACGGTGAAGCTAAAATAAATATCAATAAAAATCTTATAGATTTAAATTTAAACCTAGTGGCTGATAGAAGTAATATAAACATCAGCAAAGGCAAAGTTGATACAAAAAGCACTAAATTAAACATTCCTTTTAATATCGTTATTGATAGAGCAAATTTCAAAGGAATTATAAAAGGAACAACACAAGATCCTAAAGTAAGTCTTGATACAAAAAGTGTTGTAAATTCTATTGTTAATACAATAGGTGGAAATGCTAGTGATGGTGCTAAAAACACAGGTAAAAAAGTAGATCAAGCAATAGATAAAATTTTTAACAAACTCTTCTAATATATCTAGCCTTAAAAAGGCTAGATTTTTTAAAATAAACCAAATTTACCATCTTTTTTCTTATACAGTACCCTCATTTTTGCATCTATGTCATTAAAAACTAAAAATATATCCTTACTTACTTTTAGCTTTTCTAGTGCTTCTTCAATTTCTAAAGGTTTATATAGCTCAAGTTCTGTTGGAACTATCTCATCTTCCTCAATCACACTTGGCAATACTAAATTTTCTTTTATCTCATCTTGATGCTTATGAGTAATATTTTTATCATGTAATCTTCTTAAAACCTTAGAAATTCTATCAATAGCTAAATCTATAGCAGCATATAAGTCTTTATCTTTTTGCTTTACAACCACTGTATTAATACCAGCTAAGTTAATGCTAAATTCAGCCCAAAATCCTTTCTTTCCATGCCTTTCATCAGCGCTTATAACACAACGTGCAGAAATCACATCTAAGCCATATTTACTTAAAGCATCAAAGCTTTTTTCCACATACTCTTTTATAGACTCAGTTAGCTCAAATTGCTTTCCAACTATACTTGTATTCATTACTTCTCCTTTTTATGAAGTTAAATACATTATAGCACTTTAATCGTAAAAAAAATAACTTTTTAAATAAAAAATAAATTTAAAATTTTAAAGGATCTAAAATAAGCGCACCATCTGCTGAAAGTTTTTTACCTTGAAAGTGTGTTTTACAAAAAGAAACAATTAAAGCATGAAAAATTTGATAAAGCTCGTATAGTTTACATTCTTTTTTTAGTAAAACACATAATTCTTGTTGATTTTTAGCTATGCCTTTTTTTAAAAAATCTGCTAATTCATCATAACTTTGACACTCATAGCCTAAATAATTAGCTATTTTTGCACTATAAGCATCAACTACTAAAACTTCTTTTTTACATATATAATTTAAAATTCCATCTACACTTTCTTGACCCAAGCCTTTAATACCTAAAAGCCATTCTCTATCTACTTCTTCTTTAAAAAGTTCAAAAGAATTAAAATTTTGAAAATATTTTTGAGTGAAATTTTTAATATATTTTGCCTTGGTATTATAAAATCCACTTGGCTTTATTAAAAGTGCTAAATCTTGAGTGCTTAAAGTTAATAAATCTTCTATCTTAGTAATATTTGCTTGTTTTAAATTTATCAAAGCTTTTAATACATTTTTCCAGTTTGTATTTTGAGTTAAAACCACAGAAATTAAAATTTCAAACTCGCTTAAAGTATTATTTTCTAGCCACTCAAAATCGTTATAGTTGATATTTGCATTAACTAAAGCTTTAAAAATTTCATATCCGCTCATGCTTTTTCACTCTTTCTTAAATGCATCAAAATAGCCTCGATCACATCATCATCGTCTTTACTTTTTGCCTTAATGACTTCCTTACTCTCATCATCTTTTACTAAACAAATATTTTGCTCATAATTACTCACTAGTTTATAATGCTTGCTAGCTAAAATTTTTATAATGATTAAATCCAAAAACTGCTTAGTAAAAATATCAGGCTTGCCAAAACGATCATTCATCTCACTTTCTATCTCATAAACTTCATTAACACTCATACATTTACTAAGTCTTCTATAAAGCTCTAATCTCAAACGATCTTCACCAATATACTCACTATTTAAAAAGGCATTGATATTAAGCTTTAGATCTATTTTTTTCTCTTTAATTTCTTCTTTTTTACTTAGCTTATTAATCTCATCTTCTAACATTTTAAGATATAAACTATAACCAATTTGCTCTATATGTCCACTTTGATCCACGCCTAATAAATTTCCACCACCACGAATTTCTAAATCATGGTAAGCAAGCACGCTTCCTGAACCTAAATAAGAATTACTCTCCAAACTCGTAAGTCTTTTTAAAGAATCTTTTGTGATTTTTTCCTTATCTTCAATCAAAAAATAACAATACCCTTGCTTAGCACTACGTCCTACTCTTCCTCTAAGTTGGTGCAAATCAGCCATACCAAAGCGGTCTGAATTTTCCACTATGATAGTGTTTGCATTTGCTAAATCAATACCACTTTCAACTATAGAAGTACAAAGCAATAAGTCATATTCTTTATTTTCAAATTTAATCATTTCTTCTTCAGTAGTTTTAGCATCAATTTTAGAATGCAAGATTAAAATTTTTAAATTCGGAAATAAATCTAAAAGATATTTTTTACACCCATCAATACTTGCTATATGATTGTGTATATAAAAAATCTGTCCTGCTCTTCTTAATTCTCTAGAAATAGCTTCTTTAATCAAAGCGTCATTACTTTCTCTAACAAAGGTACGCACATCCAAACGATCCTCAGGTGGAGTTTGTAAAACACTATATGATTTTAAAGAACTAAGAGCTTGATTTAAACTTCTTGGTATAGGCGTTGCTGACATAGATAAAATATGGGAGTTTTTACTTAATTCTTTGAGTTTTTCTTTTTGTTTTACACCAAATTTATGCTCCTCATCTATCACAACTAAACCCAAATTTTCACACTCAACCCCTAAAAGAGAATGCGTTCCAACCACTACACAAGGCTTATTTTCTTTTAAAAATGCCAAAACTTGTTTTTTTTCTTTAGCACTAGTAAAACGATCTAGCTTAAAAACAGCTATATTAAAAGAGTCAAATCTTCGTTTTAAGGTTTTAAAATGCTGGGCTGAAAGTAAAGTAGTTGGCACAAAAAACAAAGCCGTATAGCCACTTTTTACACAAGTAAATATAGCATTCATAGCAACTTCTGTTTTACCAAAGCCCACATCACCACTTAAAAGCCTATCCATTACTTGAGAACTTTTTAAATCTTGAGTGATTTCTTGACAAACTTGACTTTGATCTTTAGTATAAAAAAATCCTGCTTTATTGATAAATTCATCTTGTAATTCTTGAGAAATTTTTAATTCTTTTGCTTTTATCAAAGCTCTAGCCGCTGCTAAAGAAACTATATTTGAAGCAATGGCAAATAATTTTTCTTTTAATCTTTCTTTGATTTTTAGAAAACTTCCTTTTCCAAGCTTATCAAGTAAAGGCACGCCACCACTTGCACCGATATATTTATCAATCATATACAAATTTTCAACAGGTAATAAAAGCTTGTCATTATTTAAATACCCAAGAGCTACAAATTCTTTTTTTGCTCCTGCAATTATAATAATCTCAAGACCTAAAAATTTAGCTACACCATAATCTTCATGCACAACAAAATCCCCAACCCTAAGCTCATCTATTACCAAACTTGCTTTTCTAACTCTTTTACTTTTTTCTTTTTTATTTAAAGATATGATAAGCTCATCTTGAGTGATTAGGTTGATTCTTTCTTGAGATATTTTTAATTTAATATTTGAAAATTCTTGTAAATTTAAAGCTTTAAACAAAGCTTCATTTTTTGCCAAAATAGTAATTTTTTTATCTTTGTGAAAAGTAAAAAAATCATAATTATAAGAACTTACTAAATCTTTATAAAATTTTGGTTCAGGTAAAATATTTTGATTGATTTTACTAATATCTTCTTCAAAATCATTTATATCAAAATTTTTTATACTCACAAAATTTAAATCTAAATAATCACAAAAATCATCAACACACCAAAAACCCAAAGAATTAACATCATTGATAATGCTTTGACTTTGAAAATTTTGAATTTTTTCTTGTAAATTTTCATATTGCTCTTGATTAAAAGCACTTAAAAATGGGCAAATCTCAATTTTTGAAAGTTCATTTGGGATTGATTTTTGTGTATGAATATCAAAATATCTTATACTTTCTATCTCATCTGAAAAAAGCAAAATTCTAAAAGGTTGTTCTTCATTAATTGCAAAAATATCTATAATATCTCCGCGTATTGAAACTTCACCCTTATCTTGAACTATATCTACAAACTCATACCCACTATGTAAAATTTCTTCTTTAAATTTCTCTAAAGCAAGAAGTGAATTTCTTTTAAGAATAATATTTTTTAGATGCTTTTTCCCGGGGAGTTTTTGCAAAATTGTTTTTATAGGAGAAATTAAAATTTTATTTTCATCTTCTTTATGATAAGCATTTAAAACTTTGCAAATTTCAAAAAGCTCTTTAGAAAAAGAGCGCAAGTCACTACCAAATTCTGCTCTAAAATCAGGTAAAACGAAAGTTTTTAAATTTAAAAATAAACAAACTTGAGCTAACTCATCTGCTTCTTTATCATTCTCACAAACTATTAACTCAGTTTTGTTACTTAATAAATATTCATATAATTTAGCTTGCATTTTCTGAATTTTCTATGCTCACATCAATAGTTGCAAGTTCTTCATCTTTTTCAATTATTTTACTACTTCCATTAAATTTCCCACCATTTTCAATGCTTAATTGTTTAACTATGATATTACCATTAAGCACACCACCGGATAAAATTTCCAAAGAATCAACTTGCATTTCTCCTTCAAAAATCCCATTAATCACTATCTTACTTGCCTTAACTTGTCCTTTTAAAACACCACTCTTACCTATTACTATCACATTAGAAGAATCAATCACACCTGTAATCTCTCCATCTAAATGAAGCATAGAGTCAAAATAAAATTTTCCTTCTATTTTTGCTCCGTTTGAAATGACTGTAGTTTCGGATACTGTAGCAATAGAGCCTTTATTAAAGATTGCCATGGAACTCTCCTTTCTTTATCAAATATTTGTTCATAATTTTTTCGGTTTAAATCTATAAAAATTTTAGGGTCTAAAAGTTTATTAATAAATCTAACTTCATAATGCAAATGTGGTCCCGTAGAAAGACCGGTATTTCCTGTATATCCAAGCAAATCACCTTTTTTTACAAATTGCCCTGCCTTAACAACATCTTTGCGCATCATATGTGCATATACCGTTTTAAAGCCAAAATTATGGATCAAAATCACTGAATAACCATAACCATTATTACTATATGCAGCATACTCAACCACTCCATTTGCCGGTGCATAAATAGGAGTATTTAAAGCTGCTCTTAAATCAATACCTGGATGAAACTCTTTTTTATTTAATATAGGATGATGACGCCATCCGAAATTACCTGTGACTCCATTATCTTCTATCACATGACCATTTGGAATTTGTGTTAAAAATAAATAGGCTTGATCGTTAGTAAGTTTAACTTTTTCCAATCTTTCTGGTATATCCAAACCCTCATCTTGCTTTAAACCTAAATTTTCTTCAATATCTGCAAGTTGAGTTTGGAGTTCATCATATAAGGCTGTTTTTTCCTCTAAACTTTTTTGCATACTTTCATTTTGAGAAAATAATTTAGTATTTTTTGCTGACAATGTTTCTTGCTCTTTTAAAAGCTCTGAACGCTTATCTGCTAAATAATTAATATATAAAGCACCCAAAACTATAACAACAAAAACAAAAGTAGTAAAATAAATAATTACTTTTTTTATGATCTGACTTAATAAAAAATGTCTAGAACCATTTACATCTGTGATAGTTAGCGTAAATTTATCTTTCATTATAGCCTCTTAAAAATTTTTCTACCAATACAAAAGAACCAAAAACTAAATACAACTCATCTTTTTTTATTTGTTCAAATTTTTGATAAGCAATATCTAATTTTTCTAAATTTTCTAGCAAAACAGAGCCTGCTAAAGGTCTGTCTTTGCTTTCATATTCATAAATTTCAACTATTTTTATTATAGGCTTTAAAGCTCTTAAAATTTTATAAGAATCTTTATCTAAAAAGCAATTATAAACTAAATGAACTTTTTTTTCCTTGAAAATTTCAGCTAAAGTTAAAGCTGCCATTTCATTATGGCCTACATCAACAAAAATATTTTGACTTATTTGCTCACACCTTCCTTTTAAATCAAGTTTTGGCAAATTACTAATGCTGCAAATCAATTCTTTTTCATCTTTGGCACAAATTTTAGAAAAAGCTTCTAAGGCTAAAAAAAGATTATCTTTTAAAAAAGTTGCTAAATTATATTTTTGAATATATTTTTGCACATAAGGATAAATAGCCTTGTTTTCATCTAACGCACTAATATCTAAACTAGCTTGTTTTAATTTTGCTATTTTTTGAGCCAAATTTAATACTTTTGTTTCTTGCTTATGATTAATTAAAGCTTTAGCACTCATGGCTTTTAATTTTGTTCTTGCTATTTCATCTAAGTTTTTACCCAATAAATCTTGATGATCAAAACCTATTTTAGTAAAAATACTAAAATCTATCTCAAAAACACTTGTAGCATCGTACTCTCCACCTACTCCAGCTTCTAAAATCACATAATCACAATCTTTAAAAACAAAAAATGCTAAAAATGTAGCATACTCAAAATAGCTAAGTTTTTTCACATCATCTAAAAAAACACTTTCTAATTCTTCGTGTGCTTTTTCTAAAAGCTCATTGCCTGTAATTTTTCCATTTAACCAAAATCTTTCATTAAATTCAAAAATATGTGGACTTGTATAATGCCCTACTTTACATCCTTGCTCTAAGAGTAAAAGGGCTAAAAATCTACCTGCGCTTCCTTTGCCATTAGTGCCAATAATTTGAATATTTTTAGTTTTTGGGATAAATTTTTTATATTTTTCATACATACTAAACATAAAAAATCTACTGATTTTTTGCACATGCATGGTTTTTTGTGAAAGTGTTTGCTGGAATTTCATACTAAGCTTTTTGCATTAATTCTTTTAAAATATCGCCATCTGGAAATTCTTTTTTTTCTATACAAGAAGATGATAAAACAAGTCTAACTACTTCTTCTTTATAAATAAATTTATAATCATCTATAAGCTTCAAAGCTTTTTCCGTAAAGATTTGAGCATCTTCTAAGCTTTTACCCGGAAAAACAATTAAATAAGAACTTTCATCTAAAATCCAAATTTCACCCATATCTTTACATAAATCTTTAAGTATCTTTTTAAACTTTCCACTAATTGCCTTAAAACTATCAATACCATAAGCATTAATAACATGTTCTATATTATTGATTTTAAAGAAAGATAAAGCATAATTAACCGCATAAAGCTTATAATTTTCATCAAGTTTTTTAAGCTCTTGAGCAAGACTCCATTGTTCTCTTTGCTCATCATCGCTTGTAGCTTGAATTTGAGTTTTAATTTGAGCTATTTGCTCGTTTGCATACAAAAGCTTATCTTTTAATGTATCAAAATTAATCTGCACATTACCATTTTCATCTTTAGTTAAAGCATTAATAAATTTCACATCTTCTTGGCTATTGTCATAAAGCTTTGAAACCATTTCATTTAGGCTTTCTAAATGCTGATTGAAAAAAGAAAGATTTTTTTGTATGTAGTATTTATCTATTGCTTCTTTTTTTTGTAGCATCAAACAATATTCATGCGCAAATTCTTTTCTAGCAATCAATCTAGGATTTTCTTTTAATTTTTGCTTAAATTGCTCTACTTCTTTACTCTCACCAAATAAAGGTTCTAAAGAAGCTAGTAAAAGTTCAGCTTGTTTTTCATAAGAACGTTCTTTTAGCATAGTGATAAGTTTTTCTATTAAAGCATGAAAATCCAAAAAAGCTCGGATATTAAATTCTTCTAATTTTTTTAAAAGTTCTCCATCTTCATAAGATTTTTCAAGTTCTTTCCATTTAGCTCTTAAAAGATATATGGTTTCTAAATCCATAGCTTGGGATAATCTGTGTTGAGTAATTTGAGCAAGCTCTTTGATTTTTTTATCTTTACTAATACTAAGTTGTTGAATGATTAAGCCAAGCAAAGCATAAACATCTTCATATTTTCTACTTACCTGTCTATTAAGCCTAGAGACTAAAAACATCAAAAACTCATCAATAGTTCGAATACTTTTTCCTTTTAATTCTTGCTTGTAAGAATCATCTAAAAGATTGGTGTATTTTTCTATTCTGGCTTTATTTGAACTCATCACTCCCGCTTTTTTAGCACACTCTTCAAACACCTCGCTATAATTTTCAGGAGTTGGATATAACTTACGCTCTTTTAGTTTTATCAATGTTTCTTTTGCAATTTCATTGATATGACTTGCCATTTTATTTATAACCCCTAATAGCTATAATAGAAACAAATTCATCAAAAGCTTCACTTGATGCATTTTTAATCGCTTCAAATCTTGCTTGATCACTGATGATAGAGTTTGGATTAATATCAAAATTATAACTTCCTTTAGTATTTACAATTTCTTCCTTGCCATTTTTATAACGCAACACAAACTCCAAATAAAGCTCTGCTTTATAATTAATCACATAACCATTTTTATCATAAACCATAGGATGAAATTCTAACTTTTTCATCGTGACTATAATAGAACTATCTGCATTATACTCATCTGTGATTTTTCTACCAAGCTTATTAAGCATGGCTTCTCTTAGAATGTCTGTTATGTAAACACTGTTTTCAGGATCTTGTTTGCTAATATTGATTTTTAAAAATACATTTTCACCCAAAACCCTACTTGCCATCTGCGAAGAGGGAATATATCCACAAGCTATGATGAAAAAAGCAAAAAACAACACTAGATATTTTTTCATTTAATCACCAAATTTACTAATTTCTTGTCAATATAAATTTCTTTTACTATAGTTTTTCCTTCTAGCCATTTTGCGACATTTTCTTTAGCTAAAGCTAAAATCTCATCTTCTTTAGCTTCTGAATTTATTTCAATCTGTGCTCTTTTTTTACCATTAACACTAATAGCTATATTAAAGCTATCCTTTATAAAAACCTCATCTTTTATTTTTAATACTTTAAAATTTTCACATTTAAATAAATGCTCACTAAGTTCAAAACAAACATGAGGGATGATAGGCTCTAAGATATTTAAAATAATATAAAAAGCTTCTTTTGAAACTTCTTTATGATTTATAGCATTTAAAGCATTTAAAGCCTCCATACATGCAGCTATTAAGGTATTAAAGGCAAAGCTTTCTTCATAAACTTCGAAAGATTTTTTCAAAGCTTCATATACTTTTAATCTAGCATATTTTTCTTCTTTATTTAAACTTTGATGATCAATTTCTTGTAATTTTCCACATTCTAAACTCATAGCCTTTTCATAAAGCCTATTGATAAATTTAAACGCACCTTCTAATGCACTATCGTTCCATTCAAGTTCTTTAGCAGGTGGTGCAGCAAACAGTATAAACAATCTTGCACTATCTGCTCCATATTTTTCTATAATATAATCAGGATCAACCACATTCCCCTTAGACTTACTCATCTTAGCACCATCTTTAGTGACCATTCCTTGGGTTAAAAGTCTATTAAAAGGCTCATCATCTTTTAAATAACCCAAATCCCTAAGTGCTTTTTGGAAAAATCTAGCATAGAGTAAATGCAATATCGCATGTTCAATCCCACCAATATATTCATCAACATTCATCCAATAATTAACACTTTTTTCATCTACTGCTTTTTCTTGCCATGTTTTATCATCACTTGCAAAACGCGCAAAATACCAAGAACTTTCAAAGAAAGTATCTAAAGTATCGCTTTCTTTTTGTGCTTTTTTACCACATTTTGGACAAACACACTCTTTCCATGTTTCATGCTTATCAAGCGGATTTCCTTCTCCATTTATCACCACATCCTCAGGCAAGGTAATAGGTAAATTTTCTATTTTTTGAGGAACTATGCCACAAGAATCACACTTAATCATTGGTATAGGAGCTCCCCAATATCTTTGTCTAGAAACACCCCAATCACGAATTTTAAAATTGGTAACCTTTTTACCAATACCCAAAGATTCAATTTTTAAACTAATTTTTTCTCTAGCATCATTGCATTCTAATTGATCAAATTCGCCACTATTAGTTAAAACGCCTTCTTTTAAAGTGTAGCATTGTGCGTCATTTTCATCTTTATAAATTACTTTTTTTATAGCCAAATTATAAGTTTTTGCAAACTCATAATCTCTTTCATCGTGAGCAGGCACGCTCATAACAGCCCCACTACCATAATCACTTAAAACAAAATTAGCCACCCATAAAGGAATTTTTTCTTTACTTAGTGGATGGATTACATAAAGATTTAAAAAATATCCTTCTTTTGGCGCGGCTTGTCTTTGGCGCGGTGTTTGGTTTTGTATATTTTGAATTTTAGCTATAACATCTTGATCTAGTAATTTTTTATCAATTAATTCATTTACTATTTCATGATCAGGTGCTAAAGCAATGTAAGATACTCCATAAATAGTCTCAGCTCTTGTGGTAAAAACATTGATTTTTTTTGCACTGATTTTATCATTTTCTTCTATATCAAAATCAAAACTAAGCCCTGTGCTTTTACCTATCCAATTTTCTTGCATAGTTAGAACTTGACTTGGCCATTTTCCTTCTAATTTTTTAAGATCTTGCAATAATTCATCTGCATAAGCAGTGATTTTTACATAATATCCTGGCATTTTTTTTCTAATGACTTCATGTCCACAACGCCAACATTTGCCATCTTCAACTTGCTCATTTGCTAAAACTGTTTTATCATTCTCACACCAATTAACTTCGGCTTCTTTAGTATAAACAAGTCCTTTTTCATACATTTTAATAAAAAATTCTTGCTCAAATTTAGTATATAAAGGGTCAGAAGTAGCAAGCATTCTCTTTTTGGAAAAAGAAAAGCCCAAAGAAGCAAGCTCATTTTGCATATAATCAATATTTTCATAAGTCCATTTTTTAGGATGGATACCATGTTTAATCGCAGCATTTTCAGCAGGCATACCAAAACTATCAAAACCTATAGGATGTAAGACGTTAAAACCTTTTTTTCTATAATACCTAGCCATAGCATCACCTATGCTATAGTTTCTCACATGTCCCATATGAATTCTACCACTTGGGTATGGAAACATAGATAAAATGTATTTTTTTGGTAAAGAAAAATCATCTTTTGGTTCAAAATATTCTTTTTCTTGCCAAATTTTTTGCCATTTTTTTTCTATTTTACCTGCTTCATATGCCATTTTAACTCCTAATTTTCTTCTTGATTTTTTACTGAATCAACTATAACTAAAATCATTGAAAAGATATTAGCTATCAAAGCACCAATTGCTAAAGTATAAACCATAACATTAGCTTCTGGATTAATTTGTATTAAAGCAAAAGCTGGAATTAAATGCAAATCAGCCACCAAAGAACTAGCAAATAATTCAGCTGCTAAGAAATTTCTAACTCCAATTTTCAATAAAGTAGAAATTAAATTCACACAAGCTGCAATAAATAATGCAACTTCATTTTGATCATATAAAAATCCTGCGGTTGTAGTTAAGCTCATTAGAGCAAAAAAGATATAAATAACCTTACCCCAATTCATTTTTACACTGTTCCTTTTTCATACATCGCTCTTAATTTCTCTTTTTCTTGTTTTTTCTTAACTTTTTCTAATTCTTTTTGACGATACTGCGCAACACTAAATTTAAACCATAAAAGTGCTGGACTTGCTACAAATATAGAACTTGCAGTACCTGCTACAATACCTACTATCATAGTTAGAGCAAAACCTTCTATCATAGATCCACCAAAAAAATAAAGCACTACAACAGTAATTAAAGTTAAACCCGTTGTTAAAGTAGTTCTTGATAAAGTAGCTGAAACTGATTCATTAATAATTAAATCAAGTTTTGAATTTTTACTTGTTTTAACACCTTCTCTAATCCTATCAAAAATAATAATCGTATCATTTAAAGAATACCCAAGTACGGTTAAAACAGCCGCCAAAATATCTAAATTTACATCTATTTCGAACAATGCAATAGCACCTAAAGTAATGACTATATCATGAATTTCACACACAATAGAAGCCATAGCAAAACGCCATTCAAATCTTACTGCCAAATAAATCAAAATAGCAATCAAAGAAATTCCAACCGCCATAAGACCTTTATTGCGCAGTTCATCTCCTACTTTTGGACCTACTACATCCACACGACGCACTTCAAATTTACCTGTATCTTTTAATAAATTTGCAATACTTACTCCAATATCACTTCCTAAACTATCGCTACTTCCTGAAAAACGAATAATCACTTCATTAGCACTACCAAATTCAGTAACACTAGCACCTTTTAAATTTTCATTAATAGCTAAAGCTTTGCGAATTTCAGCCAAAGGAGCTTTTTGCTCATATTGAAGTTGCACCAAAGTTCCACCGGTAAAATCAATACCAAAATTCAAACCCTTAGTAAAAAGGATAAAAATAGAACCAAAAAATAAAATAAAAGACAAAGAGATGGCTGCAAATCTCATTCTCATAAAATCATAAACATGTTTTTGACTAAAAAATTGCATTAAGGTCTCCTATATCCAAACCATAATCTTGTGTTATTGCTTTTTTCCATACGGTTCATAAACATTTCAAACATACCATGAGTTCCAACAATAGAAGTAATCATCGAAACTAAAATCCCAATACTCAAAGTCACCGCAAAACCTTTTACCGCACCTGTTCCATAAGCATAAAGCACCACTGAAGTAATAAGCGAAGTAATATTAGAATCTAAAATCGCACTCATTGCATGCTTATAACCATTTTCAACACTTTGCCTTATGCTAGCACCTTCTCGTAACAATTCTCTAATTCTTTCATTAATAATAACATTAGAATCTACTGCCATACCCACAGTCAGTACAAGTCCTGCCATACCAGGTAAAGTCAAAGTTGCTCCAAACATAGCCATTACAGCAATAATCACTAAAATATTTGCCACTAAAGCAATATTAGCAAAAATTCCTGCTATACCATAATACATCACCATAAATGCAATAACTAATATAGAAGCACCTGCTAAGGCTATCATACTCATTTTAATACTATCAGCACCCAAAGATGGTCCAACGCTTCTTTTTTCAAGCATTTTAACCGGTGCTAAAAGCGCCCCGCTTCTTAAAGCAATGGCCACATCATGAGCTTCTTCAACAGTAAAACTGCCACTAATTTGGCCACTACCCCCGCCTATTCTTTCATTAATTCTTGGAGCTGAATATACTTTATTATCCAAAACTATAGCTAAGCGTTTACCTACATTATTCCCAGTATAATCTCCAAATTTTTTCGCACCTTCTGAATTTAAGGTAAAATTAATCACAGGAAGATTATTACTTTGTGCAAAGCCTACTTTTGCATCTGTTAACATAGAGCCATCAAGAATAGGTATAGATTTTACTAGATATTTAATTTGAGGATTTTTTGCATCTTCAAAAATCAAGTCTCCATATTCAGCAGCTTGAGCTGGAGTAAGATTATTTACCTGATCCATTCTAACATCATCTACTTCCATTAATTGCAAATGTGCAGCTTTTGCGATAAGCTCTCTAGCTCTAGCCTCATCTGCAGCAGTTTTAATACCTGGAAGTTCGACTAAAATTTTATCCTCACCTGATCTTGCTACATTTGGCTCTGCAAGGCCAAATTGATCAAGTCTGTTTCTAATGGTTTCTACAGCTTGTAAAATAGCTTGTTCATGAGTTAATTTAATTTCTTCTTGGGTTAAAGAAAGTGTGTAGTGTAAATTTTCGTGTGTAATAGCCAAGCCTTTAATGTCTTTTAATAACAAATCAACCTTAGCTATATCATTTTCATCTAATAAACTAAATTCAATACTAGTATCATTTACTTTGATTTTATCAACAATAATATCTTCTTTATTGATAGAATAACTAAGAGAAGAGGCTATAGATTTAACCTTTGACTTAACCGCCTCTTCTACTTCTACACCTAATAACATATGCAACCCACCTTGCAAATCAAGTCCTAGGTTGATCTTAGCACCACTTTGGGTTTGCATAAAAGAAGGTATGGAAAAAATTAATCCTATAAGAAAAACTACAAAGAAAATAATACTTCTATAAGTAATTTTTCCACTACGCATCAATTTTCTTTGCTATGAAATCTCTAGAAATTTTTACAACTACATTTTCATCATTAAGCTTAACTTTGATAAAATCCTCTTCTGGTTTTACCACCTCGCAAATTATCCCACCATTTGTGATGATTTTATCTCCTTTTTCTAAAGATAAAACCATTAATTTGTGGTCTTTTGCTTGTTTTTGTTGTGGTCTGATAACCAAAAAATAAAAAATCGCAAAAAGCACAATGAGAGGCAACAATGAAGTCCAAATATTTCCGTTTTCTGCCATTTCTTCCCCTTTTTTTAAAATTCATAAATTCTAATTCTACCACTTTTAAAATAATAAAAGCCTTTTTTTCTGCACTTTTATTGTCAAATTTTATTTATTTTTCTTTTTTTGAAAATTTACTTTTTGAATTTATTTCACCTTTTTTAAGTATATATGGTTTGATTTTATTGCTAAGAAATAAAAGTAAAATAGGATATTTTTATACCGGATTTTTTGTAGGAATTTTATGGTTTTGGTGGATAGCTTTATCATCAATTTATTTTGATTTAGCTTATTTAATTCCTTTAGAAATTATCTTAATCGGATTAATTTATGGATTATTATTTTTAGTATGTTTTTTTCTTAAATATGATTTTTTAAGACTTTGTGGAATTTTTTTACTTAGTTTTGTTCATCCTTTTGGATTTGATTGGCTAAATTGGGGTGTTTTAAGCGTATATGGAATCTTTGATGCAAGTTATCAAGGCATTATAGCTATGTTTTTGATTGCTTATTTTTATTATGAAAAATACATTTCAAGATATTATAAAATAGCAATCATTTTAATCCTTATTCTAATCGGAGCTCAGTATAATCAAAAACAACCACAAACACTAAATTTAGACTATAAATTAATTCAAACTAATATCTCCCAAGATCAAAAATTCATACAAGAAAATTTACAAACTCATTCTAAAGATATATTTTATCAAATCAATCAGGCCATAAAAGAAGGCAAAGAAGCAATTATTTTTCCTGAAACAGCTTTTGCCTTTGCTTTAAATAAAGCTCCAAGTTATTTGCAAGCTTTAAAAGATTTATCAAAACCAATCATCATCATCACAGGTGCTATAAGCACCACACCTAATCATCTATATAATAGCACTTATGTATTTAACAATGGCAACATACAAGTTTTTAACAAACACTATCTTGTACCTTTTGGAGAAGAAATTCCTATATTTAAAACCTTTTTTAAAAAATATCTTTTAAATATTGATGAATTTTCAAAAGGAAAGGAATTAAATCAATACACTCTAAATAATCAACTCATCACTAATGCTATCTGCTTTGAAGCAACTAAAGAAAAACTTTACAAGCACTCAAAGATCATCATAGCCATTTCAAACAATGCTTGGTTTAATTTTTCAAGTGAGTATAAATTACAAAATTTTCTAATGCGTTTTTATGCAAATAATTATAATGTAAGTATATATCATGCAGTTAATGGAAAAGAAAATGCTGTAATTAAATCAAAAGAGATATTGATTTTAAAGATAAAAGAAAAACTTTTAAAGCAAAATGAAGCTTAAAAGCTTCATTTTATAATGCTTTAAATTCATCAAGAGCGTCCAATTTTTCCCAAGGATAATCAGCTTGACCTACTTGACCACGAGCAGCTACATTAGCATACATGAAAGTATCTTTGCTTGGTTTATCAAGATTGAATTTATTTTTAATCCAATTTGGAGTTAATGGGAAAGTTTTCATCACAAAATCACTTAAAATATCATCATTTAATCTTGTGTTTGTCCCCATACAATCCACACTAACAGAAGTTGGTTTAGCTACACCTATAGCATAAGAAAGCTGCACTATGCATTTTTTAGCAAGACCTGCGGCTACGATATTTTTAGCAAGCCATCTTGCTGCATAAAGCCCACTTCTATCAACCTTAGTATAATCTTTAGAAGATTGTGCTCCTCCGCCTATTGGAGCATAACCACCAAAGCTATCTACTATAAGTTTTCTTCCTGTTAAACCACTATCATGTAACGAGCTGTGATTTACATATTTTCCCGTTGGGTTGATTAAAATTCTTGTTTTTTCTGGGCAAAAAAGCTCTTTTGGTAAATTTGAATCCAAAATCAAATCCATCACCAAAGCTCTTAAATCTTCTATTTTCATACTTTCAACACAAGGAGCTGAAACTACAATAGTATGGATACTTTGAGGTTTGCAATTTTCAAAATTTTCTTTATTTACATAATCAATCGTAACTTGAGTTTTAATATCCACTCCAAGTTTATCAGGATTGTTTTTTGCAAACTCATATACTTTATCACAAAGCATTCTAGCATAAGAAATAGCTGCTGGCATATATTCTTTTGCTTCATTACTTGCAAAACCAAACATTATCCCTTGATCACCCGCTCCAATCTCTCCATCTTCTTGATCAACACCTTGATTGATATCAGGACTTTGTTCATTTAAAAATACCATTACATCTAAATCATCAGGATGTAAACATTGTTTTTTGCTAAAATGTGGATGCCCATCATAGCCAATATCTGCTAGAGCTTTTTTTACAATATTTTCATAATCTTGTTTTTCTAGTTTATGTTTTGATTTAATTTCACCACCAATTACTACTTTATTTCCTGCTACAAAAACCTCACTAGCAACCCTTGAATCTTTATCATGAGTTAAAAAAGCATCCACTATAGAATCAGCTATAATATCAGCACATTTATCAGGATGTCCTGCACTAACAACTTCAGAAGTAAACAAATACATATTTTTTAATATTCCTTATCATAAAAATTCTAGCTTTATTTTAACATAAGCTAGCTTAAAAATAAAAAAGCTTATTTAAGCTTTACTTTGTTAGAATAAATTAAAAATTTATCACTACAAAAAAGGTAAAAAATGAGTTTATTTTCTTGTGCAATCAAACGCTATAAAGATGGAAATCTTATTTTACAAATTTGCATAGGTATTATTTTAGGAATTTTAGTAGGTGTTTTTTCTAAAGATTTAGCTATTTTTGCAAATATTTTTGGTGCTTTATTTACAGGAGCTTTAAAAGCTATAGCGCCAATTTTGGTTTTTATCTTAATCTTAACAACTATTTGCACAAAAGAATTTAATCATGGAAGTGAGAAAATAAAACATATCATTTTCTTATATATATTTGGAACTTTTTTAGCTTCTTTAAGCGCGGTTAGTATAAGCTTTGTCTTTCCCATAGAATTAGTATTAACCGATATTGAAAAAGCTTCCACTACAAGCCCTGCACACATAGGCGAAGTATTTAAAACCTTACTTTTTCAAATAGTAGATAATCCTATCCATGCTTTATCTTCAGGAAATTATTTAAGCATATTAGCTTGGGCTATAGGTGGGGGTTTTGCTCTAAGGCATTGCTCAAATGACGCAAAACAACTTTTTACCGATATCAACGAAGGTGTGTTAAAAATCGTTAAATTTATAGTCAAGCTTGCTCCTTTTGGAATTTTTGGACTTGTAGCAAATTCAGTTGCCCAAACAGGAGCAGCAGGACTTTTAAGTTATATTAAATTATTAATAATTTTAGTTTTAACCATGTTTTTTGTAGCCTTTGTGATTAATGCTTTAATTGTTTTTGCTTATACGAAGAAAAATCCTTATCCTTTGATTTTTATTTGCTTAAAACATAGTGCTGTTTTTGCATTTTTTACAAGAAGTTCTGCAGCAAACATCCCTGTAAATATGGCACTTTGCTCTAAATTAAATATCAATAATAATTTATATAGTATCTCCATTCCACTAGGAGCTACGATTAATATGGCAGGAGCAGCTGTAACCATTGCTATATTAAGTCTTGCAGCAGCTCACACAGTAGGCATTGAAATAAATTTTTTGCAAGCTATGCTTTTGAGTGTTTTAGCTGCATTTGCAGCTTGTGGAGCTAGCGGGGTTGCTGGAGGTTCACTCTTACTTATACCACTTGCTTGCTCTTTGTTTAATATTGATTATGACATAGCTATGCAAGTAGTTGCGGTTGGTTTTATCATAGGGGTTATTCAAGATAGCGTTGAAACAGCTTTAAATAGTTCAACAGACGTTTTATTTAGCGCCATTTGTTCAGATAATGAGCTTAATTTAAAAATTTAAGGAGGGCTTATGAGACATTTAATCACTACAAAAGATTTTAACAATGATGAAATCTTGGCTTTATTTAAAGAAGCAAAAGAATTTTTAGATGAAAAACCGCGTACATTTTTAGAAGGAAAAAGTGTCACAACAATTTTCTTTGAAAATTCAACACGCACTCAATCAAGCTTTGAAACAGCTGCAAGAAGACTGGGTGCTAAAGTTTTAAAATTAGATGTTTCAAGAAGTAGCTCAAGTAAAGGTGAAACACTTTTTGATACTGCTGCGAATTTAGATGCAATGGCACCAAGTGCTATTGTAGTTAGACACAAAAACTCAGGTGTGCCTCATACTTTAGCAAATTATACTCATTGTCCTATAGTTAATGGAGGCGATGGCAAACATGCTCATCCTACCCAAGCCTTACTTGATCTTTTTACTATAATGGAACATTTTGATTATAATGTCAAAGGTAAAAAAATAGCCATAGTAGGAGATATTAAAAACTCACGCGTTGCTGCTTCAAATTTAGAATTATTACCTCGTTTTGGTATTGATATCACCCTAGTAGCCCCACCTCATTTTATGCCAAATTATCCTATTAAAAAAACAAATAAATTAAAAGAAATCATTGATGATGTTGATATTATCATGAGTCTTAGAACACAAACTGAAAGACACAATATTCCAACCTATGCATCGCTTAAAGATTACGCAAATGATTTTTGCATTAGTAAAAATTTAATAAAAGATAAAAATCTCATTATCTTGCACCCAGGCCCTGTGCATAGAAACATTGATATTAGCGATGAAGTAATGGCTGATAAAAGATGTAAGGTTTTAACTCAAGTTAAAAATGGTGTTGCCATTAGAATGGCTGTATTAAAAAAACTCATTTTAGAAAGCTAAAATCATGCAAAATTGGAACTTAAGTATATTATTTAAAGATGAGCAAGAATTAAATCTTTTTTTACAAAAAACCCAAGAAAAAGCTTGTGAATTTAAAAAACAATATGAAAATAATCTTCATGGTTTAAGCAATGAGCAATTTTTACAAGCTTTAAAAAATTATGAAGAATTGATCTTAAAACTTTCTCACATACTAACCTATGTGTATTTAAATTTTGCTCAAGATACCACAAAAGGTGCTTTTTATGCAAAATATGAAAATTTAAGTAAAAAAATAGAAGAAAATCTCTTATTTTTTGACCTTGAATTTTGCGAATTAAAAGAAGAAAAAAGTAAAACTTTCATCACATTTTGCAAAGATTATGAGTTTTATTTAAACAATCTTATCAAACACAAAAAACACAATCTTTCCAAAAAAGAAGAAAGAGTCATCTTAGCTCTATCAAGTACAGGCTCAAATGCATTTGCAAGATTATTTGATGAGACATTTAGTGCTTTAAAATTTAATTTTGAAGGGCAAAAATTAAGCGAGGAAGAAATTCTAAGCAAGCTTTATGATAAAGATAGAAGCATTAGAAAAAAAGCTTCAAAATGCTTTAGTAAAACTTTAAAAAAGCAAAACAAACTTTTAGTATATATTTTCAATATGATTAAAAGTGAACTTGCTAGTATTTGCGAGTTAAGATCCTATGAAAGTCCTGAAACTCCAAGACATATAAGAAATCAAATTTCTAAAAAAAGTGTTGATGCGCTTATTAGCGCTAGCGAAAATAGCTTTGATATCGTTTCTAAATTTTACAATGCAAAGAAAAAAATTCTAGGGTATAAAAAGTTAAAAGATTATGATCGTTATGCGCCTATTGGAAAAGAAATGCAAGTTGATTTTGATCAAGGAAAAGATATAGTTTTAAAAGCCTTTGAAAAATTTTCTAAAGATTTTTATATGATAGCAAAAGAAGCTTTTGAGAATAATTGGATTGATGTTTACCCTAAAGAATTTAAACAAAGCGGTGCTTTTTCTCACTCAAGTACACCACTAAGCCATCCTTTCATACTTTTAAACTATACTAACCAAAGACGTGATCTTTTCACCCTAGCACATGAGCTAGGTCACACTATACATCAAAAACTTTCTTATAAAGTAAGTTTTTTAAATCAAGATACACCACTAACTACAGCAGAAACTGCTTCAGTGTTTGCAGAAATGTTGATTTTTGATTATATTAAAGAAAATTTAAACAAAGAAGAGCTTTTATCTTTATATGCGGTAAAGATTGAAGATATTTTTGCTACTCTTTATAGACAGATTAATTTTACTACTTTTGAACGCAGATTTCATGCTAAAAAAGAAGAACTAAGCGCTCAAGAACTAAGTGAAATTTGGCTTGAAGAATCAAAAAAAATGTTTCAAGATAGCGTAGTTTTAACCAAAAATTATGGCCTTTGGTATTCTTATATACCGCATTTTATACACTCTCCATTTTACTGCTATGCTTATGCTTATGCACAACTTTTAGTTTTAGCGCTTTATGGTCTATACAAAAGTGGTAAATGTCCTGATTTTACTTCAATTTATATTGAGTTTTTAAGTAGCGGGGGAAGTAAAAGTCCAAAAGAACTTGTAGCTATGTTTGGCTTTGATATAGAAAGTGATGAGTTTTGGAATATAGGCTTAGAGCAAGTTAGAACACTAGTAGATGAATTTTTAAGGCTAAGCAATGATTGATAAAATTTTAAATAATAAAAATTTTATAAGTTTAATGCAAAAAAGCATTTATGAGTGTTTGCAAATTTTAATCCAAGAAGATATTGAGTTTAATATCATTGTAAATACTAAATTTGTTACACTCGAACCTCCTTTGCCACCAGAATTAGATGTAGTGAGTAAAAATCCTTATTGTCTTTTTGCTCTTGGTGGCTATACTTTTAAATCCATAGTTTTAACAAATGAACATATAGAATTTCATGCAGGTTTTGGGCCTGATGATTTTGCAACCTTTGTGAAAGTGGATTTAGGGGCAATTACTCAAATTCAAGTTGAAGATAATATCATTTTTGTTAATTTTTCAAACTATTTCAAAAAGCAAAATGATCAAAAATTAAAAGAAAAATCCATGAATGCTTTTTTAAATAATCCCAACAATAAAGATTTATTTAAAAAATGAGTTTTTTTAAAGGTTTAAATGATAGTCAAAAAGAAGCTATCATGCATATTGATGGAGCTATGCTGATACTAGCAGGTGCAGGTAGTGGAAAGACTAAAACCATTACCACTAGACTTGCCTATTTAATCGATCATGTAGGCATTCCTGCGCAAAATACCCTCACACTAACCTTTACAAATAAAGCTGCTAATGTAATGAAAACAAGAGCCTTAGCACTTTTACAAGATCAAAATTTACACAATCCCCTTTTATGTACTTTTCATAAATTTGGCTTGTTATTTTTAAGACTTTATAGCGAAAGAATTAATAGAGCAAATAATTTTGTCATTATTGATACAGATGATAAAAAGAAAATACTAAAAGATTTAGCTAGCGAAAATTTGCAAAGCTCTTTAGCAAGCATAGGTGCTTATATTTCAAATTTTAAAAATCAAAGCAAAAGCGCTCAAGAAATACGCAAAGAATTAGAATTTTTAAAAGACGAAAAAAACAAAAATTACGAAGAAATCATTCATTTATATGAGCAATATGAGCATTTTTTAATCCAAAATAATTTTATGGATTTTGATGATTTACTCATGCTAACTAATAAAATTTTAGAAGATGAACAATTTGCAAAAGAGCAAAGTCAAAAATATACTTATATAACAGTAGATGAGTATCAAGATACCAATGCCTTACAATATCAAATTCTAAAAAAACTTTGCACGTCTCATGAAAATATTTGCGTGGTGGGCGATGATGATCAAAGTATTTATGGTTGGCGCGGGGCTAAAATAGAAAATATCTTAAATTTCAAAGAGCAATTTAATAATGTAAAATTAGTCAAACTAGAGCAAAATTATCGCTCAACTAGCGCTATTTTGCAAGCTGCAAATGAGCTTATAGAGCATAATAGAAAAAGACTAGGAAAAACTTTAATTTGCACCAAAGATGAGGGCGAAGAAATTACAATTTTGCAAAATGATGATGAAAAAATTGAAAGTTTTAAGGTTGCAAGAGAAGTTTCAAAACTTTTAAACTCAGGGATTAATCCTAGTGAAATAGCCATACTTTATAGAGTAAATGCCCTATCTCGCGCTCTTGAAGAAGCTTTTAGTAAAGAAAAAATTCCTTTTAAATTGCTAAGTGGAATTCGTTTTTATGAAAGAGCTGAGATTAAAGATATCATTTCTTATTTAAGATTACTTTCAAATTTAAATGATGATTATTCTTTTAAACGCATTATCAACCGCCCTAAAAGAAATTTTGGTAATGCAAGTTTAGAAAAGCTAGAAAATTATGCCAAAGAAAATCATTTGTCTTTATTTGAAAGCCTATGTGCTTTGCAAGGAAGTGGATTTTTTAGCAAAAAAACAGACAAAGAATTAGAAAAATTCATACTAAGCATACACAAAATCAAAGAAAAAGATGATTTGCTTGCAATGATTTTAGCCTTAGAAGAAGAATTTAAAATCAAAGAATTTTATAAAGATAACCCAGAAGGTGAAGATAAACTTTTAAACATAGATGAACTTTATGCTAACTTAAAAGATAAAATCACTCATGGAAATTATAATGGCTTAGATGATATTTTAAATGAAATTTCTTTACTTAATGAGCAAGATGGACTTGATAAAGAAAGTATTTGTATTATGAGTATTCATGCAAGCAAAGGACTTGAGTTTGATTATGTTTTTATCATAGGTTTAGAAGAAGGATTTTTCCCACTCACTAGCGAATCCAGCAATATAGAAGAAGAAAGAAGACTTGCTTATGTAGCAATCACTAGAGCCAAGAAAAAACTTTATTTAAGCTATGCTAATTCTAGATTTTATAAAGGAAGTCGCACAAGATTAGAAAAAAGTAGATTTTTTGGCGAGAGCAATGTAATCAAAAAAGAATTAACACTAGATCATCAAAAAAATTGCTATAAAAAAGGCGATTTAATCAAACATAAAATTTTTGGCATAGGCAGAGTCACTGGGGTAAGTAAAATAGGAGCTGAAGAAAAACTCACAATTAATTTTGGAGGCATAGAAAGAATGATAATGTCAAGTTTTGTGGAAAAAGTGATATGAATAAACTTTTTGTAGCTTACAAACCAAGCGGAATGAGTTCTAATGCTTTTTTAGGTAAACTCAAGAAAAAATATAAAAATAAAAAAGCAGGTTTTTCAGGAACACTTGATCCTTTTGCAAAAGGTGTTATACTCATAGCCTTTGATCAATACACAAAACTTTTTCGCTTTTTTGATAAAAATCCAAAGGTTTATAAAGCAACACTTTGGCTAGGCGTACATTCACTAAGTCTTGATAATCAAAATATCAAAGAAATCAATCTTATAAATGCTTTTGATGAGCAAATTTTAGAACAAATTAAAAATAAACTTTTAGGTAAAATCACCTACACCCCACCCGCATTTTGTGCAAAAAAAATAGATGGAGTACGCTCTTATGAGCTTGCAAAAAGAGGTTTTGAAGTCAATTTAAAGCCCTGTGTTATGGAAATTTTTTATACTAAAATTTTACATTACAACCATCCTTTTTTGACTATAGAAATAGCAGTTAGTGAGGGTTCTTATATACGCTCTTATTGTGAATTATTTGCCAGAAAACTTGGTATTAAAGCCACGCTAAGCTCATTAGAGCGCTTAAGTGAGGGAAAGTTTTTTTACGAAAATGAAAAAGAGTTAAATCCTTTAGCTTATTTAAATCTTAGAAAAAATACGATAAAATACCCCCAAAAATTACACAATGGACAAAAAATATTTTTGGACGATTTGGAAATTCAAGAAGAAGGTAGCTATATTTTAGAAGAAAAAGATTTTTTTTCTATCATTTCTATCCAAGATAATCAAGTGCAATATTATTTAAATAAGGTATTAAAATGTTAATTTTATCAAGAAAAGAAAATGAAAGTATAAAAATCGGAGATGATATAGAAATCAAAGTAGTTCAAACAGGCAAAGGCTATGCTAAAATAGGCATCGAAGCTCCAAAGTCTTTAATGATACTACGCAAAGAGCTTATCGAGCAAGTAAAAAGTGAAAATTTACATGCAATTAGTGATGAAACGATAAAACTTGATGATCTGAGTAAAAAGCTTAAAAAATGAAAGCTTACGCAAAAGCTAATATTTTTTTAAAAATCATAGGAATTGACTCAAGATCTTATCATTTATTACAATCACGCTTTGTTTTATTAAGAGATATTTTTGATGAGTTAAGCTTTAGTGATGAAAAAACCAAAGAAGGGTTTGAAATCACTGGAAATTTTACTCAAGATACCATCATACATAAAGCTTATAAAGAATTAGAAAATTTAGGATTTTCTAATGAATTAAATGATTTTTTTAAAGACAAAAGTTTAAAACTTATCAAAAACATTCCCATAGGCGGAGGCCTTGGTGGAAGTAGCACCGATGCAGTGACATTTTTGCTTATGATCAACGAAGCTTTAAATTTAAAACTTAACCAACAACAACTTGAACAAATCTGCCAAAAACTCGGTTCTGATTTAATCTTTTTTTTAAGTGGATATGATAGTGCAAATGTTAGCGGGTGTGGCGAGATTGTAGAATATTTTGAAGATGATTTTACTCAACTTGATTTTACTTTTCCTACTATTGAATGCTCAAGTGCAAAAGTATATAAAGCATTTGATAAAAACTCATATGATTTAACAGCAAATTTAAATTTGTCCAAAACACTTAAAACACTTAAAACAAGTGAAATTTTAGAGTATAAAAATACTGATTTAAACGACTTATTTGCTCCTTGTGTAAAAATTTATCCTAAAATGCAAACTTTTCTTGATGAGGCTTATTTTTTAAGTGGAAGTGGAAGTGGAGTTTTTAAGGCTAAATGATGAAAAAAACTATAGTAAAAAACAAAAAAGCTTTTTTTGATTATGAAATTTTGGAAAAATTTGAAGCAGGTATTGTTTTAAAAGGTTCTGAAGTGGTAGCATTAAGAGCTAGTAGAGCAAATTTAAAAGATTCTTTTGTGCGTACTATCAAAGGTGAAATTTTCTTACTTAATGCTCATATTTCTCATCTTAGTACTACACATTCTTTTTATAAGCATGATGAAAAAGGCGCACGAAAACTTTTAATGCACAAAAAGCAAATCGATAGGCTTTTTGGTAAAATTAGCACTCAAGGCTTTACTATAGTGCCATTAGAACTTTATTTTAATGAAAAAAATAAAGCAAAAGTCTTAATAGCCTTAGCTAAAGGAAAAAACTTACACGATAAAAGAGAAAGTTTAAAGAAAAAACAAGCAGATCTTGAGGCAAGAACTGCTATGAAAAATCATTATTAAAAAAGGATTTTGATGAAAAAAATTACTTATTTATTTTTTACATTTGCTTTTGCATTTTTAATAAATGCTTGCTCAAGTGAAGAAAAAATCGAAAACGAATTTGCATTTGCTGAGTATAAAATAGGCGATGAAATTCTTTTAAAAAGTGTCAATGGCGGCGAAAAAACATTAGTAAGGACACAAAATGGTTTTGTGGTAAAGGGTGAAGAGAATAAAATTTTAATGTTTGATTTTTTTGGAACCTTTTGCACACCTTGCCAAGAAGAAGCTACCCATCTAACAAGCTTGTGGCAAAAAAATACAGATAATTTTATCATCATGGGGCTTAGTCATTTTGAAAATGTAAGCGATCAAACTGTAAAAGATTTTGCTATTAAATATGGGGCATATTATTTTTTAAGCAATTCTAAAGAAAATGATAGAATTGTCGCACAAGCTTTAAAAGATATCAACTATCAAAGCATGGAGCAACTTCCTTTTAAAGTAGTTTTAAAAGATGGTATTTATCAAGATTTAACAGACTTTTGGAACAAAGACTCAAAAAATTATGTGAAATATTATCTTGGGAAAGTTTCTACTGAGATTATGCAAGAAGATATTACTAGGATATTAAATGGGTCTAAAAAGTGAAATTTTAGAGCAACAAAAACTAGCAGAACCTAAAATGTTTAAGGTTTTGCTTTTAAATGATGATGTTACCACTATGGATTTTGTAATTGAAATTTTAATGAATATTTTTCATCATGATTTTGAAAAAGCAAGTGCAATTATGCTTGAAATCCATCATCAAGGAAGTGGAGTTTGTGGCATATACACAGAAGAAATTGCACTTAGCAAAAAACAGCAAGTTGACATGGCAGCAAAAAACAATGATTTTCCACTCCAAACAAGGATAGAAGAACAATGAAATATAAAGAATTAATTGACTCATTTATACCAAATGCAAGACATTTAAGCTTTATCAATCATCATGAATTTATCACTTGTGAGCATTTACTTTTTGCTTTAGTTAAACTTAGTAATGACTTTAAAAATCTGCTTGAAGAAATCGGAGATGGTGATTTACAAGGCTTTGAAAATGAGTTAAAAAACTACTTGGCTAAAAATAACGAAATTTTAAAAAAAGAAATAGAACCTATTTTTTCTGTGATCTTGGAAAATATATTACACAAGCTAAATGCAAAAAATCAAACAAGTGTGATTGATTTTATCATTGCACTTTGCAAAGAAGAAAAAGCTTATTCTTATAATATCTTAAAAAAGCACCTAATAGAAGAAGAAAAAATAAAAGAATTGTTACAAAATGCTGAATTTGAAAATTTAAAAACCCATACCATAGAGCTAGTTGAGCTTGCAAAAAAAGGCAAAATAGATCCTGTTATAGGTAGGAAATTTGAACTTGAAAGAATGATGCAAATTCTAAGCCGTCGCAAAAAAAATAATCCTATTTTAGTTGGTGAGCCAGGTGTTGGTAAAAGTGCCATTATAGATGGACTAGCGTTAGCTATAGCTGAAGAAAAAGTACCAAAACATTTAAAAAACTCAAAAATTTATAGTCTTGATATGGCGAGCTTGCTTTCAGGGACAAAATACAGGGGTGATTTTGAAAAAAGATTAAAAGATATCATAAAAGAATTAGAAAATATCCCTAATGCTATTTTATTTATAGATGAAATTCACACCATAGTAGGAACTGGCGCAAGTAATGAAAGTCATGCAGATATGTCAAATTTATTAAAACCTGCACTAAGTAATGGCAACATCAAATGCATAGGAGCAACTACTTTTATAGAATATAAAAACACCTTTGATAAAAACAAAGCCCTAAGTAGAAGATTTGCAAAAATTGATATAGATGAGCCAAGCGAAGAAGAATGTTTTTTAATCTTACAAGGCTTAAAAAGCAAATATGAAAATTTTCACAAAATCAAAATCAGTGATGAAATTTTACAAACAAGTATAAAATTAGCAAAACAATTTTTACATGATAAATTTTTACCAGATAGCGCGATTGATTTAATCGATGAGCTTGGTGCAAGCTTTGCTTTAGAAGATAAAAAAAGTAAAAAAATAGTAAAAGTAAAAGATTTAGAAAATACTTTAGCAAAGATGACGCATTCTCATAAAATTTATGAAAGTGATCAAGGTAAAATTCTTAAGAACTTAGAGCATGATTTAAAACAAAACATTTTTGGGCAAGATGAAGCTATTAAAGCTTTATGTTCTATTTTAAAACAAAGCTATGCAGGATTAAAAGGTAAAAACACCCCAAAAGGCGTGTTTTTATTTACCGGTTCAAGCGGGGTTGGTAAAACCGAACTTGCGAAAAATTTAGCACAAATTTTAAATCTTAATCTTGAAAGATTTGACATGAGTGAATACTCACAAAAACATGATGTGAGCAAACTCATAGGAACTTCAGCAGGTTATGTGGGCTATGAAGATGGTGGCTTGCTTAGTAATAGTATTAGAAAAAATCCTTTTAGCGTAGTTTTATTTGATGAGATAGAAAAAGCTCATCCTGATTTAACTAATACTTTTTTACAAATTTTTGATAATGCAAGTTTAACGGATAATAGTGGATTAAAAGCTGATTTTAAAAATACTATTATCATTATGACCTCCAATTTAGGCTTAAAAGAAAGTAATGAGCTTGGTTTTTTAAGCAGCGATAAAGAAAAAAGCAATAAAGCCATAAAAGATTTTTTTGCGCCTGAATTTATCAACCGTATTGATAAAATCATTCATTTTAATGACTTAAATCAAGAAATTTTAGAACAAATCGTCCAAAAAGAGCTAGATTTAATGGCGAAAAATTTAAATAATATCACCATAGAAGCTGATAAAAAAGTAAAAGAATTTCTTGCTAAAAAAACCAATAATAAAGATTTTGGAGTCAGATTATTAAAACGCATTATTGCCGAAGAATTAGGAGAGAGATTAAGCGATGAGATTTTGTTTGGAAAATTAAAAAATGGTGGTAAATTAAAACTCAAACTTTCCAAAAATGAAAAAATCGAATTTGTATTCTAAACTTTTAAAAAGTCCTGATGATGCGCCTGTTTTTATTAGCGAAAAGCTAGAAGTAGACTTTATACCTCATGCTTATCGTCTAGGGCTTTTTCCATGGACTAGTAATCCTGTTACTTGGTGGTGCCCTTCTCCTAGAATGGTGCTTTTACCCGATGAAGTGCGTATACAAAAAAGCATAAAAAAAGCTTTAAAAACTTATGAAATAAGACTTGATTTTGATTTTAACTCTCTTATAAGTCATTGCGCAAAAAGAAAAAAAACTTGGATAAGTCAAGAATTTATACAAGTTTATACAAAGCTTTTTGAGCAAAATTTAGCTCATAGTGTTGAGGTTTATGAAAATGATGTTTTAATCGGCGGTTTATATGGACTTATCATAGGTAAAATATTTTTTGGCGAAAGCATGATAAGTCTTAAAAAAGATGCCTCAAAAGTAGCCCTAATAAGACTTTGTGAGCTTTTAAAACCATATGATTTTTTAATAGATTGTCAAGTGCCTAATGAGCATTTAAAATTTATGGGCGCTAAAGAAATGACAAAAAAAGATTTTTTAAAAACACTAGAAAAAAAAGTTTCGCTTGAAAGTGGCTTTAAAAATTTCGAAAATTTACTATAAAAAGATATACTTATAGATAAACAAAATTGCATAAATATTTTGGAATGATTTTTGCTTTTAGTCTATAAAAGCTTTATTTTAAAGGAAAAACTATGATAAGCCCTTTTAAATCAAAAGAACTTATTGTTGATGCTTTAGCAGGAAGAAACCTAAGAAGTCAAATGATTAATTCTAACCTTGCAAATGTTGATACTCCTTTTTATAAAGCAAGAGATATAGAATTTGAAACTGCTTTAGTTAATAGAGCAAATGAAATTTTTAAAAAGAAAGATACCAAAGAGCTTGAATTAGCAAGTACAAATGCAAATCATCAAAAACCTTGGAAATTTCCAGATCCTAATAAATCAACCATTTATTTAAGAGATGGGCATTTAGCAAGAAATGATGCAAATACAGTAGATCTTGATGTAGAAACTACTGAAATGAGTAAAAATACTATGATGATTACTGCTTTAGATGGTGTTTTAAGAAGACAAAGTAATATTTTTTCAACCATCATAGAAACAAGCTCTAAATTAGGCTAGGAGAAAAACAATGGCTTATTTAAGTGATTTTGATATTAGCGGATACGGACTTAGCGCTCAACGCTTTAGAATGAATGTAATTAGCTCAAATATAGCTAATGCAAACACTACTAGAACAGCAGAAGGCGGTCCATATAGAAGAAGAGAAGTAATTTTTAAAGCGACTGATTTTAATGAATTACTAAATAAACAAATCGCTAAAGATAATAATTTTTTAGAATATGAAAATCCTTTAAATGATCCTGCTTCGCAAAAAGATGCAAAACCTGCTATAATGAGCGTAGTAGTTGATAAGGTTGTAAGAGATGATAAAGATTTTCGTATGAAATTTGATCCATCTCATCCAGATGCGAATGAACAAGGTTATGTTGCTTTTCCAAATATAAACCCTGTCATTGAAATGGCCGATTTAATAGAAGCAACAAGAGCTTACCAAGCAAATGTAAGCGCTTTTACAAGCACTAAAACCATAGCACAAAGTGCGATAGACTTACTAAGAGGTTAATAAATGAACACTATTAATGGTATAAATCAATTTAACAATGTTAACAATAAAAATAATAACAACTCAAATAATATAGGTGATGAATTTTCAAGCTTATTAAAAAATTCTATTAATAACCTTAATAAAACTCAAGAAACAGCTGAAGCTGCTATGGTAGACATCGCAACAGGTGAAGTAAAAGACTTACACCAAGCAGCAATTGCTATTAGCAAAGCTGAATCAAGTATGAAATTTATGCTTGAAGTTAGAAATAAGGCTATAAACGCATATAAAGAAATTTCAAGAACTCAAATTTAATATATGCTTTCAAACACCATTAGAAATAGAGTTTCAAAGGTAGCTTTTGCTTTTTGTATGGCTCTGTTTTTTATGGCCTTGTTTTTACTTTCTACTTTTTTTCTAACCTCAAAACGCCATATACCAAATACCCAAAAAGAACAATATTTTTCCGCTCTTAGAGGTAATATCATCACAAGCGATAATTTTACAGTAACTTCAAGTAGGCAAATTTATAGAGCAGAGATTGATCTAAGAAGTTTAAATCCTGATAAAAAAGAATTATTCTTAACGCTTTTTCAAATTTATAGTGGTGCAAGCGATGAGCAAATGCAAGATATCAAAAAAAGAATGCTTGCAAAAAAAAGAAGAAGTTATAATTTTATTTTACTCCAAGATATTAATTCAAAAGATGCAAGTTATTTAAAAGAATTAGCTAAAAAGCTTTATACTCAAGGCTTTTTTAAGTCTTTTACAAATAACAATGGCAGAGTTGAAACAAGAGGACTTGATATCATAGAACACAAAGAAGATCGCGTGTATATGCCAAAAGACTCACTTACTCCTATCATAGGCTACACAAGAACTTATATGGATGAAAAAAGCGAAATTTTTAAAAATGTCGGCATAAAAGGTTTAGAAAAATACTACAATGAATGCTTAAGCCCTTTACAAAATGCAAAAATCCAAGGTTTAAGAGATATAGGTGGCAATATTATCCTAAATTTACACTCTTATGAAAAGCGTAAAATAGATGGTTGCAATTTATACTTAAATATTTCACTAAAACTTCAAAAAGGCTTAGAAAAGGCTATTGATAAAAGAAATGAAGATCTAAAAGCTAATGAAATTATAGTTGCAATTATGGAAAGTAAAAGTGGAAAAATTTTAGCCCTTGCTAGCTCAAGAAGATATGATCCGCAAAATCGCGGAAAAGATCTATCTGTGCTTAATGCAAGTGCGATAGAATATGGCTATGAAGCGGGTTCTGTTATAAAGCCTTTTATATTTACCACTGCTTTAATGCTTGATAAAATCAAAGTCAATGAAATCATCAACACCCAAGGTGGTCAATATAAACTTGGTCGTTTTACTATACGTGATGATCATAAAAAAGATAAAATGAGCATGGAAGAAGTTATCACCTACTCTTCAAATGTCGGTATGATTAAAATCGCCCAAAGATTAAGCAATCTTGAAATCATCTCAGGACTTAGAATTTTTCGTTTTGGAGAAAGAAGTGGTATTGATCTTCCATATGAACAAAAAGGAGAAATACCAAATCCAAAAAGGTTAAGAGAAGTAGAAAAATCTGTATTAAGTTATGGTTATGGCTTAAAAACAACTTTTATGCAACTTCTAGCTGCTTATAATGTATTTAACAATGATGGAATTTATATCACACCACAAATTGCAAATAAAATTTATCAAGATGGGCGTTTAATAAAACTTGATGATGAAGTTAAAAAAGAAAAAATTCTTTCAAGTAAAGCTGCCAAAGAAATGCAACAAATTTTAATCAATGTTATAGAAAAAGGAACGGGTAAAAAAGCACAAACTCAAGGCATTATCATAGGTGGTAAAACAGGAACTGCTAGGATTGCTGAAAGGAAAGGCTATACTTCAAATCGCTACAATGCTTCATTTTTTGGCTTTGCAAATGATGAGAAAAACAATTATACCATAGGGGTTTTGGTGAGAAATCCCACCAAGGCTTATAGTTATTATGCTGCACAAAGTGCTTTACCTATGTTTAAAGATACAGTAAATCTTATGATAAAAGAAAGTTATTTAAAGCCTATAGAGAACAAAACGATAAAAACTAATCCAAACTAACTTTAAAATTTAGAGTTTTATTTGACTCTAAACTAAACAATTTAAAATAAACTCTATGAACTCATCACTATCATTAGGACAAGCAATAAGCTCATAATCACTTTTTGCTAAGTGTCTATACTCAGCTCCAAGCTCAAAAATCGTTTCAGAACAATCTATACAAAAAGATATAGGATAAATCAAAGCTTTTTGATCTAAATTTGCTAAAATATCACTTGTATTAGGTTCAAGCCATTTTACTGGACCTAGTTTTGATTGATATGATAAAATGATTTGATCAAATTTATTTTTAAGCTTTTCTTTCAAGATACCCACATGCTCTTGCACATGTTTTTCATACAAATCACCTTTTTTAATCACTGAAAGCGGTAAAGAATGGGCAGAAAAAATCAAAGTTTTATAATCACATTCTTTCTTTTTTTCTAAAATATGCTTTATAATCATTTCATTATAAAGCTCATCTTTATAAAAAACATCAATGATTTTTACATTAGCTTGATTTTGGACACTTCTTAGCTCATTTTGCACTACTTCTAAAGAACTAGTTACAGTGGTTTTAGAATGATGAGGGTATAAAGGAAATAAAATGATTTCATCATTTTTTTGAAAATCATATTTTGAAAAAACCTCATTTGCAAAGGGTGGCACATAAAGACTGATAAAATCAAAGCTATATTCTCTAGTTTTAGAATTTAATCTATCACATAAACTTTGTGTGATTTGGGTAAGCGGGGACTTCCCACCCATTTTTTCATAGTTTTGCTTCATAGCTTTTAATCTTGATTTTCTTATCATAAAGGCTACAAATTTTCTTAAAAAAACATTTTGTATCCCTAAAATATAAGGATCATTAAACATATTTTTTAAAAAAACTTCACATTCATCAAGTTTATTAACCCCGCCCATATTTAAAAAAAATACATATTTCACTATCAAACACCTTCTAAAATTTCTTGCACTCTCAAAGCATCTTCAATACTAGCTAAATTTTCACAAACTCCATTTTGCAAAAGCTCAAAAAAGTCTTCATGCTCAGCATATAAAGGAGAGTTTTCATATAAATTTGGAATTTTTTGCATATTGATAAAAAGTTTAAAATTTTTAAGATCAAGCTCATAAGTATGTTTTTTACCTAAAATTGTGATTTTTCTTATAATGCATTGTCCATTCCAGCTATCATGAATACTTGCTAAGATATTTTCTAATTTTAAGCTTATCATTACCTCATCTTCAAATTTATCATGATGGAAGCTTTTATAAATATTTGCTTTTAAAATTTGCTCTTGACTTAAAAATCTAACTAAGTCAATATCATGCACACTAAGATCACTTAAAACACCTACATCGTTTATTCTTTGCGGATAAGGCGAAATTCTTTGTATATTAATACTTATAATCTCATCTTCTAAAAGTTTTTCTTTAAAAGTTAAAATAGCAGGATTAAATCTCTCGCAAAAACCCACCCCTACTCTGACTTTGTTTTCTCTAGCTTTTTGCTCTAAGATTAAAATTTCATCAACATTTAACGCCAAAGGCTTTTCTATCAAAACATTTTTTATTTTAGGAAAAACCTTTAAAGCTATATCTAAATGCGTATGAGTAGGCGTGGCAATGATAACACCATCAAGATTTTGTGCTAAAAAATCATCAAAATTTTTATGAAAAAAGTGTTTAAATTCATCTTTGCAAAAAGGATCATAAAGATGAATTTCTTTTACTTTTAAATTACGCTCAAGTTCTCTTAAATGGTTTTTACCCATTTTACCAAGGCCTATAAGCCCTATTTTCATTTAAAAGCCTCAATCACTCTAGCTTGGTGCTCTTCTTTTAAAAATGCACTCATAGGTAAGGATAAAATTTCATCACTTAATAGCTCCGTATTTGGTAAATCACCTTTTTTATGAGCAAGATAATCGAAAGCTTCTTGCAAATGAAGCCCCAAAGGATAATGCACCGCAGTAGGTATACCTTGCTCTTGTAATTTTTGCATGAATTTTTCTCTATTCTTTACACGCACGCTATATTGAGCCTGGGCACTCACAAAATCATCTTTTCTTGGCGGTAAAATACAATTTTTTAAATTTTCATCATAAACTTTTGCTATTACTTCTCTTTTTTTAATCTCTTCATCTAAGTATTTTAATTTCACATTTAAAATAGCTGCTTGGATGGTATCAAGCCTTCCATTAATACCGATGTATTTATGCTTATATCTTTGCACTTGTCCATGATTTAAATAAATTTTTATTTTTTGTGCTAATTCATCATCTTGGGTAAAGATCGCTCCACCATCTCCATAAGCACCTAAAGGCTTAGACGGGAAAAAGCTTGTGCAAGATATATCAGCTATAGCACATGATTTTATGCCTTTTTGACTAGCTCCAAAACTTTGCGCACTATCTTCTATCAAAGCAATATTTTGACTTTTACAAAGCTCTTTTAGAGCAAACATATCAGGCATAAGCCCAAAAATACTCACAGCAATTACAGCTTTAGTTTTAGGCGTGATAGCACTTTGAACTTTTTCTAAACTAAGATTATAATCTTTAAAATCAATATCTACAAAAACAGGCTTAGCGCCGATTAGAGCAACCATTTCAGCTGTAGCTATAAAGGTAAAACTTGGCACTATTACCTCATCATCTCTACCCACGCCCAAAGCCATCAAGGCTAAAAATAATGCACTTGTGCCACTTGAACAACCTATTGCGTGTTTAATACCTACATATTTAGCTAAATTATTTTCAAATTCTTCTAATTTTGCACCACCTATAAAAGAAGTGCTTTGTAAAATTTCACTAATAGCCTCATCGATTTCATTTTTATAAGCATTATATTGAGCATTTAAGTCTATAAAAGGAATTTTCATTGTATTACCTTAGTAAATTTAAAATCATGATTATAAGATAGTTTTACTTAATTTAAAGTATTTTTGGTATTATTTTAAGCAAAAAACTAGCTAGGAAAATCTATGGATATAAGAAAAGAATATTTAGAATTTTTTAAGTCAAAAGGACACGAAATCACTCCTTCAAGCCCTTTAGTGCCTGATGATGCAACTTTACTTTTTACTAATGCAGGTATGGTGCCTTTTAAAAGTATATTTACCGGAGAAGTACCACGTCCTAATCCTCCGCGTAAAACAAGTTGTCAAACTTGTATAAGAGCTGGTGGAAAACATAATGACTTAGACAATGTAGGCTACACAGCAAGACATCATACTTTCTTTGAAATGCTTGGAAATTTTAGTTTTGGAGATTATTTTAAAGAACAAGCCATTGCTTATGCTTGGGAGTTTGTAACTGAAGTTTTAAAACTACCTAAAGAAAGACTATATGTAACTGTACATGAGAGCGATGATGAAGCATATGAACTCTGGCAAAAACATATAGAAAAAGAAAGAATTTATAAATTTGGCGATAAAGATAATTTCTGGCAAATGGGCGATACTGGACCATGCGGGCCTTGTAGTGAAATTTTTTATGATCAAGGTGCTGAGCATTTTAATTCTAGTGAAGATTATATGGGTGGTGATGGAGATAGGTTCTTAGAAATTTGGAACCTCGTTTTCATGCAGTATGAAAGAAGTGCTGATGGCACACTTACTCCATTGCCAAAACCTAGTATTGATACAGGCATGGGACTTGAAAGAGTTAGTGCTATAAAAGAAGGAAAATTTAGCAATTTTGATAGTTCTTTGTTTATGCCTATTATTGAGAGTATTGCTAAACTTTGCGGTAAAACTTATACCTATGAAAGTGGAGCTAGCTATAGAGTAATCGCTGATCATATTAGATCAAGTGTATTTTTACTTGCTCAAGGAGTTGGTTTTGATAAAGAAGGTAGGGGCTATGTTTTAAGAAGAATTATGCGCCGTGCCTTAAGACATGGATATTTACTAGGTCTTAAAAGAGCTTTTATGTATGAGCTTGTAGATGTAGTTTGTGAGTTAATGGGTGGACATTATACTTACTTAAATGAAAAAAAAGAATTTATCAAAGAGCAGATTAAACTAGAAGAAGAAAGATTTTTAAGCACTATCGAAAATGGCATAGAAATTTTTAACGAAGAACTTAAAAAAACTAAAGATATTTTTAGTGGTGAAGTAGCTTTTAAACTTTATGATACTTATGGTTTTCCACTTGATTTAACCCAAGATATGTTAAGAGAGAAAAATCTTAGTGTAGATGAGGCTAAATTTAATGAGCTTATGCAAGAACAAAAAGATAGAGCCAAAGCTTCTTGGAAAGGAAGTGGAGATAAAGCAGTTAGCGGAGACTTTAAAGTTTTATTAGAAAAATTTGGCAAAAATACTTTTAGTGGTTATGAAAATTATGAAGAAAAAACTAAAATCATGGCTATTTTAGATGAAAATTTTAAAATCATAACCGAAGCTAAGGCAGGAGATATAGCATGGTTAATGCTTGAAAAAACTCCATTTTATGCAACAAGTGGAGGGCAAAGCGCTGATATAGGTTTTATCAATGAAAATGAGGTTTTAGATACACAAAAATTCTTTGATATTAATCTTAGTCAAGTGAAATTAAAACAAGATCTTAAAACAAATGATAAAGTGTTAGCTTGCATAGATACTAAAAAAAGAGAACAAATCGCAAGACATCATAGTGCGACACATTTACTACACCATGCTTTAAGAGAAATTCTTGGCTCACACATTAGTCAAGCAGGTTCTTTGGTAGAGCATAATAAATTAAGATTTGATTTTACTCATCCAAAAGCTCTAAACAAAGAAGAATTAAAGCAAATAGAAGCTTTAGTAAATACTCACATCATGCAAGTAAATGAAGCTAAAATTGAAATTTTGGCTTTAGATGAAGCTAAAAAAAGTGGCGCCATAGCTTTATTTAGTGAAAAATATCAAGAAAAAGTAAGAGTTTTAACCCTAGGAGCTAGTAAAGAACTTTGCGGTGGTACCCATGTGAAAAATAGCTCTGAAATAGGAAGTTTTTACATCATCAAAGAAAGCGGAGTTAGCGCTGGAGTTAGAAGGATAGAAGCAGTAGTAAGCAAAGCTGCACTTGATTATGTTAATGAAAATTTAAAAGAACTAAACCAAGCCAAAGAAGAGTTAAAAACTCATGATATTTTAAGCTATGTGGCAAAATTAAAAAATGAAATAGCTAGTTTAAAAAATGAATTAAAAAATTCAAACAAAGCAGAATTAAACTCTAAAGAACTAAATGGCATTCAATATTGTGTGCAAAAAATAGATAGTGGCGATATAAAAACCATGATAGATGAGTTTAAAAACAAATTTAACAAAGCGGTAATTTTACTTTTACAAGAAAAAGAAGGCAAAATCATCATAGCAGCAGGTGTTAAAGACACTTCGTTAAAAGCTGGTGTTTTGGTAAAAGAAATTGCACAAATACTTGGTGGAAACGGTGGCGGTAGGGATGATTTTGCAACAGCTGGCGGTAAAGATACAAGCAAAATAGAACAAGCGCTTGATCATGCTAAGAAAATCATAGAAGAAAGTCTTGCTTAATGCTTTATCTAGCTTCAAGTTCGCTTTCACGCGTTGCTTTATTAAAAGAAGCAAATATCGCTTTTGAACAAATTATTATCGATTATGATGAGAGCTTGGTAAAAAAAGATAATCCAAGCTCTTATGTGCAAAAAATTGTTTTAGAAAAAGAAAGGCAGTTTTTTGCAAAATATCCTGATTTAAAAAATGTTTTATTTGCTGATAGCATAGTTTGTGCTCAAAATATCATTCTTACTAAAGCTAAAAGTGATAATGAGGCTTTTAATATGCTCAATTTGCAAAGTGGCAAAAGCATTAGCGTTTTAAGCGCGATGATTTTAGTTTTAGAAGATAAAAAGATTTTTAATCTTAGCAAGTGTGATTTGATTTTAGATAAATTTGATTTAAAAGATATGCAAGAATACGTTGAGTCAAAACTTTATCAAGGCAAAGCCGGAGCTGTGATGTGCGAGGGATTTCATAAAAAATACATTAAAAAAATCATAGGCCATCAAAGTACAGCACTAGGGCTTAATATAGAACTTTTGAAAGCATTTTTATGATAAAAATTTTAAAAATATTTCTTTCTTTTTGTGTAGTGTGTGCAGTTGGAGTTTTTATATTTATTGCGTATTTGTTTTCTGATTCTGATTTAAATCAATACACCTTTAAAGATTACAAACCACCTCTTACAACACAAATTTTTGATAAAAATGGAAAATTAGTTGCAAATGTTTTCGAGCAACACCGCTTTTACGCTCCTTATGAAGAACTTCCACCAAGACTTATAGAAGCTTTGGTAGCCATTGAAGATACTAGCTTTTTTGAACATGGTGGGGTTAATATAGATGCGATTTTTAGAGCAGCTATTAAAATCATAAGAAGTGGTGGAAAAACCATGGAAGGAGCTTCCACTCTTACGCAACAATTCATAAAAAACACAGAATTAACCCCAGAGCGTACTTTAAGTAGAAAGCTAAAAGAAGCCTTGCTTGCATATAAAATAGAAAGTACTTTAACTAAAGAGCAAATTTTAGAAAGATATTTAAATTTCATATTCTTTGGACATGGATATTATGGAGTAAAAACTGCTGCACTTGGGTATTTTAGAAAAAATTTAGATGAGCTTAGTTTGAAAGAAATTGCCATTTTAGTAGGTATGCCAAAGGCTCCAAGCACTTATGATCCTACTAGACATTTAGATCTTTCTTTAGCAAGAGCAAATAGCGTAGTACAAAGGATGTATAATCTTGGTTGGATTTCTAAAGAAGAGTATGAAAATGCCTTAAAAGAGATTCCAAAAGTATATGATGATACTTTAACACAAAATGCAGCTCCTTATGTTACTCAAGAAGTTTTAAAACAACTAAGCGGAATTAAAGACTTAAAAAGTGGTGGTTATAAAATAGAGCTTGCTATAGATCTTGATGTGCAAAATATTGCAAGAGAAGCTTTAAAATTTGGCTATGATGAAATAGTTAAAAGAGACAAAGATGCAAATTTAAGTACACTTAATGGAGCTATGATAGTAGCAAATCACCAAAATGGAGACATATTAGCCTTAGTAGGTGGGGTAAATTATACAAAAAGTAATTTCAACCGTGCTACTCAAAGTTTAAGACAGCCTGGAAGTTCTTTTAAACCTTTTTTATACCAAATTGCCATTGATATGGGCTATTCTCCTATGAGTAAGGTTGCTGATATTTCAAGAATTTTTGAAAGTACCAAAGAAGATGAGAAAGACTGGAAACCTAAAAATTACGGTGGAAAATTTCTAGGGCTTATAAGCTTAAAAGAAGCATTAACTGGATCAAGAAACCTAGCTACCATAAATTTAGCTCTTGCCCTAGGACTTGATGTGATCCATGATAAACTTCAATTTATGGGCTTTGAGAATATACCAGTTGATTTATCTATAGTTTTGGGTAGCTTTGGAATTTCTATTTATGACTATGCTAAACTTTATACAGCATTTGGAAACTATGGCGTGCAAAAAGATTTAATACTCATTAAAAGAGTAATTGATAAAAATGGCAAAATGGTAGTAGAATTTAATTCAGGAGAAAGAAAAATTAGCGAACCCGAACAAGCCTTTTTAGTCAATGATATGATGCAAAATGTTGTTAAAAAAGGCACTGGACGCAATGCTAGAGTAGAAGGGATTGAAATAGCTGGAAAAACAGGTACTTCAAATAAAAGCATAGATGCGTGGTTTTGTGGCTTGACTCCTGAAATAGAAGCTATCATTTGGTATGGTAATGATGATAATAAACCTATGAAACAAATCGAAGGTGGCGCAAGAACCGCTGCTCCGGTTTTTAAAGAATTTTTAACAAAATATTTAGAACTTTATCCTGATAGTGCTAGAAAATTTATCATTCCAAAAGGAGTTTATCAAGGAATTTATGAAAAGCAAAGAGAATATTATACCAATACTTCTCCATTTCCAAAAAATAACCCTGCTCTATCTGAAAACAGTGAGATAATTTTTTAAAAATATTTTTTTATATAATAAAAATTATCCTTTTATTTTCCTTTATATGTTTTAATATCACAAAACTTATAAAGGAAAATTATGAATATCACAAACGAACAATTATATAAAAAAAGACGCCATTTTTTAAAACTAGGTGCTGGAGCTTTAGTTAGTTCAGCCTTAGTTCAATCTGAATTGATGGCATTAAATTTCTTTCCTGATCCTAATAATGAAAAATTAAAACTTAGCGATGAAAAAATTGCGACTAATTATGTAAATTTTTATGAATTTTCTACTGATAAAAAAAGAGCCGTAGAGCTTGCGAAAAATTTTAACACAAACGGCTGGAAAATAGAAGTTAGCGGGGAAGTTGAAGAGCCTTTGACTTTAACCATGCAAGATTTATTAGCCTTTCCTTTAGAAGAGAGAATTTATAGATTTCGTTGTGTTGAAACTTGGTCTATGGTAGTGCCTTGGGTTGGTTTTGAATTGCGTGCTTTAATAGAAAAATGCAAAGTCAAAAGTGAGGCTAAATTTATAAAATTTACCACTCTTTTTGATAAAAATCAATTTGCCGATCAAGCTTCATTTTTCCCAACTCTTGATTATCCTTATGTGGAGGGCTTAAGATTAGATGAGGCTATGCATCCACTAACGCTTATGGCTGTGGGTATGTATAAAAAGCCTTTATTGGGACAAAATGGAGCGCCGATTCGTCTTGTAGTTCCATGGAAGTATGGCTTTAAAAGTATAAAATCTATTGTAAAAATAGAATTTACCAAAGAACAACCTAAAACCACATGGGAGCTAGCAAACCCTAGAGAATATGGATTTTATGCTAATGTTAATCCAAATGTCTCTCATCCAAGATGGTCTCAAGCAAATGAGCGTCCTTTGGGAGATTTTTTCACCAAGCCTACACAAATGTTTAATGGCTATGAAAAAGAAGTAGCACATTTGTATAAAGATATGGATTTAAAGGTTAATTTTTAATGAGCAAAAAAGTTTATAATATCGGTGGATTTTTAGCCTTTGCTTTAAGTATTGTTTTTAGCATCTATCAAATCATGCAAGAATTTGATATTGTAAAATCTGTATATTTTTATAGTGGTATATTTGGCTTAATCTTTTTTGGATTGAGCCTGTTTTTTTCACTTTTAAAGTATAAGCACACAAAAGATTACCCTAAATTTTTAGGTTTTTATGCGTTTTTTTGGGCTTTGATTCACTTTTTTAATTATTTTGCTTTTGGAAAAAATTTAAATTTAATACTTTTTTTCAAAGATACTTTTAGTAAAAATTTAGAATTTAGTGGTTTTGTAAGCTTTTTTATACTCACATTTATGTTTATAAGCTCATTTAAGCTTTTTAAAAAAATGAGTAAAATAAGAAAACTTGGATATTTTTGCTTTTTGCTAGTAGCTTGGCATTATTTTTTATCTGCAAAAATACCACAAATTCCACATTTTTTAGCTTTAAGTCTAGCCTTGATTTTTCTACTTATTAAACTATATAAAAATTATAAAAAGAGAAAAAAAGTAACTTTTTTATAAAAATTTGTATTCAAATGAAACACTTTTAAGAGTAAATATATAAATATATTCTTAAAATAAGACTTGATATATCTTATTTTAAGGACAATCATGCAAAGAAGAGATTTTTTAAATGGAATGGCTTTAACTATACTTGCAGGAATGACTCCTTTGCAAGTATTATATGGTAAAGAAGCCAAAATCGAAGATTTTACCAAAGAATACTATCCTCCAAAATGGCTTGGACTAAGGGGTAGCAATAATGCAAGTTATGAATTTGCACATATGCTAAGAGATGGTGAAAAATTTGACTTTAGCGCTATCAAACCTAAACAAGAATATGATTTGGTTGTAGTTGGAGCTGGAATTAGTGGTTTAGCAGCTGCCTGTTTTTATCAAAACAAATTTGGAAAAGATAAAAAAATTCTTATCCTTGATAATCATGATGATTTTGGTGGACATGCTAGAAGAAATGAAATAGATTTAGAAGATGGTACTATTTTAAGTTATGGTGGTAGCGAAACATTTCAATCACCAAAAGCGTTATATTCTAAAGAAGTAGTAGATTTATTATCATCTTTGGGTGTGGATATTGATGAGCTTGCTAAACGTTTTGATGTAAATTTTTATCCTGATTTAAATCTTAGCAGGGGTGTGTATTTTTCTAAGACTGAATTTGGAGTAGATAAAGTCGTAAGTGGCAACCCTAGAAAAGTAATTTGTGATGATATTCCTGAGGGAAGACATAATGGTAGAAGTGTTGAAGCTTTTATAGGTGATTTTCCTCTTAATGAAAAAGATAAAAAAGATTTAATTGCTTTATTTAAAAGCGAAAAAGACTATTTAAAAGGTTTGACAAAAGAGCAAAGAGATGAGTATGTGGCTAAAACAAGCTATAAAAAATTCTTAGAAGAAAAAGTTAAGCTTTCACCACAAGCTGTAAAATTCTTTGAAGGTATGACAGATGACTTTTTGGCTTTGGGTATTGATGCTGTTTCTTGTGAAGATGCTAGAGCTTCATTTTTACCTGGTTTTGACAAGCTTGGTCTTGATCCAATCGAAGGAGAAGCATTAGCTGAAATGGAAGAACCATACATCCACCACTGCGCTGATGGTAATGCCACTGTTGCTAGATTAATGGTTAGAAGATTAATTCCTGATGTATCTAAAAAAGGCAAAGATATGGATGAAGTTACTCTAGCTCATTTTGATTATTCTAAACTTGATCTTGCTAAAAACAAAGTGCGTTTAAGATTAAACAGCACTGTTATCAATGTAGAAAACACAAAAGATGGAGCTTTGGTAACTTATGTTAATAAAGGCAAAAATTATAGAGTAAAAGCTAAAAAAGTTGTAATGGCAAATTATAATAGTATGATTCCATACATAGTACCAAGCATGCCACAAGATCAAAAAGATGCTTTAAGCAAAAACGTAAAAACCTCTCTTTTACACACAAATGTTATTATAAGCAACTGGGAACCATTTATAAAACTTGGAGTACATGAAATTTATTCACCAAAAATGCCTTATGCTAGAACCAAGCTTGATTATCCTGTGGATATGGGAGGATACCATCACCCAAGAGATCCTAAAAAGCCTATTTGTGTTCATATGGTATGCTCGCCTTTAGTATTTGCTTCTATGCAAGGAATCGACCTTGAAGGAATGGATGCAAGAGATAGAGCTAGAGTGGGTAGAAATTTATTATTCACTATGAGTTTTGAAGAACATGAAAAAATCGTTCGCGATCAACTTCAAGGCATGTTAGGCTCGGCTGGATTTGACCATGAAAGAGACATTAAGGCTATAGTTGTAAATCGTTGGGGGCATTGTTATTCATATACAGAAAACAGTCTTTTTGATGATAGTGAAGAAGCGCAAAAAACTATAGAACTTGCAAGAAAACCTTTTGGTAATATCGTTATAGCAAATTCAGATGCTGATTGGGATGCTTATATGCACGCAGCAATTGATCAAGCATATCGTGCTGTTAATGAACTATAAAATCAAACTCCTTTTCAGGAGTTTGATGAATTAACTCTTATAAATATTGCTTAAAAATTACCTAACGTAATCTTAAAGAATTTAGCACAACTGTTACTGAACTAAAACACATTGCTAAAGCTGCCAAATGCGGACTAAGACTTATAAATGGCACAAAACCTGCTGCAATAGGAATGCACAAAGCATTGTAAATAAAAGCCCAAAAAAGATTGAGTTTGATGATATTTTTAGTTTTTTGAGAAAGCTCAAAACAATAAGCTATTAAAGATAAATCATCTTTTATTAAAATCAAATCTCCACTTTTTTTAGCAAGCTCACTTGCTTTGGAAAAACTTATGCTTGCACTAGCTAAATTTAAAGCAGGAGCATCATTGATACCATCTCCTATAAAAAGCACTTTTTCTTTTTTGATTTTTTCTTTTATAAAATCAAGCTTTTGCTCGGGTTTTAAGTCAGAATAATACTCATCGATATTAAGCTCATTTGCTATTTTGGCAACACTTTTTTTATTATCACCGCTTAAAATAATACTTTTTACACCTTTTTGTTTTAAATTTGCTATCAAGTCTTTAGCTTCGTTTTTAAGTTCATTTTTTAAACAAACCCCGCCAAGACAAATTTTATTTTTTGCAAAATACAAGCATATAGGCGCTTGATCTTCAAATTCTTGTAAAAATTGTTTGCTTTTTTGTATATCAACGCCATTTTCAAACATTAATTTTTCATTGCCTATTAAATATTTATCTTCATTTTCCTCATAAAGCAAACCACTACCCACTAAAACACTTAATTTTCCTTGTAAATTTAAATTTACATTCAATTCTTTAGTAAAAGCCTTTGCGATTGGGTGTGAGCTTAAATTTTCAATTTGGGTGAGTTTTTGAAAATTTTCTTGAGTTAGATCATGCTTATAAACACTTAAGTCATCTTGACTTAAAGTACCTGTTTTATCAAAAATAGCAAGTTTTATACTAGCTAAATTCTCTAACACTGCTGGATTTTTCACTAAGATAAAATTTCTTGCTCCATTTGCTAAAGCACTAACTATGGCTATAGGGGTTGCTAAGCCCAAAGCGCAAGGACAAGAGATTAAAAGCGTAGCACAAGCATGTAAAAACGCTGCATTAATTCCTTCTTTAAAATACCAAAAAGCAAACACAAAAAGTGATAAAATTATAATACAAGCTACAAAATAAGCTGAAATCTTATTAGCTAAATTTGCTAAAGGTGTTTTGACACTACCTGCTTTAAAAACAAGATCTTTGATTTGTTCTAATGAACTTTCAATCGCCTTTTTATTAGCTTTAATCTTTAAGCTTCCATTAATCAACACAGTTCCTGCTAAAATCTCATCATCTTGCTTTTTTAAAAGTGGCAAAAACTCTCCTGTTAAAAAACTCACATCAACCTCAGCTTCACCTGCTATAATCATCCCATCAGCAACAACGCTTTCGCCCTCTTTTACTAAAATCACATCATTTTCTTTTACAAAAGCACTGGGTATGCTTTTTATACTTCCATCTTCTAAGATTATATTAGCTTTTTTAATATCTATGTTTTTTAATTTATTTTGATATTCTAAGGATTTAAATTTAGCCTTTTCTTCTAAGTATTTACCCAATAAAACAAAGCTTATAATCATCGCTCCACCACTAAAATACAAATAACCATCTTTGCCAAATACCTCAAAATACACAAAAAAAGAATATACAAAAGAAGTAAAGGCACCTAAGGATATCAAAGTGTTCATATCTAAATTTTTATGTCTTAATCCTTTAAGAGCGTGGATAAAAAAACCTTTTCCACAATAAAAAATCGCTACCATAGATAAAAACATTTGAATTAAAGCAGAAACATTTCCTTGAACAAACATTTCAAAATACATCACAATAGAGCTTAAAATTATACTCATGATAAGCTTTGTTTTCATATTTTTAAGCTCTTTGAGTTTAAACTCGTATAAATTTTGCTCTTCTTGTAATATCTCAAAACCCAAAGCTTTGATTTTTTCTTTGATTTTTACTTCCAAGGATAAATCTTTAAGCAAAAACACCCCGCTAGAATTGACATAAGAAACACTTACATCTTCGACTCCATCAATTTTTGCACAAACTTTTTCTATAGCATTAGAGCAATTAACACAAGTCATATTGCCTATTTTTAATTTTAACTCATGCTTCATCTATCTCAAAACCTAAATCTTGCAATTGTTTTTTGAACTCTTCAACTTGCTCTGCTTTTAAATCAATCTCAATACTTTTTGTTTCAACATTTATTTGCATAGTACCAAATTCATCTTCCAATGAAGCCTTGATTAAATTTACACAACTTTGACAATTAATATTTTTAGTTTTTATAATCATTTATTCTCCTTTTTCTCTGTATTCATATTTATGAGAGTGAAAAATTTTATTTTTTATCAGTTTAAAACCCATTTTTTCATAAAGCATTTTTGCATTTATATTTTCATCTTCTACGATTAATGAAAGCTTTTTACCATTTTTCAAAGCTTCATTGAAAGCGCATTCAATCAATTTCTTAGCAATACCTTTCCCTCTTGCTTTTTCATCCACACAAATACTATCTAAATAAAACTCATTTTCACATTCTTTTAAAACTTTTTCTTTGATTCCTAAAAATTCTAAATGATCATTTAAAGGCTTATCTAGCTCATCCGCCAAAGCCCCATCATAACAACAAATCGCACCTAAAATTTCCCTATCTTCTTCATAAACATATATATTTTCATAGCTTAAACGATTATTTTCTTGAGTGAAGAAATTTTCTAAAACCTCTATGGCTTTTTGATGATCATTATAACCACTAAGTTTGTATATAAAATGATCCATTGCTAAAGCAAGCAATTGTATGCATTTTTTAACATCATCTTTTCTAGCTTTTCTGATCACTCTTTTACTCCTTTAAAATCAAATTTAGACTTCTTAGTTTATACTTTTAACTTTAAAACAATATAAGAAAGAGAGAATTTATGGGAAGAGCGTTTGAATATCGCAGAGCCTCTAAAGAAGCAAGATGGGATAAAATGAGCAAACTTTTTCCAAAACTTGCAAAGGCTATACAAGTAGCAGCAAAAGAAGGCGGAGCTGATCCTGATATGAATCCAAAGCTTCGTAGTGCCATAGCTACTGCAAAAGCTAATAATATGCCAAAAGACAATATCGATGCAGCTATTAAAAGAGCAAGTGGAAAAGATAGTGCTGATATTAAAAATATCCACTATGAAGGAAAAGCAGCACATGGAGCTTTAATCATTGTTGAGTGTATGAGTGATAATCCTACACGCACAGTGGCCAATGTAAAAGCGATTTTTAGCAAAAATGGTGGAGAAATTTTACAAAATGGCTCTTTAACTTTTATGTTTTCACATAAAGCTGTTTTTCATCTTGAAAAATATGATGGAGATTTAGAAGAACTTGAGCTTGAACTCATTGATGCAGGACTTGAAGAGCTTGAGCAAAATGAAGAGGAATTACTAATTATAGGTGATTACACTGCTTTTGGCGAGCTTAGCAATGCCATAGAAAAAAAAGGTTTAGTGCTTAAAAAAGCAGGACTTGAATATCTTGCTAACAATCCTGTAAATTTTAGCGAAGAACAACTTCTTGATATTGAAAAATTGCTTGATAAATTAGAAGATGATGATGATGTACAAGCAGTTTATACTAATATAGAATAGGATCAAAAAATGCTTAAAAAAATCGACACAAAAAATGCAAAAAAATACAATTTTGCTATCATTAGCACCGAAAAAGGTGATATGAAATTAGAATTATTTCCTGATGAAGCACCACAAACTGTGTGTAATTTTGCCAACTTAGCCAATGATGGTTTTTATGATGAGCTTGTTTTTCACCGCGTGATTCCAAATTTTGTGATACAAGGTGGTTGTCCTTATGGTATAGGCTCAGGTGGCCCTGGCTATGAGATAGAATGTGAATGTGACGATCAAAAACACAAGCACTTAAGAGGTAGCTTATCTATGGCTCACGCTGGCAGAGATACAGGCGGATCGCAATTTTTCATTTGTCACAGCCCGCAGCCTCATTTAGACGGAGTGCATACTATCTTTGGGCAAATTAACCCTGAAGATAAAGAAAGTTTGGAAGTACTAGATAGCATTAGAGCAGGAGATAAAATCAAAACTATCCAAATTTTAGAAAAACTTTAATTTTACATCTCCTTAAAATTGTGCTATGATTTTTAAGGAGATTAATTATGCATTTTATTTTTATTTGTATTCATCTTATTTGCGCTGTATTTTTTATAGCCTATGTATTTTTTGATGTATGTGTTTATCGCTTTGCTTATCAACACGCAAACAAAGAAGATTGTGATAAAATTAAAAAAGCTTATACTAAATCAAGTATTTTTATTTTTGCTGGTATTTTTATCTTACTTTTACTAAGTGGATTTTATCTTTTGAGCTTTTATGAATTTAACTCTTTTTGGGATTTTTTTGCGAGTAATTTTGGCATATTTTTATTTATCAAACTTTTATTATTAATAACAATGCTAGCTTTGACTTTTTATTCTTTATTTTTTATAAAAGTTTTAAAAAGAAAAGATCCTTTAAAATCTCACTTGATTGCATTGATTTTATGTATTTTAATAATCATTTGCGCAAAAGCCATGCTATATTTTTAAAACATTAAAACTAAGCTTATATCATTAGCTTAAAAAATAAAGGTTATTTATGCTTGGTGATATTATAGATTTTTTACTCACTCTTGCAAAAGATTGGGGTTATTGGGGGATTATTTTTCTTATGTTTGTAGAAAGTTCCTTTTTTCCTTTTCCCAGCGAAGTAGTGATGATACCTGCTGGATATTTAGCCCATCAAAACGAACTTAACTTTTGGCTATGTCTGCTTTGTGGGACTTTTGGAGCTCTTTTAGGAGCTTTGCTTAATTATTATTTATGTTATTTTTTAGGACGGGAAGTTCTTTTGAAAATATGCAAATATTTTGGAGTTAATGAAGCAAAATTTGCTCAATTTGAAGCCTTTTTTAACAAACATGGTGAGATATCAACCTTTAGTGGTAGATTAATCCCTGGTTTGCGTCAGTATATTTCTTTACCCGCAGGATTAGCAAGAATGAATTTGAAAAAGTTTATATTTTATACTAGTTTAGGGGCTGGAATTTGGTGTTTGATTTTGCTTATATTAGGCTATGTTTTAGGTAAAAATGAAGATTTAATCAAAGAATATTTGCATTTTGTTATTGTAGCTTGTATTATTTTTGCTACTATGATTGTGGCTATTTATATCTATATCCAAAAAAGAAAAAAGATATCTTAAAATTTCAATTTTAAATACCTAGTTTCATTAGCTAGGTATTTTATTATTTCCTTTAATTTAATATATATTTTCTAAAAACATTTAAATTTATATGATTTTATATTTGATTTTTGATAAAATCTTATAAAAATTATTTCAAAGAAAAATGTTATGCAAAAGCCATCTATTCAAAATTTAACAGATTTTTTAATCGAATACATCAGTGTTTTTCTAAGTGCTGGAACCTACACAGCAAGAGTGGCAAAGTGCGTTGGAAGAATAGCTAATGCATATGGTTATGAGATTAACATGAATTTTTTCTTTCATCATACCACGCTAAATATTTTTGATAAAGATGATAATTCCATACAAAGAACCTATATCATACCTAATAAGCACAATCATATTAATTTTAAACTTATTTTAGAACTTAGTGCATTAAGCTGGCAAATTCATGATCATAAATATAACCTAGAAGAAGCTAAATTTTCTCTTATAAAACTCAAACAAAGCACAAGAAATCCTTTTTTAGCGAATTTATTTTTAGTTTCAGTGGCAAACTCAGCATTTTGCAAGCTATTTGGAGGAGATTTTTATGGTTGCTTATTTGTATTTTTAGCTACTTTAGTAGGTTTTAGCTTAAGAGTTTTACTCACTAGAATAAAAATTGATTTAAGAATTCAATACATTATTTGTTCTTTTTTATCTTCTTTTATTGTATTTTTTGGGGTGGATTTGAAACTCGTGCAAGAAGCTAATGTTGCTTTGGGTTCTAGTATATTATATTTAATTCCTGGGGTTTATTTTATAAACTCCGTTATAGACATTTTAAAAGATCATATACTTATGGGGCTTAGTCGTATTATTAGTGTGGCGATATTAGTATGCTGTATTGCCATTGGAATTTACACTACTCTTGGTATTAATGATTTTGGGATTTTAAGATGATTGATTATTCTTCTATACTTTGGGATATGTTTTTTGCAGCTTTAACAGGTTTTGGTTTTGCTTATGTGTGTAATCCACCCTTTAAAACACTCATACTCTCAGCCATATTAGCCGCTATAGCTCATGGCATGCGCTTTACCTTGATGGGATATTTTGGCTTTCAAACCTTGGCTATTGCAACCTTTATAGCTTCTTTTAGTATAGGCTGTCTTGGTTTATTTTTAGCTAAGATTTTTAAAACACCTGCTGAAATCATAGCTTTTCCCGCTCTCATTCCTATGATACCTGGAATTTATGCATATAAGGCCATATTGTATTTGATTTCTTTTATACGCTCAGAAGATATTAGCGAAAAGACTAATTTCTTGATTCAATTTTTTGATCATTTTTTTACAACACTTTCAGTAACACTAGCCTTAGCAGTAGGAGTAAGTGTGACTTTGCTTTTGTTTTTCGAGCAAAGCTTTATGATGACAAGAAGTATTAAAAAAAGTAAAAATCACGACCAAAATTAATCGTGATTCATTTTATTTTTTGCCTCTATTCCCATAAGCGCAAAAGCTGTTTTAATACTTAAAGCACATACGGCAAAAAGTTTTAAAAGCTCATCTTCGTTATCTGAGCCAACTACTTTATTTTCATTATAAAATTTATGAAATAAAGAAGCTAAATTTTTTAAATAATCAGGAATTTTTTGCAAGGCTCTTGACTCAAATGCGTCATTAAGCACTGCTTTTAAATTTAAACTTTCAAATAAAAGATTCATGCCATCTTCATTTAAACTCTCAAATTTAGCATGCATAACATCATCTACACTCTTACCTGCTTTAGCAAATACTTGATGAATTCTAGCATGAGCATAATTAATATAATACACAGGATTAGAGCTATCTTCTTTTTTAAACTCATCTACATCAAACTCTAAATGTGTATCACATTTTTTACTAATAAAAATATATCTTAACACATCACTGCCAAGCTCTTCTAAAACATCACCCATTAAGATGAAATTTCCTGCTCTTTTGCTCATTTTATAAGGCTCACCATTTTTTAATAATGAAACCATTTGCGCTAAGATAATTTCAAGATTTTGACTATCCTGACCTAAAAATTCCATAGCAGCTTTCATTCTAGCTATATAGCCATGATGATCAGCTCCCCATATATTAATACACTTATCATAACCGCGGCTCATTTTATCTTTATGATAAACTATATCAGCAGCTAGATAAGTTCCTTTTCCATCATCTTTAATAATCACACGATCTTTTTCATCGCCTTTAGCACTTGATGCAAGCCAGATTTTACCATCTTGTTCATAAGTACCACCATGCTCTTTTAAAGCTTTTAAGGTATTTTCTAATTCATTATAATAACTTGTTTCGCTCACATAAGTATCAATAAATATCTTAGCATCGGCCAAATTTTGCTTGATAATTTTAAGCATTTTATCCTTAGCCCAAAGTGCTAATTGCGGAATGTTTTCTTCTACAAAGAAATCTTTTTCAAAATCAACAAAAGCTTCTTTTGCTACATCTACGATATATTCGCCTTTATAATACTCATCAGGATATTGAACTTGCTCTTTTAAACAATGCTCTTTTACTGCAAGTAATATAGAAAGACCTAAAAGATAAATTTGATTACCCGCATCATTGACATAATATTCTATATCAAATTTATACCCTAAATGCCTAGCAACCCTAGTTAAAGTATCGCCAAAAATAGCCCCTCTAGCATGTCCTATGTGTAAAGGTCCTGTCGGATTTGCACTCACATATTCAAGTAAAAAACTCTGCTCTTTTTTATCATCTTTTGCAAAATTTTCACTATCGCCCAAAGCTTGCGTAGCCAAAGAATTTAAAAAAGTTTTTGAAAGTTTAAAATTTACATAACCATTTAAAGCCTCTACACTTTCAAAACAATCACAATTTTTTAACTTAGCAACAATATCATTGGCAATTATCATAGGATTTTGCTTTAATTCTTTAGCCAAAGAAAAAGCCAAAGGCGTGGCAAAATGAGCTAGATTTTTATTCTTGGGATTTTCTAAGATAAAATCTCTTCCTAATTTTTCTTTAATTTCTTTATAAACTAAAGTTTTCAATGTATTGCCTTAAGCTTTTTTTACTTCTTCGTTATTTTCTTTTACAAGAACATCTTTTTCATTGATTTTTTCAATTTTTTGCGCATCTTCTTGAACGATTTTTTTATCATCTTCTGTATTCATTTCATCTTTAAAAGTTTTAATACCTTTTCCTAAGCCTTTAGCAAGCTCTGGAATTTTTTTTGCACCAAAAAGTAACACTACTATAAGTAATATAATCAACCATTGAGTTCCGCTTGGCATATGCATTTTATTCTCCTTTATTCCATTGAATTTGAATTTGTTTTAAATCATGTTTTGTACTTTTTAATTTTGAAGCTTCAAAAACCGCTTCTAACTCCCTATAGCTTTTTTCAAGATCATCATTTATGATTAAAAAATCATATCGATCCAAATAAGCCATTTCATCACTAGCATTTTCCAATCTTTTGCTAATATCTTCTATTTTATCAGTATTTCGCTTAAGCAATCTTTTTTCAAGTTCTTTTTTATTTTTAGTTGTAATAAAAACAGAAGTAATATATTCAGGCATTTTTTCTTTAGCTATACAAAAACCTTGCACATCGATATCAAAAATGACACTTTTACCCTCTTGTAATGCTTTTTTCACAGGAATTAACGAAGTGCCATAATAATTTTTATGTACCAAAGCCCATTCTAAAAAATCACCTTTTTCTATACCTTGTTTAAATTCTTCTTCGCTAATAAAAAAATAATCTACTCCATTTTTTTCATTTTCTCTAGGAGCTCTTGTTGTACTTGAAATAGAAAAATAAATATTATCTTTTTCTTTAAAAAGCCTTTGAAGCAAGGTACTCTTACCTGCTCCACTTGGCCCTGAGATGATTAAAATTTGACCACTCAATGTTTATCCTCATCAAAGCTTATGTTAATGTTTATATTCATTTTCATGCCTTTTAAGGCTGCTTTTAAAGTATCATCGGTAATACTCGAAGTGATAGTTTGAGCTATACTTTTACTAAGCTCATTTACCATTTCATCTTCTTGTAAATTCTCTGCTTTTTCTTCAGTGTTTACCTTGCTTGCTTCTTTCTTTTCTACAATAGCTGGAGCAAGTTCTTCTCCTAAAGCTAACATAATATCATTTTCGTTTAAATTTGCAAATTCATCTTGCGTTTCATCTAAAACTTCACTCATATTTTCCTCTATATTTTCCTCATTCACATCGGCTTGTGATTTCATTTGTAAATTTTCACCCTCACTTAAATCCTGCATATCAAAATCACTCATTAAATTCTCATCAATATCACCAAATTCTTCATCTAATTCATCAATAGCAGCTAATTCTTCTTTTATTTTATCTTGAGTGCTTAACTCCTCTTCTGGTTGAAAATCATCTATACTTTCATCTTCAAAAACCTCTTCTACTAAAGGTTCATTTTCTTCTGTAACACTATCATCATCTTTTGCTTCACCAATAAATTGAGCATCTTCAGGTAAATCATCAAAACTCATCTCTTTTTCGCTCATTTCTTCAACCATAGGTAAATCATCAAGAGAATCAAATTCGGCGGGGTTTTCTTCTATATTTTCTTCTATATTTTCTTCTATATTTTCTTCTATATTTTC